>JBIITV010000249.1:0-3053 GCA_044340325.1 Lysobacteraceae bacterium
GGACCTGATCGGCGGTCATCACGTTCAGCTGCCAACCGGTCAACCGGCTGGCGAGGCGCACATTCTGGCCGCCCTTGCCGATCGCCTGGGCCAGACGCTCTTCGGCGACCGCCAGATCCATCGAGTGCTTCTCTTCGTCGACGATGATCGACTGCACTTCGGCCGGCGCCATCGCATTGATCACGAACTGGGCCGGGTTGTCGGACCACAGCACGATATCCACGCGCTCGCCGTTCAGTTCGTTCGATACCGCCTGCACGCGCGAACCGCGCATGCCGATGCAGGCGCCGATCGGATCGGTGCGGGTGTCGTAAGCTATCACGGCGATCTTGGCGCGGTCGCCCGGATCGCGGGCGCAGGCCTTGATCTCGACCAGGCCCTGACCCACTTCCGGCACTTCGAGCTTGAACAGCTCCATCATGAATTCGGGCGCGGCGCGACTGATGAACAACTGAGGGCCACGCGGCTCGCTGCGCACGTCGAACAGGTAACCGCGGACGCGGTCGCCGGCGCGCACGACGTCGCGCGGGATCGCCTTGTCCTTCGGGATGAAGGCTTCGGCGTTGCCGCCGAGGTCGACATAGACGTTGCCCCGCTCGACGCGCTTGACGATGCCCGTGACCAGTTCTCCGACGCGGTCTTTCCACCCGTCGACGACCTGATTGCGCTCGGCTTCGCGGACGCGTTGCACGATGACCTGCTTCGCTGCCTGCGCGGCGATGCGGCCGAATTCGGGGTTCTCGATCTGCTCTTCGATGTAATCGCCGACTTCCACGCCTTCGACTTCGTCGATGGCATCCATCAGGCGGGTCTGGCGGTCCGGCGATTCCATCACCACGTCGTCGGCGACGACTTCCCAGCGACGGAAAGTCTCGTAGCTGCCGTCCTTGGGATTGATGGACACGCGGGTCAGCACGTCCTGTTCGTGGTAGCGCTTCTTGGCCGCCGTCGCCAGCGCAGCCTCGAGGGCTTCGATGATGACCGACTCCGGCACGCCCTTTTCATTGGCGACCGCGTCAACGACCAGCAGGAGTTCCTTACTCATTCTGTTACGCCTCTAAAGCTTGAATGCCGTGTCTTGATTGGAAGCGAAGACCGCGTGACCGCGTCCCCGCCCGAGCGCTTCGCGAACGAAGCGCGGGAATGTGGTTCAACTGCCTGAAGGTCGCCCGCCATCTGGTTTGTCCATTGATTTCTCGCCCCCAGATTTTTTTGCGGCGGTTTTCTTCCGAGCGGTTTTCTTCCGAGCGGATTTCTTTCCCGGAGATTTCTTTCCCGATCCTGCTGGCTTCTCGGGCTTCGCCGGACCGAAGCCCAGCGCGGCCCAATCCGGTACAAGTCGCGCCTTCTCGATGTTGTCGAAAGCTACCGCAACGCGCTGAGGTTCGGGCATCGCATCGAGCTCGATGTCGATCCGTTCGCCCTCAGCAGCAACAATCCGCCCCTGCAGCCTGCGGCGCCCGTCCTGCGGCAGCTTCAAAACGATCTTGACCTGCTCGCCGAGGAAGCGCGCGAACTGCGCCGGGGTGAACAGCGGACGATCGACGCCCGGAGAAGACACTTCCAGCGTGTAGTGACCGCTGATCGGATCCTCCACGTCGAGCTGGGCGGACACCTCACGGCTGACCGACTCGCAATCCTCGATCCCGACCATTCGAGGGGCGGCGCCATCGTCGCCGGTATCGTTCCCGGGCGACTGTGGGATATCGATGTAAAGCCGCAATAACGCCCCGCCCGGCGAAGGCAGGTACTCGACGCCGAGCAACTCAAGACCCAAGGCTTGTACAGTCGGCGACAGCAGATTCGAGATGTCGGTGGCCTTGTCCGCCATAAAATTCCCGGAAAGAAAAAGGGGCCTTGCGGGCCCCTTGTCCAATACCGCTGGATTTCGGCGTCGAAGCGCAGCTCATGCTTCGACCAAGCCCGACTTCCCTGCTCTTCCATCGCCCTGAAACCCGGCGACTTCCGAACGAGAAAAGCTGGTAGCGGGGGCAGGATTTGAACCTGCGACCTTCGGGTTATGAGCCCGACGAGCTGCCAGACTGCTCCACCCCGCATCAGAAGCGGAATTATGGTGATACGGCCATAAAAATGCAAGCCATGGAAGGCGTGTTTCCAGGGGGCTCGGCGCGCGCGACATGTTTGCGCGCGTCGGATCCCGGCTAGACGAAGGCCTTCTGGCACCAGGCCATGATCGGATTCCAGGCGACACCGAGGACCGCCAGCGACAGCGCATTGACCGCGAATACGACCCGCAGCGAAAGATCGTCGCGCTGGGTCATCGGTTCGCCTTCGGGCTCGTCGAAATACATGGCGCGAATCACTCGCAGGTAATAGAACGCACCGATCACCGCGAACACGATGCCGACGATCACCAGCCAGACCTGATCGCCTTCCCACGCTGCGCGCAGCACCGCGAGCTTGGCCCAGAAACCGAGGAACGGCGGCACGCCGGCCAGCGAAGCCATCACGCACAGCACCAGGCCTGCCATCCACGGACTGCGTGCGTTCAGGCCCTTGAAATCATCGATTTGATCGGCTTCGAAACCGCGCCGCGACAGCATCACGATCATGCCGAATCCCGCCGCCGCCATCAGGGCATAACTGATGGCATAAAACATGCCTGCCGCGTAGCCGACCGCGCTGCCGCCGGCCAGTCCCATCAGCAGGAAACCGACGTGCGATACCGTCGAATAGGCGAGCATGCGCTTGAGATTGGTCTGCGCCAGCGCGATCAGATTACCGACCACCAGCGACAGCGCCGCCAGTCCCGAAAGCAGTACGCGCCACTGCTCATCCAGCGGGCCGAGGCCGGCTTCGAGCAGGCGGTAAGCCATCGCGAAGGCAGCGAGCTTCGGTGCGGCACCGATGAACAGGGTGATCGGCGTCGGCGCACCGTGATACACGTCCGGCAGCCACATGTGAAAGGGGGCGGCGCCGAACTTGAACGCGATACCGGCCACCAGAAAGACCATGCCGGTGAGCAGGATCGTCGTGGAGGTGGTCGCCTCGTGAATGGCGGCCAGATCCAGACTGCCGGTCGCACCGTAAAT
>JBIITV010000135.1:0-12139 GCA_044340325.1 Lysobacteraceae bacterium
CAGACAGCGCGAAAGCGCACATCCGCACTCCCAGTTCCTCTGGGCGACGTTCCGCGACCTGTTCCACTACAGCGCCTACCATCTGGCCGATATCGCCGACACCGCGCGCGACGTGGATCTGGCGATCCGCTGGGGCTACGGCTGGTCGCTGGGCCCGTTCGAGACCTGGCAGGCCGCAGGCTGGAAGCAGATCGCGCAGTGGATCGCCGACGATATCGCCGCCGGCAAGACAATGAGCAGTGCAGCCCTGCCCGCCTGGGTGCTGGACGGCCGCGACGGCGTGCATGCGGCCGACGGCAGCTTCAGCCCGGGCAAGGGCGCCAATCTGCCCCGCTCCGCCCTCGCCGTCTACAAACGTCAGCGTTTTCCCGATCCAGTGCTCGGCGAGCGCTTCGCTCCCGGCGAAACCGTCTTCGAGAACGACGGCGTGCGTCTGTGGCACGACGGCGACGGTATCGCGGTGGCTTCGTTCAAGACCAAGATGCATACCGTCAACGACCATGTCCTCAACGGCCTGCAGGAAGCGATCGGCATCGCCGAACGCGACTTCCGCGGCATGGTGATCTGGCAGCCGAAGGAACCGTTCTCGGCTGGCGCGGATCTCTCCGGCGCGCTCGGCCTGCTGCAGTCGGGTGATGTGAAAGGCTTCGAGGCGATGGTCGCGAATTTCCAGGCGACCAGCCAGCGCATCAAGTACTCGCTGGTGCCGGTGGTCGGCGCAGTTCGCGGCCTGGCACTTGGTGGCGGCTGCGAATTCCAGATGCACACCGCGCGCACCGTGGCCCATCTCGAAAGCTACATCGGTCTGGTGGAAGCCGGCGTCGGCCTGCTGCCGGCCGGCGGCGGCCTGAAGGAGTTCGCGGTGCGGGCATCGCAGGCAGCAGGTCCGGGCGGCGATGTATTCGCCCAGCTCAAGCCGGTGTTCGAAGCGGTCGCCATGGCGAAAGCATCGACGTCGGCCGTCGAAGCGAAGGAACTCGGTCTGCTGCGCCAGAACGACATCATCGCTTTCCATGCGCATGAACTGCTGCACATCGCCAAGCAGCAGGCGCTGGCCCTGGCCGAAACCGGCTACCGGCCGCCGATGCCGGCGCGCCGAATCGCTGTAGCCGGCGATGTCGGCATCGCCACCTTCAAGATGATGTTGGCGAACATGCTCGAAGGCCGGTTCATCTCAGAGCACGATGCCGAGATCGCCACCCGCATCGCGACCGTGATGTGCGGCGGCAACGTGGATCGCGGCGCACTCGTGGACGAGGAATGGCTGATCCGCCTGGAGCGTGAACATTTCGTCGCGCTGGCGCAGATGCCGAAGACCCAGGCCCGGATCAAGCACATGCTCGAGACCGGGAAACCGTTGAGGAACTGACCGATGCCGGGAACGGGGCACCCTGCCACCGTCCCCGCGCGTCGGGCGAAAAGCGTGGTTTTCGCTCGACGCCGCCGGGATCCGCTTCGCGGCTCCCGGCGCCAAGACATCCATGTCTTGGGAGTCACGCCTCCCGACGACACTCGTACGACATTCGGAGTCATGCAATGAACAAACAAGTCCAGGACGCCTACATCGTCGCCGCCACCCGCACGCCGGTCGGCAAGGCGCCCAAAGGCGTATTCCGCAACACCCGCCCCGACGACATGCTGGCGCACGTGCTGCGCAGCGTCGTCGCGCAGGCGCCGGGAATCGACCTCGGCCGTATCGACGACGCGATCATCGGCTGCGCCATGCCCGAGGGCGAGCAAGGCATGAACGTGGCGCGCATCGGCGTGCTGCTGGCCGGGCTGCCGAACACCATCGCAGCGCAGACCATCAACCGTTTCTGCTCATCCGGTCTGCAGGCCGTGGCGATGGCCGCCGATCAGATCCGCCTCGGCAATGCCGACCTGATGCTCGCCGGCGGCACCGAATCTATGTCGATGGTGCCGATGATGGGCAACAAAGTGGCGATGGCGCCGAGCGTGTTCGACAACGATCACGTCGCCATCGCCTACGGCATGGGCATCACCGCAGAGAAAGTCGCCGAGGAATGGAAAGTATCCCGCGAAGACCAGGACGCTTTCGCCCTCGCCTCGCACCAGAAAGCCATCGCTGCGATTCAGGCCGGCGAGTTCCGTAGCGAGATTTCGCCCTATGAAGTCGTTTCGCGCATCCCCGATCTCGCGGGCAATGCCGTGCGCCTGAAGAAAGCGCTGGTCGAGAACGACGAAGGCCCCCGCCCGGACTCCTCGATCGAAGGTCTGACCAAGCTCAAGCCGGTGTTCCGCAACGGCCAGTTCGGCGGCACTGTCACCGCCGGCAACAGCTCACAGATGAGCGACGGCGCCGGCGCTGTGCTGCTGGCCTCGGAACAGGCGATCAAGGACTACGGCCTGACCCCGCTGGCCCGCTTCGTCAGCTTCTCGGTCGCCGGCGTTCGCCCGGAAGTGATGGGCATCGGCCCGATCGCCGCGATTCCCAAGGCGCTCAAGCAGGCTGGACTCACCCAGGATCAACTCGATTGGATCGAACTCAACGAAGCCTTCGCCGCGCAGGCGCTGGCGGTGATCCGGACCTGCGGAATCGACCCATCGAAGGTCAATCCACTGGGCGGCGCGATCGCACTGGGGCATCCGCTCGGTGCGACCGGCGCGATCCGCACTGCGACCCTCGTGCATGGTCTGCGCCGTCGCCAGCAGAAATACGGCATGGTCACGATGTGCATCGGTACCGGCATGGGCGCGGCGGGCATTTTCGAAGCGCTCTGAGTCTTCGACTGGAAGGATGGACTGACGCAAACGGGGCGCGAACATTCGCGCCCCGTTCTATCGGTTACAACAGCCCAGTGGGTCCTATTCCTGCTCCACGATCTCTTCCTGGGCGATCTGGTTGCGGCCGCTGCGTTTGGCCACATACAGTGCGGAATCCGCGCGCAACCAGAGGCTTTCGTAATCGTCGGCGTCGCTCAGGGTCGTCGCGATGCCGATGCTGAGACTGGGCTTGAGTTCGCTGGAAAACACATACGCCTCGGCGCGGACCGCATCGATCAGATTCCCGGCAGCATTGGCCGCAGCCACGTGATCGAGTCCAGGCAACAAGGCGCAGAATTCGTCTCCTCCCAGCCGCCCCAGCAGATCGTTGCCGGTGAGCGACCGGTGGCAGATGCGCACGATCTGCGAAAGCGCCTGATCTCCTGCAGCATGGCCGTGGCGATCGTTGATGAGCTTGAGATTGTCCAGATCGATCATCAGCATCGACACCGGTTGCGCACGGATCCGGGATTGTCGGATCGCCTGCTGCGAAAGCTCGACGAAGAAGTGACGGTTATAAGCGCCGGTAAGCGCGTCGTGGATCAACAATCGGCGAAGCTGGGCGTTGTCGGCGTACAGCATCGGCACCGCCAGGCCGAAGTAACTGCCGGCGGAAAGCGTGATCATCGCGAATTGAAGGGTCAACGCGTGCACACCGAGTCCGAGCGCGTAGACCAGCACGACCAGGGTCGCGCTGAACAGCGCGATCGAGATCAGCGATTCGGTGACGCCTTGGGTGTGCACGATCCACAGCTGCAGCACGATTGCGATGAATACGATGAACAGCAGCGGCTCGTTATGCGGCGCCTGGGCGATCGCCAGCAGCGACAGGATCGCGGCGCCCAGGACCAACAGCAGCTTGAGTACGAACGGGCCGGGGCTGGCCTGCGGCCGGGGCAGATCGTCGAAAGCGTACAACCGGTGCGGCGTGGAAATACCGATGCGGGTCGATAAACCGCGCAGAGCGAGCACCAGCATCGGCCCGATGGCGACCAGGCCGGCATAGTCGCCGATCAGCCACGGCAAGACGAGCGGCCACATGTCGTTCTGCGGCACCAGACCGACGAACGTCGTGACCCAGGCCCCTCCGATCGATGCGATCACCGCCGCAATCATGCCCCCCAACAGGAAGGCGACAACGGTGCGCGCCATCGACGGTGCGGTCGTACGCGGAATCGAATGCAGGGTTGCCTCAGCCGCAAACCAATAGGCGACGCAGTGCGCCAGCGCGAACAACACACCATCGAACAGAATATTGCCGGCAACCGGCGACATTCCTTCACGATGGAAGGTTGCCACGGCGCCGAGCACATTGGCGATGATCAGTGCGGGCCAAGCACGCCAGCGCAGGACCGCGAATGCCGCGAAGCTCACCGCCGTCGGCGGGAACCAGAGGCTCGCGAAGGACTCGTACTCGAGCATCCGCGCCGCATAGTAAGTCCCCATCCAGAGCGCGACGATCAGGATCGTCACCAGGGACCAGCGCGCCGCTCCCCCCATCTGTCGTGGCGGCGCCGCGCTGTGCGCCGTAGCTTCACTCATTCGCGGCCGCCCCCGGTATTTCGGCGAAACAATGAACTTGTCGGCGTCCTGGCCAGCATGTCGGTCGGACCGCTATCGGCCCAACCCTTTCCTGAGGAGCATAGCCCACCCGCCGCCCGATCGCGCAAGCCCCGGCTCCGAATTCGGCATGATGCCCCGACAGGACTGCGGCTGCACACGCGATCGACCTGCCTGGATTCGCTCAGACCCCCCTGCCGGGTCAGGTCTGTGTCATCGACCGTGTGCGGGCCGCAGCGCGACCGGAACAACAGGTTCGCGTCACATCTCGGTCTGGAGAGCAACGAAGACCGCGTTCGCTGAGGTCACTGCAGAGTGGATTGCGGCAACGATGCGGACAGCACGGGCATCATTCGAGATCGACGACACCAAGCTCGCTGAGCGCATTTTTCATCATGCCGCGCGCGGCATCGCTCAGCGTTTCGTGATCCAGCGCGTAGCGGATCGTCGCTTCGATCAGTCCCAGATGCGTACCGCAATCGAAGCGCGTTCCCTGAAAACGATAGGCATGCACCGGCCGCTCGGCCAGCAATGCTGCGATGGCGTCGGTGAGCTGGATCTCGCCACCAGCGCCAGGCGCGGTGCGCTCGAGCAGCTCGAAAATCCGCCCATCGAGGACATAGCGACCAACAACCGCCAGATTACTTGGCGCCGCTTCTGGTTTCGGTTTCTCGACGATGGCACTGATCCGGGCGGAACGTCCGGAAAAAGCGTCGGTCGCGACGATGCCGTAGCTTCCGGTCTGTCCATGGGGCACATCCTGCACGGCGATGACGCTCGCGCCGGTGGTTTCGGCAGCGTCGGCCATCTGCTTGAGCGCGCCAGGGCCTCGATTCCATATCAGATCGTCCGGCAGAAGTACGGCGAACGGTTCGTCGCCGACGATCGCCTTGGCGCAGAGCACCGCGTGCCCGAGCCCCAGCGCTTCGGCCTGGGTGACGAACACCGCGCGAACGTGTGGAGGCAGGATGTTGCGCACCAGATCGAGCTGTTCCCACTTGCCGGATTTCTCCAGCTTCTGTTCGAGCTCGTAGGCCTTGTCGAAATAATCCGCCACCGCGTGCTTGTAACGGTTGGTGACGAAGATCAGGGTATCGCAGCCCGCCTCGATCGCCTCGTCCACTGCGTACTGGATCAACGGCTTGTCGACGATCGGCAGCATTTCCTTCGGGACGGTCTTGGTCGCCGGCAGGAATCGGGTCCCGAGTCCTGCGACCGGGAATACCGCTTTGCGGATACGGGGTGCAGGCGGGTTGGCTGGCATCAGGTTCTGCGCGCGTTTCGAGCCGGAAATGCTACCACCGTCGCCGCATGCGCATGCGAATCGCTTCCGGTCGCGGTCGGGACGAACTCCGGTACCGCTTCACGAAGCATGGCCGCCAGCGCGTCCAGATCGTAACGGATGCTGGCGTCGCGCATCCTCACCAGCGCATTCGCGATGGCATCGACCGGCACCTGCCGAGGCGACGCCTGCAGAATCTTCGGATGCGAAGTCGGACGGTAGCGCTCGTCGGCATGGAAGAGGGTTTCGTGGAGTTTCTCGCCCGGGCGCAGACCCGTGTAGACGATCGCGATATCGCGGCCCGGCTGCTTGCCGGCCAACCGGATCATCTGTTCTGCCAGGAGTCTGATCGAGACCGGCTCGCCCATGTCGAGGGTGTAGATCGCCTGCTGCGAACCGATCGCGGAAGCCTGCAGAATCAGCTGACAGGCTTCCGGAATGGTCATGAAGAACCGAGTGACGTCCGCATCGGTCACCGTTACCGGGCCACCGCTGCGGATCTGTTCGCGGAACAGCGGCACGACACTGCCTGCGGAATCGAGCACATTGCCGAAACGGACGGTGACGAACCGGGTCGAGCGCGGGTCAGCCAGCGACTGGCAAAGCATTTCAGCCAGTCGCTTGGTCGCACCGAGCACGTTGACCGGGTCCACGGCTTTGTCGGTGGAGATCAATACGAACGTACCGACACCAGCCGCTGCGCTTTCGCGTGCCACGGTTTCGGTGGCCAGCACATTATTGCGCACCGCTTCGCGCAACTGCGCTTCGAGCAAGGGCACTTGCTTGTAGGCAGCCGCGTGGAACACGGCATCAGGCTTCACCAGCGCCAGCGCATGTCGCATGAGCGCCGGATCGCCGCAGTCGCCGAGCACCTGCGCCAGCTGGATCTCCGGGAAATCGCGGCGCAGCCGCATCTGGGTGGTAGTCAGCGCAAGCTCGTCAATCTCCACCAGCGCGATCCTGCTGGCGCCGTGGCGCGCACATTGCCGGCAGAGCTCCGAGCCGATCGAACCGCCGGCACCGGTGACCAGCACGCTACGCCCGCCAAGCCAGTCACGCATCGCCTTCCAATCGGGCACGACCGGATCGCGACCCAGCAGGTCTTCGATCGCGACTTCCTTCAGCTCGCCGGGCAACGAACGGCCTTCGAGGATATCGTTGAGCCGCGGCACCATCCGGAAGGGCAATCCGGTGCGCTCACAGGCTTCGATGACCCGGCGCATGCGGTCCGCATCCAGCGAGGGCATCGCGATGACCAGCAGCTTGGCTGCGGTTTCGGGGGCGATCCTCATCACGTCGTCGATCCGGCCAAGCACCGGCACGCCGTGCAAATGGCTGCCGCGCAGCTTGCCCGCATCGTCGAGAAAGCCCACCGGTTGATACGCGCCAGTGCGGCGCAGATCGCGCACCAGCGCTTCCCCGGCCTGCCCTGCGCCCAGAATCAGCACCCGTACGGCCGCCTTGTCACTGTTGATTCGGCCATGATCTTTCCATGACCGGTACAACAGTCGCGGCGCGCCGAGCATCAGACTCAATACGAACGGATACATCACCAATACCGAACGCGGCGCCTGATCGAGCCGGTTGTAGATGAAGAGCACCAACAGGATCGCGAGCAGGCCGAACATGCTCGCTTTCAGGATATTCACCAGATCCGGCACGCTGGCGAAACGCCAGACGCCGCGATAAAGACCTACCTGCCAGAACACCAGTCCCTGCGCCACAAGCACGAGCAGGATTTCCGTCGACCAGACTGAAGGCAGCGCGGTCGCATCGAGCATGGCGTAACGGAACTGCACCAGACCCGTCCAGCACAGGCCCACGATGCACAGGTCGTGAAGCACGATCGCTGCCCTGGGCCAAACGCTGCCAAGACGATCCTTATAGGTACTCATGCGCTCGTTTCCTTCTCAACGTCAGACGGAACGGACCGGCGACGCAACCAGTACCAGACCCCGGAACCCATTATCAACCAAGCCATCAAGGCCAGAGTGATTACTTCCCCCGCTTCCCTTTTGAGCCACACCAGACTCCCAGCTGCCGACAATGTCCAGACTGCATACGCAGCAGTCACCGGTACATGACTACCTGCCTGTCTTGACCAGCGTTGATACGCATGCTCGACATGCGGCCTCCACCAGCGATCTCCGCGCATTATGCGTGTCGACAAGGTGAGGCCGGCATCCAGCAGGAACGCACTCAACGGCAGAAAAACCAGTGGCCACTCCGAAAACGGAGCGGTATCCAACCACAGACCCAGCAGCAGCGCCAATGCAAAACCCAGTGCCCCGCTACCCACGTCACCCAGGAAAATGTTCGCCCGGGGGAAGTTGAACGGTAAGAAACCGAAGGTTGCCGCGATCAACGCCAACCCCAGATGAACCGCAAGCGATCCCCCAGTGGAATAAGCGAGGACTGCCGCAACCAGGACTGCCTGGCTGGCGGCCAGACCGTCGATACCGTCCATGAAATTCCACACATTGACCAGGACAAGTGACAGGATGAAGACCGTCATCGCTATGTTGCCGCTGCGTCCGGAAAGATAGAACCCGACCGCCAGGCAGCCCGCAGCGATCGCATGCACCGCCAGCCGGGACCATGGCGACAGCGGACGATGATCGTCGACCCAGCCGATGCCCGCGACCAGGATCAACCCGACGCCGGCGCAGGCCAGCAGCACGATCTCGATGGGTTGACGCAGGATCATCGCTGTGATCGCGACCAGGAACGCCAGCGCGATGGCGATACCGCCGCCCCGAGGCGTCGCGATACGGTGACTGCGGCGCTCCCCGGGCTGGTCGAGCAACTGTCGCAGCAATGCGTAGCGCCTGGCGATCCATGTGCCCACAGCGCCGATCGTCGCGAACAGCACGAACCAGACGATCGCTCCCACCAGCGGATCCATCAGACCACTGCGTAATTGAGCAACGGTTTGACGGTGCCCCATTCCTTGCAACTTGGGCATTGCCAATGATGGCTGCGCGCACCGAAGCCGCAGCTCTTGCATCGATAGCTCGGGTTGCGGACCAGCAACTGCTCGGTGACGTGCTTCAAGTCCTGCAGGGTCGCCAGAGGATCGGTGTGATCGGCAAGGCTCAGATCGATCAACGCCGCCTCGCCGCGCACCGACGGACGTTCCTTCAGCTGCCGCGCAAGATAGTCGCGTGCGGCACGCACGCCTTCCCCGGTTTCGACCAGTCGGGTCAATGCCAGCACTGGCGCGATGCCGCGATAGTGTTCGCACATTTCGTTGAGGAAACTGCGCGCGCCGCTGGGATCTCCCACCTGCTCGTAACAGACCTGCAGTGCTGGCAGGATATCGGGCAGATAATCCGGGTCGTGACGGGCTGCGCGCTCGTACGCGCGGATCGCCGCAGGGTAACGCGCGGCGTCGAACTCGATCCGGCCTTCCAGCATGCCAGCCCGTACGGCATTCGAATCCGCCGCGTACGCGCGCACGATCGCCGCCCGCGCCTGATCGCTGTCGCCGGCCGCGCGATGGCGCTCGGCGAGTTCGCACTCAAACTGCGCGATCAGCTTGCCCATCGGTTCGCCGGTGGCCGCTTCGTAACGCGAGGCTTTGTCGATCGCCTGCTGCCAATCGCGTTCTGCCTGATATATGCCGATCAGGTGGCGCAAGGCCTGCGGTGCGCGATCGTCGAGTTTGGCGAGATCGTTGAATACGGTCTCGGCGCGATCGAGCAGCCCCGAGCGCATATAGTCTTCACCCAGCGCGAGCAAGGCTTGGACTTTCTGTTGATCGTTGAGGTCGGGCCGTTGCACCAGCCCCTGATGCAGGCGTATCGCCCGGTCGACTTCGCCCCGCCGGCGGAACAGATGACCGAGCGCGACCTGGGTCTCGAACGTGTCCTTGTCCAGTTCTGCGACATGCAGAAACAGCTCGATCGCTTTGTCCGGCTGTTCGTTGAGGAGATAATTGAGGCCACGGAAATACGTGGTCGAGAGCCGGCTGACCTGATGATCGCTGTGACGCTCGCCGCCGCGACGACCGATCACCCATCCGATGACCGCCGCCAGCGGAATCAGCAGAAAATACCAGAACCATTCGGAGACGAAGGCCATCTCAGGGCTCCGCCAAGGAAGACAGGACGGGCTGCGCCTCAGATTCATTGCGCCCGGTATCGGCCTTGCGATTACGGCGCGATTCGCGGCGCAGCGGCAGTACGACCGAAAACGTGATCGCCAATCCACCGATCAGCACACCGATCAGCAAGGCGGACAGCAGTACGACCCCGAGCCCCGCCTCGATCCGCAGCATGCCCAGATCGACGCTCGTCGATTCCGGATTCAGCGCGCCGAGTACGATTCCTGCGATCAGGAACAGAAGAGCGGCGAGTGCACGCAGTGGACGCATGGAGAATCCGGGACTCGTAGAAGGATGGGCGGAAACTTCTGGTTCGGACCCGGTCAGTGTATGCCCCATCGAGAGCGATGACGATGGATCACCATGAGCAGGGACGCAAGCACCGCCGGACGCGTCGGACGTCCCGGATGGGCGCTTCCTGGATGGATCGCCCGAGGGCTATCCGGTACTCAGTCTTCCGACGGCAGCGGAACAACGCCGCTGACGCGGTCGCGCAACTCCTTGCCGGGCTTGAAATGCGGCACATGCTTGCCGGGCAGCGCCACGGCATCGCCTGTTTTCGGATTACGCCCTGTGCGCGGTGGGCGATAATGCAGCGAAAAGCTGCCGAAACCGCGAATTTCGATCCGTTCGCCTTCGGACAGCGAACCGCCCATCATCTCCAGCAGTGACTTGACCGCAAGGTCGACGTCGTCTGCCTTCAGATGACTCTGACGCTGGGACAGGATTTCGATCAATTCAGACTTGGTCATGGGCGTTCGCAATCCTGAAAGGGAGCCGCAGCCACGAATGCTGCGGCGACCCGGTGGAACCCGGATCGCCGCAGGCCGTGACGCGAATTACTCGGACCGGCTTTCGAGCTGCTCACGCAGCAGCGCACCGAGCTTGGTGGTGCCGCTGGCTGCATCGGACGAGACCTTGTTGTATTCGGCCATCGCCTCCTGGGTCTCGGCTTCGTCCTTCGCCTTGATCGACAGCTGCAGGGTACGACCCTTGCGGTCCATACCGATCAGCTTCGCTTCGATCTTGTCGCCGACCTTGAGGTGCTGGCTGGCGTCGTCGACGCGGTCGTAGCTGATGTCGCGCGCGCCCACGTAGCCTTCGATACCGTCGCCGAGGTCGATCATCGCGCCCTTGGCGTCGACTTCCTTCACGGTGCCGGAAATCTTCGTACCCTTCGGGTTGGTCGCCATGAACTGGCCGAACGGATCCTGTTCAAGCTGCTTCACGCCAAGACTGATGCGTTCGCGTTCCGGATCGACCGCGAGCACGACAGCTTCGAGGTTGTCGCCTTTCTTGAAATTGCGGACCACGTCTTCGCCGGTGGTGTTCCAGCTCAGATCCGAGAGGTGGATCAGACCGTCGATGCCGCCGTCCAGGCCGATGAAGATGCCGAAATCGGTGATCGACTTGATCTGGCCCGACACCTTGTCGTTCTTCTTGTGGATCGCGGCGAAGGTTTCCCACGGATTCGAAGAGCACTGTTTCATGCCCAGCGAAATGCGGCGACGCTCTTCATCCACATCGAGGATCATGACTTCGACTTCATCGCCGACCTGCACGACCTTGGACGGATTGACGTTCTTGTTGGTCCAATCCATTTCGGAGACGTGGACCAGACCTTCGACGCCCGGCTCGATCTCGACGAACGCGCCGTAATCGGTGACATTCGAGACCTTGCCGAACATGCGCATGTTGGACGGGTAACGACGGGCGATGTTGTCCCACGGATCTTCGCCCAACTGCTTCAGACCGAGGCTGACGCGATTGCGCTCGCGGTCGTACTTGAGTACGCGCACTTCGAGCTCCTGGCCTACTTCGACCACTTCGGACGGATGGCGCACGCGCTTCCAGGCCATCTCGGTAATGTGCAGCAGGCCGTCGATGCCGCCGAGGTCCACGCACGCGCCGTAATCGGTGAGGTTCTTGACCACACCCTTGAGCTTGGCGCCCTCGACCAGCTTCTCCAGCAGTTGCTCGCGCTCTTCCGAATGCTCGCTCTCGACCACTGCGCGGCGGGACACGACCACGTTGTTGCGCTTGCGATCCAGCTTGATGAGCTTGAATTCGAGTTCTTTGCCTTCCAGGTACACCGGGTCGCGGACCGGGCGCACATCGACCAGCGAGCCGGGCAGGAACGCGCGGACATCCTTGATGTCGACGGTGAAACCGCCTTTGACTTTGCCGCTGATGCGGCCGGTGATGGTTTCGTTCTTTTCGAGCGCTTCTTCCAGCTCGTCCCACACCATCGCGCGCTTGGCCTTGTCGCGGGAGAGGACGGTTTCGCCGAAGCCGTTTTCGAGTGAGTCCAGCGCCACCTTCACGGTGTCGCCGATTGCGACGTCGATCTCGCCGGCGTCGTTACGGAACTGTTCGATCGGGACGATGCCCTCGGACTTCAGGCCGGC
>JBIITV010000136.1:0-12124 GCA_044340325.1 Lysobacteraceae bacterium
GTGGGTTTCAAGCAGGACATAGCCGATCTCTGCGGTGCTATCAGAATCCCGCGTCGCTGATTTGAATGAATTCACCATTGATGTGACCGGCGCGCGACTCGCGATGACATCGCCAACTGACAGTATCCAACCGCTCGCTGAGGAGAACCGCCACAAGGAAAACAAAATTTTAACTTTCAGCGTTAGTTTTTGAAACCCGGAAATCATCTTATAGGACGAGATCATGCTGAACCGCCAAAAAAAATCGCTGCGTCCATTGTTGGGAAGTCTTTGCCTAGTCGCAGGCCTTAGTGCTGCGACAAGCGTGTTCGCTGCAGACACGCTGATCGTCAACCAATACATGAAACCCAGCCAGCACCTGACTTCCGAGAATGGGGAATACCGGCTCACGTTCCAGAGCGACGGCAATCTCGTCCTGCAGCGGCAGTCCGATCTGGCACAGATCTGGACTTCGAACACTGCAAACCAGAATGGCAAACGGCTCGTTCTGGGATCGGATGGCAATCTGACGGTTCAAAGCCACAGCAGGTCGCCTGCCTGGACGTCGAACACTGGCGGCAGCAGAGTCAATCGCCTGAAGGTGAATAACGACGGCACTCTTGTGATGTTCGATACCTCGAACAATCCGATCTGGACGAGCGACGTTTCTCCCAGCGCGATCACGACCAGGGCTCTGTCATCGAATATCACTCATGTCGCTACCACGACCGGAAATTCGCCGGCCGCATCGAGCACCTTCAACATCACAAGGTCCGGCTCGACACAAGTAAACGACTTGATGATTCTGGTGACGACAACGGCGACCAACAACTCGACGATTTCGCTGACGCAAAGTGGTTGGACTCGGATCAGGTCCTGCAGTGTCGCGGGCAATTCGTCGACCGCATGCTCGACCACGGATGGTATGGACGATCAGAGCACCGCCGTGTTCTGGAGGCGGGCAAGCACCGCTGGCTCGGCCACATACTCCTTGAGTCGTGGAACGGTCAGCAACGGGTACTACTTCGCCACTCTTTCCGTGCTGCGTAATGCCAACACTTCCACCACGCCGATTTCAGGCAGTGGCGCCAGAGTGACTGTCTCCAGTCAATCGAGCTTCACGTGCCCCAGTGTCACCGGCGTCAATCTCGGCATGGCGTTTTGCATATTCGTGCATGACGATCCGCAGACGCTGAGCCTGCCGGGTTGGACAGTGCGGGGTAGCAGCCCTTATGTCTTCGACGACAATGGATTGTACGTCGCGACCAACGGAATCAGCGGGACCACGACAGCGGCACTGACTGCGACCGAAACGGCGCCGAACTTGGGAATCGGCAACGTCACCGCGATCGCCATCGCGGTGAAGCCCAGGTAATCCCGAGAAAACCCGTAAGGCGGGTCTCGCACCCGCCTATCGAATGAAACAACGGCTTCGCATCAGCCCCGTTCTCATGTTTACGGCATTCCCGGTGAGGAAGTCGTTGTTCACCGATCGGCGGGTGCAAGGCCCGCCCTACGCTGCCGATCGCAGCGTCGGTGGATCTGCGGCTTGGTCGTCTGAGTACAATTCAGCCATGACCGCCGCACCGCCCTCTACTCCGCATATTCCCGGATATACGATCAGCCGCCATCTCGCCCGCGGCGGCATGGCCGAAGTGTTTGTGGCCGAACACGTCACCCTGCGCCGACAGGTTGCGCTGAAGGTGTTGCGCATGGCCGACGCCGGTGGCGCGGATGCGGTTGGGCGCTTCGAACAGGAAACCCGGCTGATCGCAGAGCTGAGCCATCCCAACATCGTGACCATTCACGATGTCGGCCACAGCAGCGACGGCGCGCTGTATTACGCGATGCCTTTTCTGCCCGGGGGCGATCTGACCGCGCGTGCCTCACCGCTTTCGTCGACGGACATTCGCAAGCTGCTGGCCCAGTTGCTCGATGCCTTGGGTTATGCGCACGGCAAGGGCATCGTCCACCGCGACATCAAGCCGGCGAATGTGCTGTTCGATGAGCACGGCACGCCGCAGCTGGCCGACTTTGGCGTCGCCATTCGCACCTTGAACAGCGAACGCCTGACCCAGGTAGGCCTGACCGTCGGTTCGACCGGCTATATGAGCCCCGAGCAGGCGCGCGGCATGCCGGTCGATGCGCGCTCGGATTTGTACAGCGTGGGCGTGTTGGCTTACGAGCTGCTGACCGGCAGTCTGCCGTTTCAGGGGGTCGACGCGTTTGAGGTTGCGATCGCCCAGTTGGAGAAAACAGTCCCGCGCCTGCCGAAACAGCACGCACACTGGCAGGGCTTCATCAACAAGGCGCTGGCCCGCCAACCGGCGCAGCGCTTTCAAAGCGCGGTGGAGATGACGACGGCACTGACCCGGATTCCGGAGGCGCCGTCGCGCATTGCGGGTCTCCCGCGCACGCTTAAGATTGCGCTCGCGGCGGTATTCGGCGGTCTGGTGCTCGGACTCGGGGCGTGGGCGCTGTGGCCGAAAACGCAGATGAGCGCGGCCGAAATCAGCCAGCTGATCGCTGACGAGCGGCTGCTGCCGCCAGACCGGCCCAACGCGCTGGACAGCTTGATCGCCGCTCCGGCGCAGGCCGACTTCGACCTTCTTCGCGCAAAGCTGGAAGACACACTGCGTGCACCGCTGCTCGTCGCGATCGATGCCCGTCGTTGGGGCGAGGTCGAGCGCCGCTACCCGCCTTGGAAGGATGCAAACCTGCGTTTGCGCAGCGCGCCGGCAACACGGGCTGCAGTCGCGAACAATCTCGATCGCGCGCTACGGGCCGAATTCGATATGGCGATTGCCGCCTACGATAGAACCGATGCGCAGCCCGCAGTGGCGCTGTTTGCACTGATGGATACGCCGAGCACCGGATTGGCGGAACGGCACGCCTTGCTCCTGCAAATACCCAGACGTGCCGATGGCATTGTCGATGCCGACGGACCGAAACTCAGCGTGATCAAGGCGCCCACCTATGCCGGCAAAGGAACCGCAGTCAGCGTGACCCAGGTCAGTGCCACGCTGTATGCACGCTACGCCAGCGCTGCGGGACGGGCACGGGCGAGTTGCGGAGACGCTGGCGCAGCGGCCGCAGTCGCCCAATGCGTGAGCTATTCAGAGGCCAAGGATTTTGTCCGCTGGTTCGCGGAACAAAGCGGCCAGCCATATCGTTTACCCAGCGTCGCCGAGTGGCAAGCCGCGAACAGCAAAGGCCTGGTTGGCGAAGGTCCAGTCACGCGCGTGTGGAGCCGTGACTGCAACAGCGTGCGCACAGTGTCTCGACCCAACGCGCTGCGTCGCGGGTTGGGCAAGGTACGCAAGGTGTTTGGCGGACGCGGAGCCGGGACCCAAGTCTCGCAGGACTGTCAGGGACAACTCAGCCTGGACGCACTGGGTGAAGACATCGCCAGCACTGCGCATGCGACAAGCCATCGATCAAGCAGCATCGGGATAGGGTTGGTTCGCGATATCGCAGCGCTGCGCCGTCCAGCGGACTAAAAGCCGTTCGGAGTAGAAAGCCGTAGGCGGGTCTCGCACCCGCCTATCGAATGAAACAACGGCTTCGCACCAGCTTCGTTCTCGATGTTTACGGCATTCCCGGTGGAGAAGTCGTGGTTTCACCGATCGGCGGGTGCAAGACCCGCCCTACGGATCGCAGGAGTGTTTGAAATCACGGGTTATTGAGAGAGCCCGTAAGGAGGGGCAGCCTACGCTTTATGGGGCTGGCAGATGGGTGCAAAACTCCAGCAAAGCGCAGCGGGCAGGGCAGCGCGCCAGGCATCCTCGCTGTGCTTGGCGTTTTCGACCGAAACGAACTGGACATCTGCGCCCTCGGGCAGCGTCGCTTTCCAGCGATCGCTCATGGCTTGCGCGTCGGCCATCATGTTGTCGCCTTCGGCAGCGCCCATGTAGATGTACACACGCTGGCCGGCCTTGAGCGGCGAGCGCGTGGTTTCTTCGGCAATGGCGGGCGAGAACCAATAGCTCGGCGAAAACACCAAGGCACGGCCGAACACCTCGGGGTGACGCATCACTGCCGCATGCGCCATTAGGCCACCCATCGAGCTGCCCACGATCGTTGTTGAGGCTGCCTCGGGCCGGGTGCGGTAACGCGCGTCGATGGCGGGCTTGACCGTGCCGATCACATCCGCAAGATAAGCCTCGCCTTTGGCCGGCGCGAATTCGGGGTTTTCCCACACGCTCAGTTCCTGCATGCGCGCTTCACCGCCGTGATCAATGCCCACCGCAATCACGGCCAAGTCGTGCTTTTTCAGTAGATCGTCCAACACTTCGTCAGCGCCCCATTCGCCCGCGTAGCTGGTGGCGGCATCGAACACGTTCTGCCCATCCATGAAGTACACCACCGGATAGCGACAGCCCTCGCAACGGGTGTAGTCACGCGGTAGATACACCCGCACCGCGCGCTCAGCGTCCAGTGTGGGCAGCGCCACGCCGAAAGTCTCGAAGCGCGAGAGCGCCGCCACTGATGCGGCGCGTGGCTCGGTGGTTTTGGAAAATGCGCTCACGTAGAGAAGTGAGCCTGCAACGCCGAGTGCGGCACCAGAGAAAAACGAAACCAAAGGGATCTTGAAGCGCATTACGGTGCCTCCTTATGTGCCAAGGCCTCAGGCGTCATGTGGATAGGGCTATTGCGCGATCGCGCGCACTTGCAGAGATTTTCCTTCACCACCGGTTCCCGCCTGTTCGCGCAACTCGAAACGCTTGAGATGGCCACGCACCAAGTCAGCATATCGAAGGTTCAAACGCCCTTTTTGGACACCCTACCGGGTCGATGGCGGCCGGACAAGCGCTGACTTGGGTGAAAAGCAAACCTCAGAGTCAGGTTCATTCCCCCACATTCGATCTGGGCGGGCCGCGTGGTCTGAGTTCCACAGAACGTTGTAGAACACGGGTCAGCGTGCACTTTCCTTTCATTCGGTGCGCGAGCGCGCACCCTGTGCAGCGTCATAGGGCGTGCTCAAGCACGCGGGCTTTGTACGCCTTCCGGGTTGAGCGCAGCGGGCGAGAGATGTCGGAATGCACCGGTATGCCGGCGACGATGACTGATGGTCGTCACCCGGGGCTTACGCAGCCCCAGGTGCGTGTCGCCGCACTGGCGACGTGACGGTGATGATGTCGTTCAGCGTGCAATGCAGCTGATCGGGCCGGGGCTCACTGTATTTGACTGCAGGGTCAAGGTGCCCTGTGTGCCGAGGATATTGATGCCCGAGCACGCCGAGTTGCCGGTTGTGTTGTTCTGGCTGAAGCTGTTGCCGGTGAAGCGCACCTGGTTGCCGCCGGTCAGCTTGATGATGGCGCCGCCGTAACCGCTGTAGTTCACCGTATTGTATTCGACGACGAGATTGTCGTTGCCGTCGAGCGGATTGTTGATCGCATCGACCAGGTCCAGACCGAAGCCGCGTGCGTTGTAGATCGCCGTCTGGCGAATGATGCAACTGTCGCAATCGCGGAAATAGACCGCGCTGGTGCCCGAGTCGAAGAAGTTCGTGCCGGTAATCGTGACGCGATCGGAGCCATAGACGCTGAGCTCGCCGTCGCCCGTGAGCGCTCCGTTTGGGTCAGTGCCGAAGCCGCCGCCGCCGAACAGGGCGCCGTACCACACGGTCACATCGGTGCTTTCGCTGATCCACAGATTGGGATTGGCGGCGCGGTCGTTCGGGTCGCCGGGCTGAGACAAATACGTATCCAGCACCTGAGGACGCGCTGCGGATATCAGCGCGACGTTGATCAGCGCTTTCTTGACATGCAGTGACCACAGCACGATATCCGGCGCATTGACGAACACGCCATAGGTCGGCAGCCGGTTCGGCGCACTGATCAGGGTGAAGTTGTGGAGGGTCGTGCCGGCGAAAGGCCAGATCATGACCGAGCCGCTGCCGGCCGCCGACTCGATAACCACTTGGTCACGGTTGGCGCCCAGCCCCTTCAGCGTCTTTCCGGCGGGTACGTAGAGGGTGTTCGTGGGTCGATAGGTGCCAGGATTGAGGCAGACGGTGGTGGCGACACCGTTGAGTGCGGTCTGGATATCGGCGCCCGGAGACAGTGTGGCATTGCAGGCGAATGCTGCGGGAGAGGTCGCGATACCGGCGAAGAGCAATGCGATAATGTGCGGGAAATAGCGCATGGTGATGTCCTTGTCGAGTGTAATGGGCTTTGACGCGACCGGATTGTACATTCGCTTACGGTGCGACGGACTGAACGCATGTGCTGCGCATGAATGCAAACGTCTTGCCCAACCCGATAGGCGGGTCATGCACCCGCCTATCGAATGAAACAATGGCTTCGCATCAGCCCCGTGCCCGATGTTTGCGGCATTCCCGATAAGAAAGTCGTTGTTCACCGATCGGCGGGTGCAAGAACCGCCCTACGGATCGCAGGGGTGTTTGAAGTCACGGGTTATTGTGCACGCCCCGAAACGCTGCGGTTGCTCTGATCAATACATGGCCAAGCGCTTGCTCGATCCATGCAATGCGCCCGACAACTAAGCGGACGATGTGCGTGCGTTGCTCGACGATCGCGCCTTACGGCCTTCGCAGATCAAGTCATTTTTGGCCCGCGTCCGGGATCGTCGATATTCTGATTCGGCTGAAGCGCGGGCTGCTGCTGCGTTTTCTGGATGCGCTGCACGCTGTCTTCCATCGGCACGCTGGCGGCACGATTCACGTCGAGACTGGTATTGAAGATCGGCTCTTTGTCGCCGTGCGGATGGTACGAGACGTGGACACGATCGCCGCCGTCTTCGCCGCGCCCCTGCACGGCGACCACTCTATCGGTGCGCAGTATCTGCCCGTTTTCCTTGATATCCGCCGCCATCGCGGCGCCGAAATTCTGCGCCTTGTCCGGCGGCAGCCCCAGCCTCTGCGCCAGTGAGAACCCTTTCTCATAATCCTCACGTTCGCGTGGCGGCATACGCTCAAGCGCAAGCTCGCGAGGCGCGCGAGTCTCCGTTGCCTCGACCTCGGCGCGGCGACCCGGCTGATGCGGGGGCGCTTGTTCGCCAGGCGGTGGAACGTTTTGTTGCGGCTGTTCGCGCTGGCGCTGTTGCTCGATCGCGCGAGTCACTGCTTGCAGCGTGTCGGGGTCTGCGCGTCCGGTCACCGGCAATTGCTGTTGCTCCTGAAAACGCCGCACGGCCTGTTCGGTTTGGGGAGTAAAGGTCTGGCCTGCCGGTACCTCGCGGTCGCGATCTGCGCGGATGTTCAATGTGCGCAGGTTGTCGTTGAGTTGACGCACCTCATCGCCGGTTTCGAGACGACGCAACGCGCCATCCTCCATGGCAGGACGGCCAACAGCAGGCGCAACGCCAGCGCCTGCGCGCACTCGCCCCGCATCAAGATCGGCAACGAATTCCGGGGTGAGCACCGCGTGCCATGCGTCGTAACGGTTCAGGCGGTCGGGCAAACCATTCGTCCCGCCGTTGATCCCGACCGTGGCGCGCGTCACGTCGTCGCGGTCCGCCTGCGGCACGCGTTCCTGCCAGTACCAGAGCGCGATGCGCTGGGCGTTGTCGCGATTGGCGGCGAGGTCGGGGTTGTTCACCAGGTCAAGATTCAGCGCCGTGCCGGCATCCCGATAGTTCGCCTCGCCCGTCAATTGGGTGTAACCGCGGCCGCGATAGAGATAACCATCGCCGGCATCGTCGTTGCCCATGCGATTGCCGTACATCAGTCGCCCCAGTTCCTGCGGACGCCCGTCGAGCGCCGCAAGCCGCGCGGCCTCCAATGCCTCGTTGCCTTCGCGTCTCGCGGAGTCGACTGGAATCTGCTGGATGCCCCGGGTATAGCGAAAGCCCTCTTCCAAACGGCTGAATCCGCCGGATTCATGGCCCATTTGGCCCATGAAATTCGCCATTTCTTCGCGCGAGGTGATCCCGGCGGCGCGTGCAGCGCGCAACATTTCGATTTCGTTTTCGGTTGGCATAGTCGGTATCCTTATCGAAGATGAAAAGTTCGCGTTGCGCTACGGCAGCGCATCCGCAGGGAAGTCTTGAGGGTCGAATGTCTCCAGCGGCACATCGCCGAAATCGGCCGTCCCCTGCCGCTGTTCCGCACTCTTGCCATCGGTGCGATCGAAGCCGCCAAACGCGATGCCGGCCAAGCGCCAGCCGCCTGAAGCGCGCGCGGCCTCGAATCGGAACTCGCTCGACCACAGCTCACGCGAACCGCCCTCGAAGCGCAGCGTGAATTCGCCTCGACCGATGCGGATCGCCTGCAGGGGATCGCCCATCATCCCGCCACAGCGCCGGCACAAGATTGCCTTGGGGCCGGTGGCCGATACCCGCAAGCGGCCATCGGCACCGCGCAGCAACACTTGCAGCGTGCGTGACGCATCCTCGTTGGCCGACGCGGGCGCGTAGACCACCAGCGCATCGTCGTCGCCATCCGCGTCCAGATCGCCGCGCGCAGCAAGATCAAGCACGGCACCTGCGGGCAACAAAGGGGATAGTTCAGCATCGCGCTGCGGCGATGCCGGCGACGGCGCGGGCGTCGTTGGGGCCGCCACGTCAGGCTGTCCAGTGCCCGGCGGCGGGGGGCGCGAATTCGCGGCATCGCCATAAGGCGCGCAAGCCGCAAAACTACCTGCGATCAGCGCCGCAAACCCGATCTGATGCGTGAGAGAACGCGTTCGTCCGAATGATGGGAGCATCGCGGTGTCCTTGGGGGCGTGGCGGCGGTCCAGTGTAAGGCCGCAAGGTGTATACGCTGTCGTTCGTAACCCGAAAGGCGGGCCTTGGGGCCGCCGAAGCTCCGGTGCCGTTCAGCGCTCGACCATCGGCTGGCGTGGTCCCTGGTCCAGTGCGTGGTGGATCAGCACCACGCATTGCGATGCGAACAGCATGGTCGACCCCAGCGAGATCTTCTTCGCGCCCATGCGTTCGAGGCCGGGGATGACCTTCTTCGGCATCGGGATATGGTCGGTGAGCAGGAAGCAGGGTTTGTCGGCGAAGGCTTGTTCGCCGATCGGCGTGCCTTTGCGGTCCATCAGGAACAGCTGGTGGTCTTCGGCCAGCGTCTGCACCAGCTTTTCGAAGCTCAGCGTCTGCACGCTGACGCCCGATTCCACCGGGCGGGTCTCTTCCTTGGCCATGCCACGCGATGCGTCGAGCGCCTTGGCCACCTTGGTCAGCAGCGAGCGCTCGTCGAAGCCGCCGATCTCGTGCATGGCATTCATGGCGAAGCGGATCGTGCGGGAAAAATCCCGGGTGCTTTCCAGGACCAGATAGACGACGACATCCGGGCGGTGCGACTGGGCGACGAAGAGCGCGTTCATCAGCGTATGCGCGAGGATCTCGGTGTGCGCATCCTGTCCCACCGATGCCCAAAGCGCCTGGCTTTCGGTCGGTGCCGCGCGTGCTCTGAGTACGAAGGTCCGCATGGGTATGGTGTCCGTTGCATGATCCGGCGCGGCACCGGTCGTGCCGAGCGGTCATTGTCGCGTGAAACGCGTCGGGAGGGTATGAAAGCGGCCGGATGCGCGACTATTGATATCATCGGCGCATGGCCAAGCTCTTGCTCAATCTGCGCAATGTGCCCGACGACGAGGCGGACGATGTGCGTGCGTTGCTCGACGAACACGATATCGCGTACTACGAGACCTCGCCCGGGTTCTGGAATATCTCGCTGGGCGGAATATGGGTCCGCGAGGATGCGGCCTTCGCGGAGGCCAAGCGTGTGATGGCCGAGTATCAGGCGCAGCGCGGTGCGCGCGTTCGGGAGGAGCACGAGGCGGCCCGCCGGGACGGCAATGCGGACACTTTCTGGAAGGTGCTGCGCGATGAGCCGGTGCGCGTGCTGTTGACGGTGCTGGGCATCATCTTTGCGCTTGCTCTGGTGGTGTTACCGGCGCTGCTGCTTCGGCGGTGAAAGGGTGGGCTTTATGCCCACCATTTTGATGCGCGAGCGATGAAGAAAGTGAATCTCCCGATCTCGGCGCTTCGGCTTCGACCATCGTTACGTGATACGGGCAGAGTGCAATGGTGGGCATAAAGCCCACCCTGCGACTCCGGCGCTGCTCAGGAAGACTCGTCCCTGATCCGCTGCACGCGTGCGCGATACGCCGCCACATTGTCGCCGTCGATGCGCGTCCGCTGCGTGCCTTCGATCGTGTCGACCTTCGTGTCCGACTCCGCGCCCGTCACCGGCTTCGCCTCGACCTTCGTTTCCCGCTCGAAGCCGTGCGACTTGTCGGTGTTGCGGTAATACCGGTACAGGGCCCAGTACAGCGCGGTCGCGCCGACAGGGCCGGCCGCCAGCAGCCAGAGTCCGCCGTCGTCGCTCATGAGGAACCTGCCAGGATCGCGATGGCGATGGTTTCGAGAATGGTGCCGACGGTGAGTGCGGCCAGCAGCAGTTTCCACTGCTGCACCGGCACGCTGCCCATGGTTTCGCCGGTGCGGCCGTTCACCGCGATGTAGTGCAGCATGCCGCCTTTTGTGCCGGGCTGGTGGTACGAGTACAGCCAGACCGGCAAGTACATGGAAACCCAGCGCGTGCCGTGGACGTCGAGCTTTTCCTGTTCCCAGCGCACGCCGCGGTCGTAGCGGCTCACCGACGCTTCGACCTTGGCTCGGGCGATCGACAGCAACTGGTCTTCGAGGCGCGGCTGCAGGTGCTCGACGTTGCTGTTGCGCTTTTCCGAAGTGAAGCCGGACAGGTACGAGGCGTTCCACTTCACCGCGTTCTTGGTGTCGAACGGCAGGATGGTGTTGATGATGTTGTTGGTGTTGACGCGCACGTCCAGGTTGCCGCGTTCGGTGGACGATTCCAGCGGCAGATCGTCCACGGTGAAGTCCACGTGTCGTTCTACCCGGTAGATATCGGCGTCGTAGTAGGTCTTCTTGTTGTTGTCGGTGCCGCGCGTGTATTGGCGCGTCTTGATCTCGCCCTTGCCGGCGACGTCGGCGCTCGCATTGCCGTCGACGATCATGTACGGCAGGTACACGCCGACGACGTTCTCGGGCGTGAACTGTTCCTTGAATTCCTTCAGTGCGAACAGCCGCCGCTTGTCCACGAACTGGCGGATGCGCGCGACCGCGTCGTCCTTCTTGATGTGGAAGGGCAGCACCGCGTCGGGCACCGCGCCGTTGGGCACTTGTTCGTTGACGCCGAAGACGTGGCGGCACCAGTGGCAGCGCGCGGTCATCGCGCTTTCGGTATTGACCGTGACCTCGGCACCGCAGCCGGTGCACTTGAAGGTCATCAGCACGGCGGCGTCGGCGGCGATGTCGCGCGCGCCTGACGCGAGGACAGTGCCCCTGAGCTGGTCGATGCCTTCGCCGAATCCGAACAGCTCTTCGACCCGCGCGCCGTCCCATTCGTTGCGGCAGTACAGACACACCAGCAGGTCGGTGCCGAGCTTGTGGCGGATGTCGGTCGAGCCGCATTTCGGGCAGCGATTGAGGCCGTCGCTGAGCTCGGCGGCGGCGGTGTCGATGGCGACCGGGTCGGGCGCCTCCAGTTCGTCGCGGATCGCGTCGGGGAGGGTGGCCGGGTCGACGGGCAGGGTGCCGGGCAATGGCGGCACCTCCTGCGGCGAACCCGGGCCGGTGACGGGCTGCGGCGGCAACGGCGGCGGAAGCCTGGTGTTGGACATGGTCGCTGGGTGCCTGCGGATTAGAGGCCCAGCGCCTTGGCCTTGAGCGCGTCGTAGTCGTCCTGGGTGATCAGGCCGAGTTCGAGCATTTCCTTGGCTTTCTTCAGCTTGGCGACCGGGTCGTCCGCAGCGGGTGCGGCGGGCGCCACTGGCTGCTGCAGGCCGGCGATGCCGCCAGTCATGCCCGTGGCCATGCCGATGCCCACCAGACCGGCGGCGCCGCTGTGTTCGCCCGCAGACTGGATGCCCTGGGCGACGCTGGCCTGCAGGTTGGCATTGCCGCGCGCACCGCTCAGCGCGTCTGCGCGCTGCACGGTCTTGAGCAATTCACGCGTGTTCGCGTCGTACTCGATCGAGACGATCGCGGTCTTGACGATGGCCAGGCCGCGATCGGACTTCCACTGATAGCCCTGCTCGACCGCATCGGACAGGCTTTTCGCGAAGCCGAGCGAGTCCTGCTGCAGCTCGGTGATCCGATTGCCCTTGGCGGGATCGTTCGTGTACAGGCTGAAGGCGGGCGCGAGCGAACC
>JBIITV010000026.1:0-40378 GCA_044340325.1 Lysobacteraceae bacterium
TGGGGCGATGTGACCTTCGCATGGCTCGTCGAGCAATTGCTGCGCGGCGAGTCGCTGCCGGGGCGGATTATTCCCGGCGTGCAGGCCGAGTTGAAGGATCTGGTGCTGCCGTATGCCGAATACACCGACGAGGACGTGCGCCAGCGGCATCTCTACGTCGAAGCCTCGCGCGGCTGTCCCTTCAAGTGCGAGTTCTGTCTGTCGTCGCTGGACAAGACTGCGTGGCCGTTCGAGCTGGAGCGCTTCCTCGGTGAACTCGAAACGCTGTACACGCGCGGCGTGCGCCAGTTCAAATTCGTCGACCGCACCTTCAATCTCAAGGTCGACACCTCGCTCGCGATCCTGGATTTTTTTCTCGGCAAGATCGACGCCGCAGCGGACGATCCGCCGTTCGTGCATTTCGAGTTGATCCCGGATCATCTGCCTGACCGGCTCAAGGATGCGATCGCGCGGTTTCCGCAGGGCACGCTGCAGTTCGAGATCGGCATCCAGACCTTCGATCCCGAGGTGCAGACCCGCATCTCGCGCCGTCAGAACGACGACAAGGCCGCAGCGAATCTGCGCTGGCTGCGCGAACATTCCAAGGCGCATCTGCATGTGGACCTGATCGCCGGCTTGCCCGGCGAAAGCGTGGACAGCTTCGCGCGGGGATTCGACCGGCTGGTGGCGCTGGCGCCGCACGAAATCCAGTTCGGCATCCTCAAACGCCTGCGCGGCGCGCCGATCGCCCGGCATACGCAGGCGCACGATCTGCGCTTCAATCCCGATCCCCCGTACAACATCCTCAGCACCGACATCATCGATTTCGCGACGATGCAGCGGCTCTCGCGCTTCTCCCGGTACTGGGACATGGTCGCGAATTCCGGGCGCCTGCCGCGGACCTTGCCGTTGCTGCTGGGCGATGCGCCGTTCCGGCGTTTTCTGGCCTTCAGCGACTGGCTCTACGCCCGCACCGGACAGACCCACGCGATCGCGCACGAACGGCTGGTGCATGCGCTGCAGGCGTTTCTGGTCGCCGATGGCGGCGTCGAGACCGCCATCGCGAACCGTGCGCTGATCGACGACTTCCGCAGTCAGGGCAACCGCTCGCGTTTGGCGTTCGAGGACGAGGATGCTGTGCGACCGGTGCCGGTGCCGCGCAAGAAAAGCGCGACGCCGCCGCGTCAGACGCGGCATCTGGCGGGCTGATCGCGTAGGCCGGACCGGCGCTGGCCGCTCCGACCGCGACGGCCGTCTCCGCCGCTGAGACCATTTCGTTGCACACTTGACGCATGCAGACCTCAGACACTTCGCAGCCGCTTGTCATCGCCATCTCCTCCCGTGCCTTGTTCGACCTAGAGGAAAGCCATGCGCTGTTCGAGCGCGAGGGCGTCGATGCCTTCGCCGCCTACCAGCGCAGCCGTGAAGACGATCTATTGTCGCCCGGCATCGCCTTTCCGCTGGTACGAAAACTGCTGGCGCTGAATGCGGATGCTCCGGCAGGCACGCCGCGCGTCGAAGTGATCCTGTTGTCGCGCAATTCCTCGGATACCGGGTTGCGTGTGTTCAATTCGATCCAGCACCATGGTCTGGCGATCAGTCGCGCGACCTTCACCTCCGGCGCCCCGACCTGGCCGTACATCAAACCCTTCGGTGCGCATCTGTTCCTGTCGGCCGACGCCGAAGCCGTGCGCCGCGCGCTGGAGCACGGCATTGCCGCTGCGACGCTGCTACCGGCGCAAACGGTTCAGCCGGCCATCGATGGCCCACAGCGCGAGCAGATCCGAATCGCATTCGACGGCGACGCGGTGCTGTTCGACGATCAGAGCGAGCGGGTTTCGCGGGAAGGCGGCTTGGAGGCTTTCTCGCGCCACGAACGCGAGCGTGCGCATGAGCCGCTGCCTGGCGGGCCGTTCCGGGTCTTTCTCGATGCCTTGCACCGCTTGCAGGTCGCGTATCCGATCGAAGCCTGCCCGATCCGGACCGCCCTGGTCACCGCGCGCTCGGCCCCGGCCCACGAGCGGGTGATCCGCACGCTACGCGAGTGGGGCATCCGCCTGGACGAAGCGCTGTTTCTCGGCGGTCGCGCCAAAGGCCCGTTTCTGCAGGCGTTCGGCGCGGATATCTTCTTCGATGATTCGCAGCACAACATCGATTCCGCACGCGAACACGTCGCTGCCGGCCATGTGCCGCACGGGGTCGCGAACGACTGATTCGCAACAGCGCATCTGGCGCATGTTCTGATTGATTCGGCCAGCAGACGGCAGACGTTTGAACTGATGTTCTGCTGTGGGAGGGGCTTCAGCCCCGACGCTTTGGGCCGGCAGTCGGGGCTGAAGCCCCTCCCACAAGTTCAAACGTCTGCTGGCCGGACCCGTCGCTTACGACAAGGGGCCTCGCGGCCCCTTGTCGGTTTCGAACGATGAAACGAACGATCAGCGTGCGATACCCGCACGTTCGCGGCTTTCCAGCGGCGCCATGCGCGACTGGTCGTTGAGCATCAGCTGACGCACTTCGAACGGCGCGCCGTAGCCCTGCGGCAGATGGCTGCGGTCGAACTGCAGTACCAGCATGCCGCCACCGCGTTTCATCCACGCCGCACTGTGCGCTTCGGACACCGGGCGCATCACGCCATCGGCGCCGGTGGCGAACAGCGTGCCGCGGGCTTCGTAGCGACCGGTGGAGCCGGTCTGCACTGGCAGCGCCATCCGCATGGTCTTGGCATTGAACGCGAACACGCCATTGAAGCGGGCGGTCGGCGCGGCCACCGCGAACGCGGTGCGCGCGTCGCGCTGGATGCCGTCGGCGTTGGCGAACACCTGCAGTTCCCACAGTCCGGGCGCGTTGCCGACATTCGAAGGCAGCTTGAAGTTGGCCGCAAGACCGCCGTTGTCGCTGGCCTTCATGGCGACCGGCCAGCTGCGGCCATCCGGTGCGACCAGCATCGCTTCGGCCTGCAATCCCGAGGCCAACTTGCCGGCGCGGCTGAAGTCGACATCGAAGCGCAGGCTGGAACCGGCGAGGGCATGGCTGCGGTCGGCACCGGCGCGCAGCACATCGGCGCTTTGCGGCTCGAACACGTGCACGAGGTACTGGCCTTCCGCTTTCGGAACACGCACGGTGTACGTGCCCGCGCCTTCCTGATCGCCGAGCTTGGCGATGAGGGTCCCGTTCTGCACATCCATGCCGGCTTTGGTCAACTGCTCGGCGGTGGCGATGGTCTGGAGCTTGGCGGCGCCGCGACTGCCCTCGACCTGCAGCTGGTCCGAACGCAGCGCGCGTGCGCCCTGCGCAGGACTGATCCGGATCAGGCTGCCGGGGGCGGACATTTTCAGCTGCACGCCGCGATCGAGTTCGGCGGCGTCGACGGTCTGCCAGTATTCGCGGCTTTGCGCGACGTGGGGCGCCGTTGCGGTGAGGTCCTGGGCCGGGTCCAGCTTCCAGGAAAACGACACCGGCGCACGTTCGATCTGCGCGGACGGTGCGGCGAGGGCGACGAGGCGGCTGGGCGTCTGGTCCTTGGCGCCGGCGGAGCGCAGCGGCTGCGCAGCGACGGCGGAGAAGGAGCACAGCGCGAGCGCGATGGCGATTGAAAGTCTCATGGCGTTGTCCTCACTGGCCCGCATCGGTGCGGAGAATGGTGTTCAGGCCGAAACAGGCCCGACGGCTCTGGTTGTGCGACAGCGGTTCGCCGCCGGCCATCCGCGAGGTGTCGTTGAACCACACACTGCCTGCAGCCGATTGGCTGGTGCAGTTGAGGAAACCGTCGGAACAGCTGTTGAGCCAGTTCTGGGTGGTTTCCAGCCCGAGGTTTTCGGCGTAGCCGCCGCAATAACTGTCGCCATCGAACGGCGAGGAATCGACATCGGTACCGACCACGCTGCGGAAGGTCTTCGGTAAGGCCGGACGGCCGCTGGTGCCATAGAGATAGTTGGCGTTGTAAAAGACCATCCAGCTGGTCTGCTGCATGCGCACGGCATCGTTCTGGTAGCCCAGCAGCCAGCCCAGCACCGACTCGAACACGTTGCCTGAAATAACGGCATCGGCGAGCGGCGTACCGGCGGAAGAGGGCGCCAGCGCATTCACGCGCACGACCTTGCTGATGATGTTCGGATAGCGGCTGTCCCAGGTCGGATTGGACATGATCCAGCGCATGACGTTGCCGCCGTTGGAGTGGGTGATCACGATCAGCCGGGTGATGCCCCTGGCGTTGATGAAGGTCGTCAACTGCCCCGCAAGGCAGCCAGCAGCGCGGCTGTCCCACATGTACTGGGTGAAGTCGCAGTTGATGACGACATAATTCGCCGGGTTGGGCAGGCCACCGCGCACGGAGTCCACCATCGCCGGTTGCCAGTAATCGTTGTAGGCATTGGTTTGTGAGCCGGTGCCGTGGACGAACGCCACGCCGGTATTCGCCAGCGCGAACGGCGCCGCAAGCGCGAGCAATAGCCCGCAGAGGTATCTACGCACGTTGGTCTTCCTCTTTCGTTTCATGTTCCATGAAGATGCGGCCGTGGGCCGCACCGAATCCTTTTGAGGGTCTGCCATTCCCCTACGACATGGCATCGCGACCGAGGATACGGAGCCGTATTGACACTGTCATGACGCAATGCGGCAAATCCGTGGCCGCTCGTGAAATTTGCAGACTTTCTGATCCGGTTGAAGATGTCTCATGACGATGAGCCATCGGTCTTCCCGAAGCGGGTGGGGATCTGCTGTTCCACTTCCACAGCCCAAGCAGACTCCTACTCGGGCTTCGCCCGCGTTCGGGATGACAAAGCATTGATTGAAAAAATGTCTGTCATCCCGAACGAACGTAATGTCTGTCATCCCGAACGAATGTGAGGGATCTGCTGTCCTGATCACGCAGCTCAAGCAGATCCCTCCACGGCTTTTGCCCACGATCGCGATGACAAGCGGCGACCGCCCCCGCGACCGTCCCAGCGATCGCCCACGAAGCCGACTGCAATTCAAACATCTACCGCCTCTGCAGCCCCGTCGCAACAACACGGCCGCAGAGGTTTCCCTTCTCCCCGCCTGCGGGGAGAAGGTGCCCGAAGGGCGGATGAGGGGCGGAGACAGCGGTGGTGCTTTCCGAAGAGCGCCCCTCACCCGGCCTTCGGCCACCCTCTCCCCGCGCTATGCGCGGGGAGAGGGACAGCGGAATGCGCGTGAAGGGACAGCGGAATGCGCGGGGATAGCGCTGTTGTCTATGTCGTTTCACTAATCAGGCGGGCATCGAAGATCAGGCGGGTTACAAACATCCTTCAGAACTCCAGATCCAGCGCCGCGCAGAGGTAGTCCATGAACGGCCCGAGCTGCTGCAGATCTTTCGACAGCGTGGACAGTAGACGCGGGCCGGTCATGGTTGCGTCGTCGATCACCCGTATCGCCACGTAATTCTTGCGGCGCAGATCGTCCAGATGCGCGAAGTCCGCCGGATAGCCGCGCGGCTGTCGCACCAGCATTTCGCTGTCGTCCAGATCGAAGCGCTTGCGGAAGGCTTTCGCATGCGCGGTGGCGGCCCAGCTGCCGGGGTTGTCGACGATGAACTGGCGGATGCGGCGCAGGTTTTCGGGTTCCGGATGCCACAGGCCTGCGCCGATGAAGCAGTTGCCGGGCTGCAGATGCAGGTAGAACGACGGCGCTTCGACCTCGCGGCTGCGCGCGTGGAACAGGCGCGCGCCCTGCCAGAGTTTGTACGGTGCCTTGTCGCCGGAGAAACGCGTATCGCGATGGATGCGGAACAGCGAACCGCCGACGGTCTTCGGGTCGGCGCGATAGTGTTCGCTGACTTCGAGTACTGCGGGCGCGAGATCGGTGATCAATGCCAGGAACGGCGCGCGCACGTATTGCTCGTAGTCCTGCTTGTGGGCATGGAACCATTCGCGATCGTTGTGGCGGGCGAGGGCGCGCAGGAACTTGAAGCTGCGCTCCGAAAAATAAGTGCTCATGCGAGTTCGGTCTCCAGGGTGTGTGCCCAGGCCTGCAGCTGATCGAGCAGCGCCTGTGCATGGCCGTCGTCGGCACGCGCCAGACGCAGCGCCGCGATCTCGGCGCGATGGCTGTCGAAGGTGAACTCGGACAGGCCACGATCTTCGGTGAGACGCGTGCGGCGGTAGTCGTTCCAGCGCTGCGCGTCCGCGATCGACAGCGTCTCCGGCCAGTTGCGCGCGCGATAGCGGAACAGAAGCTCCGGCAGCCGCGCATCCTTGAACGCGAAGTCGCGCTGCGCCAGCGCGGTCGGTGGCGTGCTGCGCACTTCGGCGAATTTGCGCTTGTCGCCGTCCTGCAGAAAACCATCGTAGAGCGAACCGTCCACGTCGAGGGTCTCCGGCGGCGTGCGGCCGGCATAGATGCGACGGATCTTTTCGGCCAGCGCCGGGCCGGCGGCGCGCAGCTGCTCCGCACGCGATTCGGCCAGCGCCGGGTCGATCCGCAGCCGCTCGAAATCCGCGTCGCGCAGATGCGCCCATTCGATCAGCATCGGGCTGCGATTGAGATGCACTTCTTTCAGCGGAATCCGCACCTCGCCCGGTGGAAGATCTGCAGCGGGCGTATACAGCCGGTCCATGATCTCGTCGGCATCAAGGGTCAGCAGGGCATCCGGTGCTTCGTGCAGGTCGAATACCACGATGCGGTTGTCTATCTTCGGATGACGGATCAACGGAATCACTGCTGCGGCGCAAAGCCGCGACGCGGGAAAGCGCTGCGAGACATGCAGCACCGGGGTCATCGCCACGGAGTCGAGCATCCGGCCGGCGAATTTCTTGTCGCGCAGCTTCAGCGTGTAGTCCCACAGTTTCGGCTGCGCGGACTTCAGCTTGCGCGCCATGCCGATCAGCGCGCGTACATCGGACAGTGCTTCGTGCGCGTCGCCTTCACGAACGCCGTTCGCGGCTGCGAGATGTTCGAGCTTGAACGACGGCGCGCCATCCTCGCGCAGCGGCCAGACGATGCCGTCCGGGCGCAGCGCGTGCGCCAGCCGCATCACGTCGAGCAGATCCCAGCGCGAATTGCCGGCGCGCCATTCGCGTTCGTAGGGGTCGTGGAAATTGCGGAAAAAACCATATCTGACGAACTCGTCGTCGAAGCGCAGCGAGTTGTAGCCCAGCGTGCAGGTTTCGGGTGCCGACATCGCTTCGAAGATCCGCGCGAAGGCGTCTGCTTCGTTCACGCCATCGCGCAGCGCATGCTGGGGAGTGATGCCGGTGATCAATGTCGCGATGGGCGAGGGCAGCAGATCGTCGGCGGGTTTGACCAAAAAGTCCCAGGGTTCGTCGATTGGATTGAGATCGACATCGGTCCGGATCGCAGCGAACTGCGCGATCCGGCTGCGGCGCGGGTCGGTGCCGAAGGTTTCGAGATCGTAGAAGAGAAAGCTGGCGGCCACTCAGACCTCCGCCGCCAGCGGCGTCAGCCGCTCGTCGACCATGCGGTCGACAACCGCCCAATCGAGCCCATCCAGACTGCTGCGACCGGCGGTGGCGTCCACCAGCAGCGCCCGCTGCACGCGCCCGCGCTCATAGGCGGTGGCGTAGGGCAGACGGCGGAACGTCACCATCGTGTAGCGCGGCACGAAGCGCTGCGGATGACGTTCGGCGAGCGCGCGCTCCAGTTCGCGCTGCAGCAGGAAATCGGCATCGTCGACGCGGTCGCTCATTTCGCGGTAGTTTTCCAGCGCCATCTGCTGGATCGCGGCGGCGTTGGGTTTGCGCTCGGTTTCGAACGCCGCGAACGCGGTCGCGGTGTCGACATCGCGATGCAGATGTTCTGCCAGTGCGACGCAGTCCTCGAACGCGCAGTTCATGCCCTGGCCGTGAAACGGCACCATCGCGTGCGCGGCGTCGCCCAGCAAGACCGCGCGGCCGTCGAGATGCCAGCGGTCGAGATACAGCGTGGCGAGCATCCCGGCAGGATTGGCCTCGTAGTCGTGCGCGAGTTTCGGGATCAGCGGCAGCGTGTCGGCGAAATCGCGCGCGAACAGGGCCTGCGCATCCTCGCCGTCGGCGACCTTTGCGAAGCTGGTCTTGCCGTGGTTGGGCATGAACAGGGTCACGGTGAAGGTGCGTTCGTCGTTCGGTAGCGCGATGCACATGTAGTCGCCGCGCGGCCAGATATGCAGCGCATTGGCTTCGAGCTGGAAATCGCCGTCGAAGCCTGGCGGAATCTCCAGTTCCTTGTAACTGTGCGGCATGACTTCGATACGTTCGCCCATGTCGACCACGGACTGCATCGCCGCGCGCAACTGCGATCCTGCGCCGTCGCAGCCGATCAGCGCTTGGAAATGGTGGTCGATGCGATCGCCATCGCCAACGAACTCCGCGATCCGCGCATCGAAGTCGACGTGTTCCAGCCGGCGGTCGAAATGCAGGCGCACGCCTGCGGCTTCGGCGGCGTTCAACAGCACGATATTCAGATCGCCGCGGCTGATCGACCAGATCACTTCGCTGTCGTCCTTGCCATAGCGCTGGAGCTGCTGGCGGCCGTCCGCGAAATGCACCATCCGCCCGCGCATCATCACCGCTTGCTTCAGTACATCGTCGTCGACCCCGGCGCTGCGCAGCGCGTTGAGGCCGCGTTCGGCCAGCGCGAGATTGATCGAGCGCCCGCCGGCATAGCCGTGCAGGCGCGGATCGCCGCGACGTTCGAACAGGTCGACCTGCCAACCATCGCGCGCCAGCAGGGTCGCGAGCAGCGGACCCGCAAGGCCCGCGCCGACGATGGTGAGGTGACGCGCATTGGTTGCGATGTATTCGTTGTCGCTCATGCCTGCCACTCCTGCACCGCGCGCGCAAAGCGCAGCACGTCGGCGAATGTGTTGTACAGCGGTGCCGGCGAGATGCGGATCACGTCCGGCTCGCGCCAGTCGCCGAGTACGCCCTGCGCGCCGAGATGTTCGAACAGTGCGCGGCCCCGATCGCGCCCACCGGCCACGCGCAGCGACAGTTGGCAGCCGCGCTGCGCGGCATCGGCAGGGGTGACGATCTGCAAGGTGTCGGACAGATGGGTATGGATCAGCTGTTCCAGATAGCCGGTCAGGCGCTCCGACTTCGCGCGCAACGCAGGCATGCCGGCGCGCGCGAACAGATCCAGCGATGCGCGCAGCGGCGCCAGGCCGAGGATCGGCGGATTGCTGAGCTGCCAGCCGTCCGCGCCGGGCGTGGGCACGAATTCAGGGCCCATCCTGAAGCGCGTGCTCTGATCGTGACCCCACCATCCTGCGAAGCGCGGGCGATCGGTATGCGCATGACGTGCATGCACGAAACAGCCGCCGACCGCGCCGGGCCCGGCATTCATGTATTTGTAGTGGCACCACACCGCGAAATCGGCGCCGCTGTCGTGCAGTTGCAGCGGCAGATTGCCGACCGCATGCGCCAGGTCGAAGCCGACGATGGCACCGGCTGCGTGGCCGAGACGCGCGATCTCCTGCAGATCGAACGCTTGCCCGGTGCGGTATTGCACGCCGGGCCAGAGAATCAGCGCAAGACGCTTGCCGTGTTCGGCGATCGCGCGTTCGATCGCTGCCATCGAGAAGGTGCCGTCAGCTTGATCTGGTTCGACTTCGATCAGGCAATGCTTCGCCGACAGTCCGCGATAGTTCAGCTGCGATTCCACCGCATGACGATCCGAGGGGAACGCGCCGGCTTCGATCAGGATCGCGGTGCGTTCGATGGTCGGCTGGTAGAAGCTGACCATCATCAGATGCAGGTTCGCGGTGAGCGAATTCATCGCCACCACTTCCGCAGGTTGCGCGCCGACCACGCCCGCCAGCGCGTCGCGGACCAATGCGTGATAGGGCATCCACGGTGCGGGTTCGCGGAAATGTCCCTCGACCGCATCGTGCGCCCATTTGTCCATTACTTCGTCGACGTAAGCGCGCGCGCCTCTGGGCTGCAGACCGAGCGAGTTGCCGCAGAAATAGGCCATCTCGGCATTGCCGTGACGCGGGATGTGGAAGTCGTCGCGGAACGCGCGCAGTGGATCATCGGCATCCTGCTGCAGGGCGTATTCGTCACTCATCAAAGCATCACTCATGAGACCCCCGCATAGGGTGCGCCTGTGGCGCACCTGACTTTCCGCAGCAGCTTCGGGGACGGTGCGCCGCAGGCGCACCCTATGAAAAACGTGGTGATTGTGGGCATCACGCGAACCTCGCCATCGGCAGGCCGAGCCATTCCAGCGCGGTGCCGTGATACAGCCGTGTTTCTTCGGCTTCCGAAAGCTTCAGCGCGGCGATGCCGGCGCCCGGCTCCTGTTCGCCGAGCGGAAACGGATAATCGGTGCCGAGCATGATCCGCTCGGTGCCGCAGGTGTCGATCAGATAGCGCAATGCGCGCGGATCGGCCACCCACGAATCGAAATACAGCCGCGACAGATATTCGCGCGGGTTGCGGAAGTTGTCGGTCGCCACGAGATCGGGACGCATATTGAAACCGTGCTCGATGCGGCCGATCGTGTACGGGAAACTGCCGCCGCCGTGGGCGAGACAGATTTTCAGATTCGGCAATCGCTCCAGCACGCCGCCGAAGACCAGACAGCAGGCCGCGCGCGACTGCTCCGCCGGCATGCCCACCAGCCAGGGCAGCCAGTATTTCGGCATCGATTCGCTGCCCATCATGTCCCAAGGGTGGACCAGAATCGCCGCGCCCAGCTCGCTGGCCGCCTGGAAGACATCGAACAATTCCGGCGCGTCCAGATTCCAGTCGTTGACGTGCGAACCGATCTGCACGCCCTGCAGGCCGAGCTGGTCGACGCAGCGCTCCATCTCCTGGATCGCGAGCCGCGGCGACTGCATCGGCACCGTGCCGATACCCGCGTAGTGGCGCGGATAGTCGCGCACCGCTTCAGCCATATGATCGTTGAGCGACTGATGCAGATCGTGCGCGTGGTGCGGCTTCGCCCAGTAACTGAACATCACCGGCACCGTGCTCAGTACCTGCACCTGCACGCCGAAATGCGCGAATTCCTCGATCCGCAGCTGCGGGTCCCAGGTCTTCGGCCAGATCTCGCGGAAGAACTTGCCGTCCTTGTAGATCCGCGCGCGCCCGTCGTCGCCGTGGTGAATCACCGGGAAGCGGATGTCGCCGTACTTGGCCGCGAGATCGGGCCAGTCGCGGGGCAGGTAGTGCGCGTGGGTGTCGATTTTGAGCATGGTTATTGGCCTGCGGTGAATGCGCCGGGCCCATGCGCGCGCGTGGGTGATGCGCAACAACACGACGTCGGATATGCGTTACTGGTCATTCGTGTTCTTCCTCAAGCAACGCCTCAAAACCGCGCGAAGCGCCCTGGATGCAGATCACTTCGAAGGCGTCTGTCGGATCCACAGGAATCACGGGGTAGCGGTGTAGGGCGCAATCGGTTCATGGATGCGATCCGCAGGCGATAGCGGAGCGGGATCGACAAATTCCACGACGCCTTCGCGGCTGATGACAAGATGGGTGCCGGTTTGCGCTGCAATGATGCGGGCGCGGATCGCTGCGCGCTGCAGCGCAGCTTGCGCGGACCGCAGCAGCGGGTTTCGCGCTTCTTCGATAGGACGTGGATTGCTCACCGTTCGCTCCATTCCCGCAGTCGAGGTTCGTTGCCAGTGTTGTCGTAAAGCGCCCATGCGTTAACTGCCGGGGCGTACAGATGCTTGAAATTTTCGAGCCCTGCCGCGAAGCGCCTGCGGATCACCGTTTCCGGTATGTGATGTCCACCTTGTCTGACGCGTTGCGCAACACGCGCGATCGCGGTCTCGGGCGTGTCGAGGCGCAGGAAAAACAAGCTTACGTCGTATCCCGCTGCCTGCCAGCGACGAATCGATTTCAGATACCCACGGCCCGAAAGCGTGGTCTCGAACGCGAAACTGTCCCGCGCGGCGAAATGGCGTTCGATTTCCTGCAACATCAAACGTCCTGCCTGCAGTGCTGCGGTTTCAGGCGCGAACGGCGCAAGTCCGGCGGCGATCAGGTCGGCGTTGACGAAGATCGGGCAGTGCGCTTCATTCGGCAGGAATTCCCGCGCAAAAGTGGTTTTACCTGCGCCGTTCGGCCCCGCGATGATGATGACGCGCAGATCCTGGCCCATCGTCAGTCATCCAGCGGCGCGTACTTCGCAGGCGCGGGGTTGAAATGCCCGCAGGCCTTGCATGTGCGATGGTCGCGCGACTTGTAGAAGCGCTCGAATACGGCCGGGAAATCGGTTTCGATGTTCACCAGCGGAAAAAATTCTTCGTAGAGTTTTTCGTTGCAGCGTTCGCAGTACCACTGCAGGCCGTCGAGTTCATGAGCAAGGCGTTTGCGTTCGATCACCAGGCCGATGGAGCCGGGCATGCGCTGCGGCGAGTGGGGCACGCGCGGCGGCAGCAGAAAGGTGTCGCCGGCCTTGATCGGGATATCGCGCGGTGCGCCCGGCCCTTCACCAGTCTGTTCCTGGATGCGCAGGACCATCTCGCCTTCGAGCTGGTAGAACCACTCCGGGCCTTCGTCGTAGTGATAGTCGGTGCGCGCATTCGGGCCGCCGACCACCATCACGATGAAGTCGCCGTCGTAAATGCATTTGTTGCCGACCGGCGGTTTCAGCAGATGCCGATGCTCGTCGATCCAGTTCTGCAGGTTGAACGGATTGGGCAGCATGTCAGTCTCCGGATCGATCGATGTGCGCGGTCAGGCCGCGAGCCGCTGCGCGAGCGCGGCATACAGCGGAATGCCGATCGCGAGGTTGAAGGGAAAGGTCAGGCCCAGCGCAGCGGTAATGCAGCGGCCGACATCCGCCTCGGGCAGACCTGCGCGCACGGCGGCGGGCGCGGCGATGTACGAAGCGCTGGACAGCATCGCGCCGAAGATGCCGGCACTGCCCACCGACAGGCCGCAGGCGTGGGCCAGGAACACGCCGACAACGCCATGCAGCAGCGGAACGACGGTGGCGAATACGGCGAGGCGCAGCCAGCCGCGGCGCAGTTCGGCCAGACGGCCTGCGGCGATCATGCCCATGTCCAGCATGAACAGCATCAGCACGCCCTGGAACAGCGCGAAATACATCGCATCGACTTTCTTGATGCCGTCGGGGCCGGAGATCGCGCCGATGGCCAGCCCGCCCAGCAACAGGATCGCGGTCTTGCCGGTGAACACCTCGCGCAGCGTGTGGTGGCTGGCGGCATCGCGCTGGGTGCCTCGGCCCAGCGCCAGACCGATCAGCAGGGCCGGCACTTCCAATGCCACCAGCAGCGCCACCAGCACGCCGTCCGGTGCGGTGCCGCTGCGTTCGGCGAATTGATTTGCGGCGATGAATGTGACCGCCGATACCGAACCGTAGTGCGCGGCCATTGCCGCAGCTTCGCGACGCACATCGCCGAGAAACCATTTCGCGAGCCAGTAAGCGCTGAACGCAGTGGCGGCGCCTGCGGTGAGGGTCATGCCGAGCAGCAGCGCGAGCGTGGCCGGCTCCTGACCGCGCAGGGCCACGCCGCCTTTGAGCCCGATCGCCAGCAGCAGGAAGATCGAGAGATAGGTCTGGATCTGATCGGGAATGACCAGGTCGCTGCGGACCGCGCGGGCGAACAGGCCGAGCGCGAAGGCCAGGACCACCGCCGAACTGAGGTTGGTGAGCAGAAGTTCCATCTCAGACGCTGTCCGCAGGCGGAATGCAGGCAACGCACTTGAGTTCGATCGCGATCGGCGTCGGCAGCGCGGTGATGCCCAGCGTGGTCCGGCACGGCGCGGTGGCCGCATCGGGAAAATATTCGGCCCAGATTGCGTTGTATGGCTTGAAGTCGCGGGCCATGTCGGTGAGGTAGACGGTCACGTCGACCAGATCTTCCCAGCGCGCGCCGCTGGCTTCCAGCACTGCGCGCACATTCGCGAATACCGCATGCGTCTGTGCGGCGATGTCGTAGGCGATCAGCCGTTCGTCGGCATCGTGGACATTGCCCGGGATACCGTTGCTGGCCGGATCGCGCGGGCCGATGCCGGACAGAAACAGCAGGTCGCCGACGCGACGGGCATGCGGATAGTGACCGACGGCTTTCGGTGCGGAAGCGGCGTGGATGCTCTCGTTGTGGATGCTCTCGTTCACGGTGCCCTCGTTCACGGTGCGGTGTCCTTCTTCAACGCCGTGATCGCGCGCGCGTAGGCCGCTGGCAGGCCATCGGTTGCGGAGACGCTGATCTCCAGGTCGTGCATGCGGCCGTCGTCCAGTCCGTAGATCCAACCGTGCACGCTCAGCGTCTGGCCGCGCGACCAGGCGTCGCGTACGACTGTGGTCTGGCAGACGTTGGCCACCTGTTCGATGACATTCAGCTCGCACAGGCGCGCATGTCGCGGTGCGCCATCGGCCTCGGCCTCGATCAAGGCCGCATGTTTCTGGGCGACATCGACGACATGACGCAGCCAGTTGTCGGCGAGGCCGACGCGGGCGCCGATGAGGCTGGCGTGCACGCCGCTGCAGCCGTAATGGCCGACGACCAGGATGTGTTCGACCTTCAGCAGGTCGATCGCGAACTGCATCACCGACAGGCAGTTGAGATCGGTGTGGACAACGACATTGGCGATGTTGCGATGGACGAACACTTCGCCCGGCGCGAGGCCCATGATCTGGTTCGCCGGTACCCGGGAGTCGGAACAGCCGATCCAGAGGAAGCGTGGGCTCTGCTGCTTGGAGAGTCGGTGGAAGAACTCGGGGTCTTCGCGGCGGACGCGTTCGGACCAGAGCCGGTTGTTTTCCAGCAGGGTGTGCGGAGGGCTCACGGTGCGGCTCCGGTCATAGCGCGATTCCTACATTCTTGGCTTCGGTGAAGAAGCGCATGGCTTCCATGCCGCCTTCGCGGCCCATGCCCGACTGGCTGACGCCGCCGAACGGCGTACGCAAATCGCGCATCAGCCAGGTGTTGATCCAGACCATGCCGGCGTGCAGCCGCGCAGCGAGGCGATGCGCGCGTTTGAGATCGTTGGTCCAGACCGATGCCGCGAGGCCATAATCGCCCGCGTTCGCAAGTTCCAGCGCTTCATCGTCGCTTGCGAACGGCTGCAGCGTGATCACCGGGCCGAAGATCTCATCGCGATTGGTGGCGCAATCGGGGCCGAGGCCTTCGATCACCGTCGGCGCCACGAACCAGCCGGGCCGGTCCAGCGCATGGCCGCCGCAAAGCACGTGGCCGCCTTCGTCGCGTGCCCGCTGCAGAGCAGTCACGACCTTGTCGAAATGCGCCTGCGAGACCAGCGGACCCATGCGGGTATCCGAATCCATCGGATCGCCGACGCGCAGCGCCAGTGCGCGCTGCACCAGCGCGTCGCGGACTTCGGCATAGACGCTGCGTTCGATCAGCACGCGCGAGCCGCACAGGCAGATCTGGCCGCTGTTCTGGAACGCCGAACGTGTGATCACGTCGAGCTGGTCGCGCCAGTCGCTGTCGGCGAAGATCAGAGTGGGATTTTTGCCGCCCAGTTCCAGCGACACTTTCTTGAGCTGCGAAGCGGCGAGTGCCGCGATGCGTTTGCCCACGGCGGTGCTGCCGGTGAACGACACGGCTTTGATCACCGGGTGCTGTACCAGCGGCTCGCCGATATCCGGGCCCAGACCGTGGACGATGTTGAGTACGCCTGCCGGGAAGCCGATCTCGATCGCGAGCCGGCCGAGCATGGTCGCGGTGGCCGGGGTGACTTCGGAAGGCTTCGCGACCACGGTATTGCCTGCGGCCAGCGCCGGCGCGATCTTCCAGGTGAACAGGTACAGCGGCAGATTCCACGGTGAGATGGTGGCCACCACGCCCAGCGGCTGACGCAGGGTGTAGTTCAGGCCGGCCTGACCGTGATGCGATTCGCTGGCGAATTGGGTCGCGGCGTGCGCGAAGAAGCGCAGATTGGCGATGGCGCGCGGTATTTCGGCATCCCGCGCCAGCGCAAAGGGTTTGCCGCCGTCGATGGCCTCGGCATGCGCGAAATCGTCGAGCCGCGCTTCGACAGCATCGGCCAGACGCTCCAGCCAGCGTGCGCGTTCGGTAGACGGCAGCGCCGACCATGTCGGGAACGCTGCCTGTGCAGCAGCGATCGCGTCGGCGGCGTCGGCGGCATCACCGGCAGCGACCTGAGCATAGGCATGGCCATTGGCGGGGTCGAAGACATCCAGCTGACGGCCGCTATGCGATGCGCGCTCGGTGCCTGCGATCACATGGTTGAAAGTTCGCATATCGCAAGCTTACCGGCCGCAGCCTTCCGCGCCCAGTTCGGGCGTGCCCTATTCGAGCATGCCCCATTCGAGCATGCCCCATTCGAGCATGCCCCATTCGAGCATGCCCCATTCGAGCCTGAGCGCCGGGTCAGCGTTGACAGCGCGGACACAGATACAGCCTGCGCGACCCCGTTTCCTGACGGACGATGCGGGCGCCGCATTGCGGGCAAGCTTCGCCTTCGCGATCGAAGACCAGAAAGCGGAAGCCCTCGGGCGTATCGGTGAGATAGTCCTCGCGCATGCCGTTGGCGGGCTCGATGCCGCGCGTGGCGTAGCTGCGGCGCGGAATCGCAAGCAGCTCGTGCGCAAGCGAGCGGATCTGCGCGGAGCTGAGATCGGCGGGTGTGCGTTCCGGCAGCAGAGCGGCGGCGAACAGCACCTCCGAACGAAGATAGTTGCCCATTCCGGCGAGAAACGCCTGATTCAGCAGCAGGCCGCCCAGGGCGCGGCCTCGGAAACGCGGCTCCTGCAGGCGCTTGGCGACCGTCGCTGCCTTGAGCGTCGGGTCCAGAACATCGGGGCCGAGTTTCATCAGGAACGGATGGCGTTGGATCTCGTCGCTGCGCCACATTTCGATCTCGGAGGCCGAATACAGCAGGATCGCGCTGCGTTCGGTGTCCAGCGCCACCCGCAGCGAGCGCGTGGTGTCCGGGCGCTCGCCGGATTCTGCGATCTTCCACACGCCGTACAGCTGGTTGTGGCTGTAGAGCGTCCAGCCGTGGTCGAAACGGGTCAGCAGCGCCTTGCCGTGCGGGACGATGGCTTCGATCCGATGGCCGATCAGCTTCGATTCGAAGGGTTTCAACGTCGGAAAAGCGAACCAGGCCGAACGCAGCGGCTCGCCGACGACAGCGGCGGCAAGGCGGTCGGCGGCGCGGCGGATCTCGGGACCTTCGGGCATCGTTTCAGACTGGCGTGGGCGGGATGGACTGCGGCTCGTGGTACTCGAAACCGAGATGGCGCTCGGTGACGCGTGCGATCCGCGCCGAGACCGGCACCGCCCGACCCGGGCCTACGAAGAAGAACAACTGCGCGACGTTGCCCACGCGCAGCAGGCAACCGGAGGGCCGGAACACACCGCAACCGCCTTCGGACAGATCCAGCACATCGGCGACCCAGGCGTGATCGGCATGCTGGATCAGGACCTGCATCGCGAACGGCACGCGGTCCGCGAAACGGCGGTCTTTCAGCTTGAGCTCTTCCATGCGGGTGAGATCCAGAGTGGGGTGGCCGGGGAGGGGATGCCGCGAGCGGGCGGCGCATCGTCGCCGTCCGTAGGCTGCAGCAACGGCTTCGATGAGACAAGCATCGATTGCCGGCGGGGATTGCAGGCGGGGATGACCTGCGGACTGTGATCGCCTCGAGCGATGGCAGACGGCGGTTGCCGAGCTCTGGCGCGGAACGACGCCTTCAGATCGGTAGAGGGTGGGGCTCGAGATATTCGAAGCCGACGAACTGCGCGCTGGACCAGACCACCCGCGCCTGCGCGCTGAAGACGTGACGTTCGTCGATCATCAGATACAGCCGCACGTCGGAGCCGTTGGCCAGCGACCAGTCGTGCGGCCGGGTCGTGCAGCAGCCGGTGGCCGAAAGATTGTCGATATGACCCAGGAATCCTTCGCTCTCGCGGGCGATCAACACCTGGCAGTCGTATTCGTGGCGCTCGGCGCGGCGGCGTTCTTCGGGGGGCATGCGGGAACTGACAGGGTCTGCGTCGGCACAGCATAGCGGCCCTGCTCCGCAACTCAAGCTTGCGGATGCCAATCCGGATGCCTGAACGGCATTAAGACATGCCTCCGTTGTCGGCGTCTTCGCGTCAGATCGACTGCATCCGCCCGCCGTCCACGGCCAGGCTGACGCCATTGATGTAGGCGGCGGCCGGGCTGCACAGGAAGGCGATCGCGGCCGCCACCTCCGCCGGCTGCGCGAAACGCCCAGCCGGGACCGTGTTGCGCATGCCGGCGGCCACCGTGTCCTCGCTCTGGCCGCTGGCACGGGCGCGGTCGGACAGGATCTGGGCCAGGCGCGCGGTTTCGGTATAGCCGGGCAGCACGTTGTTGACGGTGATGCCATCGGCCGCCAGCTCGCGCGACAGGGTCTTGGCCCAGCTCGCCACCGCGCCGCGGATCGTGTTGGAGACGCCGAGATTCGGAATCGGCTCGCGCACCGAAGTCGAGATCACGTTGACGATCCGGCCCCAGCCTGCGGCGCGCATGCCTGGCAGCGCGGCCTGGACCAGCGTGTGGTTGGCCAACAGATGTCGACGGAAGGTGTCGACAAAATCCGCCTCGCTCGCGTCATGCGCCTTGCCGCCGGGCGGGCCGGCGGTGTTGTTGACCAGTATCTGCAGCGGGTGCGCGGCGACAAGCGCATCGACTGCGGCGCGCAGGCCCTCGGTGTCGGACACATCCGCAGTCGTCAGTGCATGACGCTGGGTGCCGGTACGCGGCAAATCGTCGACCACCGCTTGCAGCGCATCCGCACGCCGCGCCAGGACGGTGACATCGGCGCCGAGCAGCGCCAGTTCGTAGGCGGTAGCGCGGCCGATGCCTTCGGAGGCGCCGCAGACCAGCGCGTGTTTACCGCTGAGGTTCAGATCCATCGTATGGGTGTCCTGTGCGAGTCAATCGCTGTCGCCAGCGTCGCTGACGTTCATGAGTGCGGCAACCGCCCTGGCGCTGGCATCGTCGCGCGCGGCCATGTCGCGACGGACCGCGCGCCGGTTCGCGGGCGGATGATTCTGGCTGAGCTTGAATTTCAGATCGGTGCGCGTCGGTACGAATCGGAAACCGATGATTCCGCGCAGTTGGCTGCGGTGATCCTCTCGGCCCATCTCGAACCGCCAGTCGCTGCCGACGGTGGACTCGAAACGCCGGCTGAGGCGGTCGACCAGATCGCCCAGCGCGGCTTCGTCTTCGCAGACATCGAGCCGGCCACGCAGATGCGCGACCGCGTAATTCCAGGTGGGCACGCGCGCCGCCTGTTCTTTGTCCGGATAGACGCCAGGCGAGACGTAGGCGTTGGGGCCATGCACGATCATCAGGATCCCGCCGAGGTGGCGTGCCTGTGGATTCGGCCGCGCCCAGTGGCCTTCGATCAGCACCGCATCGCCGTCGCGGCGGTACAGCACCGGCAAATGGCTGACGAACGGTGCGCCATCGGCGTCGGTACTGATAAGGGTGACGAACGGATGCGCGTCGATCAGCGCATCGAGCTGGGTCAGGTCGGTCTCGGCGAAGGCGTTGGGCAGGTACATCGGGCTGGAAGTGTCTGTACTCAGGCCCGCGCGCCCAGCGTCTGGATCATCCGGTCGCGCAGCTGATCGTCGTGCTCGGCCTGCGGCGGCGCGACTTCGCTGCGTGAAAAGCCGCGTTCCAGCGCGTCCTCCTCATCCAGGCCGTCGAACGCGACGAATTCCGCATCCATCAGCGCCGCGCGCGCAGTGTCTTCGCTGTCGTAGGCGAGAACATTGCCGTCGCTGTCGAAGACTTCGGCGGTGCCGGCGTCGCGGATGCGCAGACGCGCCCATACGATCGTGCGGCCGAGGCTCGCGAGCCACCAGGTATCGAGGCTGTCGTGATCGCTGGTATCGGCAGTCGTGCTCATGGCGAGGCCACTGACCACAGCCAGAGGATGCCGGCCGTGAAAAGACCGACCAGGATCGTCGCCAGCGACAGCCGCGCCGGCGTGGCGAGGCCATCGAGATTGCGGTCTCTGGCGGCGCGATAGCCGCCGTCCAGCAGCCACCACAGCGTGGCAGGATGGATGAACGCCGGCGATGACAGACGCGCGCGCATCTCGGGCTGACGGTCGCGCATATGCACGAGCGTCAACGGCCAGAAGATGACGAACGCGGTGGCGCCGGCGATCGCCAGCGCTACGCAGACCAGGGCGAAGAAAAGGATCATGGCAGGCGGTCTATCTCGACTGTGGGAGCGGCGGGAGCCGCGATGAATGATGGGAACACCAAGCGCCGGCTGCGGCTCGCGCCGCTCCCGCAAAAACCGCTGCCGCAAAGACGAGGCATCAGAACTCCGCGTGCCCGGGCGCGCGCGGGAACGGAATCGCGTCGCGGATGTTGCTCAAGCCGCAGACGTACACCACCAGACGTTCGAAGCCCAGCCCGAAACCGGCGTGCGGTACGGTGCCGTAGCGGCGGAAGTCGCGATACCAGCCATAGTGCGACGGGTCGAGGCCGAACTGTGCGATGCGCGCGTCCAGCACATCCAGCCGTTCTTCACGCTGGCTCCCGCCGATGATCTCGCCGATGCCCGGCGCCAGTACGTCCATCGCGGCGACCGTCTTGCCGTCGTCGTTGAGGCGCATGTAGAACGACTTGATGTGCTCGGGGTAGTTCATCACCACCACCGGGCGGCCGACGTGGGTTTCGGTCAGCCAGCGCTCGTGCTCGGTCTGCAGGTCCAGGCCCCATTCGACCGGGAAGTCGAACTTCTGCTTCGAGTCCTGAAGCAGCTTGACCGCGTCGGTGTATTGGATGCGCTCGAACGGCGCGTTGACGAACGCTTCCATCCGGGTGATCGCGTCTTTCTGCACGCGTTCGGCGATGAAGGCCATGTCATCGGCGCGTTCGCTCAAGACCGCGCGGAACAGATACTTGAGGAAGTTTTCGGCGAGCGTGGCGTCGTCGTCGAGATCGGCGAACGCGATCTCCGGCTCGATCATCCAGAACTCGGCCAGATGCCGGCTGGTGTTGCTATTCTCGGCGCGGAAGGTCGGGCCGAAGGTGTAGACCTTGCTCAGCGCGAGGCAGTAGCCCTCGACGTTGAGCTGGCCGGACACTGTGAGAAAGGCTTCTTTGCCGAAGAAGTCCTTCGAGAAATCGATGTTGCCGTCGGCGGTCTTCGGCAGGTTCATCATGTCCAGCGTGGAGATGCGGAACATCTGCCCGGCGCCTTCGGCATCGGAGGTGGAGATGATCGGGGTGTTGACCCAGTAAAAGCCGTTCTCGTGAAAGTAACGGTAAATCGCCTGCGCCAGACAGTGGCGGATGCGGGTCACGGCGCCGAACAGGTTGGTGCGCGGGCGCAGATGGGCCACTTCGCGCAGGAACTCCAAGGTGTGCTGTTTGGGCTGGATCGGATAGGTTTCCGGGTCTTCGACCCAACCCACGACTTCGATACCGTTCGCCTGGATCTCGAAGCTCTGGCCCTTGCCCTGCGAGGCCACCAGGGTGCCGGTGGCGACGACGGCGCAGCCGGCGGACAGGCGCTTGACTTCGGATTCGTAGTTGGCAAGCGCATCGGTGGCGACGATCTGGATCGGTGCGAAGCAGGAACCGTCGCTGACCTGGACGAAGCTGAGCGCGGTGGAGTCGCGCCGGGTGCGGACCCAGCCTTTCACGGTGACTTCGCTGCCGGCCGCTTCCCCGGCCAATGCCTGCTGTACGCTCTTGAACGCCATTGCCTTGATTTCCCGCGCCTTCGCGCCGATATGAGGTGAGCCGGCAAGTTTAACTGAGGCTACAATCCCGCACATGGCCATTTCCCTCGCTCCCGCCGCCCTGCAGCGCATTCAGGGCTATCTCACCGACGCGCCCGGCGCGCTCGGCCTGCGCTTCGGTGTGAAGCGCACCGGTTGCTCCGGTTGGAGCTATGTGGTCGATCTGGCCCGCGAGGCCAAGCCCGGCGATGTCATCAGCGAGCAGGACGGCATCCGGGTCTTCGTCGATGCCGACAGTCTGGCCCTGGTCGAAGGCACCGAGATCGACTTCCTCAAGCAGGGCCTGAGCGAGCAGTTCGTGTTCCGCAACCCCAACGTCAAGGCCGAGTGCGGCTGCGGCGAGAGCTTCACCACCGACGCCGATCGCGCGGCCTGACCGCAAGCCGAGGCAGTGTTTCCTTCTCCCATCGGGAGAAGGTGGCGCGCAGCGCCGGATGAGGGTGCGTCGGCCCGCAGGGTTCCCGCAGGAGAGAGGCTTGACAGTCCGACTGCCGGCCTTTCCCCCGGCCAGGCCCAGGGGGCTAGACTGCGGCGTTGACTTGCGCTGGAGTTCCGCATGATTCGTTGCCTGTTTAGCGTCGCTTTTGCGGCCGCTGTCGCGGTTGCCACACTCTTCGCCCCTGCGGCACGCGCCCAGCAGGGCGACGAAGGCAAGCGTCTGCATGCCTTTTTCGACGAACAATGGGAGCGCGGACTGCGCGACAGTCCGGAATCGGCCTCGTTCGAAGGCGACCTGCGTTACAACGACCGCTGGTCCGACAGAAGATTCGAAGCGATAGCAGCCAGGGAAGCCGCCGCTCGCGACGCGCTCGCGACCCTCAAGCGCTTCGATCGCAGCAAGCTCAGTCCCGCCGATCAGCTCAACTACGATACTTTTCTGTGGCTGCAGGAAAAATCCGTGCAGCGCCAGGCGTTCCGCGAATACCTGCAGCCCATCGGCCATCAGGGCGGCGTGCAGAATGCAGACGGCATCATCGAAGGCCTGGCGTTCAACGGGGTCCGCGACTACCGCGACTGGCTGGCGCGGATGCGCGCGCTGCCGGCGGTGATCGATCAGACCATCGCGCTGATGCGCGGAGGCGTGAAGGCCGGCAATGTGCCGCCGCAAGTGCTGATGCAGCGGGTACCGGCGCAGATCGCGGCGCAGATCGTCGACGACCCGACGACCAGCCCGTTCTATCGGCCCTTCGCGAAGTTCGCGGCCGGCGTGCCCGAATCCGATCGCACGGCCTTGCAAGCCGAAGCCCGCGAGGTCATCGCGAAACAGATCGTGCCGGCATACCGCACGCTGCAGACTTATTTCAGCCGCGAGTACCTGCCCAGAACCCGCACCGGTATCGCAGTGGCGGATCTGCCCAACGGCAAGGCGTACTACGACTTCCTCGCCGGCGACTACACCACCACCGGTCTGGGCGCCGAGGAGATCCATGCGATCGGCATCAAGGAAGTCGCGCGCATCCGCGCCGAAATGGAGAAGGTCAAGGTCCAAGCCGGCTTCCAGGGTTCGCTGCCCGAGTTCTTCACGTTCCTGCGCACCGATCCGCGCTTCTTCGAGAAGACCCCGGAGGCGCTGCTGACCCGCTATCGCGCCATCGCCAAGCGCATCGATCCAGAGCTGGTGAAAGTGTTCCGCATCCTGCCGCGCGCACCCTACGGTGTACGCCCGATCCCGGACAACATCGCACCCGACACCACCACCGCGTACTACCAGCAGGGCGCCTCCGATGGCAGTCGCGCCGGCTTCTACTACGTGAATCTTTACCGGCCCGAGGTGCGTCCGACCTGGGAAATGATGCCGCTGTCGCTGCATGAAGCGGTGCCGGGCCATCACTTCCAGTTCGCGCGCGGGCTGGAACTGCCGGACGCGCCGATGTTCCGCCGGACCGCATATTTCGTCGCCTACGGCGAGGGCTGGGGCCTGTACGCCGAACAGCTCGGTTACGACATGGGGCTGTACGACGACCCCTACGACCGCATGGGCCAGCTCGCCTACGAAATGTGGCGCGCGGTGCGGCTGGTGGTGGACACCGGCATGCACGCCAAAGGCTGGAGCCGCGAGCGGGCCATCGCCTATTTCAAGGACAACGCGCCGAAGACCGACCAGGACATCGTCAACGAGATCGATCGCTATATCGGCACGCCTGGGCAGGCGCTGGCCTACAAGATCGGTCAGATGAAGATTTCGGAGCTGCGCGCGCGTGCAAAGCAGGCTTTGGGGCCGAAATTCGATCTGCGCGACTTCAACGACGCCGTGCTGGAAACCGGCTCGGTGCCGCTTGAAACGCTGGAGCGGCATATCGACGCGTGGATCGCCGCACGTCGCTGAGTAGGCTTGTGGGAGCGGGAAGTCGCGATGATTTGCGGCAAATCTTTCCGCCGCCTACCGCGGCTTCCGCCGCTCGCACATAGACCGGTTTTACCGCACCGGTTTCAGCACCAGATCATGGAAATCGAAGCTGAAATCGGTATTCGGCGATATCGCCCTGATCCCCGCTTCGCGCACCTTGCCGTCGGCATCCAGCGTGAAATTCACGAACGCATCGGCATTGAGCCAGCGTTCGTCCCAGCGCACGATGAAAGTGTCGTGCTGCCAGTGGCTCAGGGTGCCGGTCAGCGACGGCGTGCGCGAGAATGTCATTCGCAGCGTGTCCCTTTCGCGCGCGACCGATACGTCCCCGTACCAGACATCGCGATAGGTTCCGGCGTAACCCGCCAACGGCAGCGACGGTCGCGAGTTCTTGGACCGTGAGGCCTGATGCTTGGCCCAGCTGTCGTCCGCCTTTTCGCGCGACTTCGCCAGCGCGGCGCCGTAGGCGGCGTTCCAGTCGGTGTCCGGCGCATCGAGGTACGCATCCAGTACGCGCAGGGTGATGGCGTTGAACGCGCCGCCCAGTTCCGCATTGGTCAGCACCACCACGCCCAGCCCCTGCTCCGGCAGCAGGGTGACCCGCGAAACCATGCCCGGCCAGCCGCCGGTATGCCAGACCAGTTTGCGACCGCGGTAGTCGGACAGCATCCAGCCCTGGCCATAGCCCAGAAAGTTCGGTTTCGCCGGCGACAGTTCCGGCACCGACGGCGGCGAGACCTGCATCGGCGTGATCATCGACCACATCTGCTGCTGGGTTTTTTCGGCGAACAACCGCTGTTCGGTGCCCGCAGCGTCGCGATAGCTCCCGCCGGCCAACTGCACCCGCATCCACTTCGCCATGTCGTGTGCGCTGGCGTAAAGGCCGCCCGCGCCGGAGACGTTGTGCCAGGACATCCGGGGCGCCGGCTGCAGGTCCCTGAAATCCGCGAGCGCATACCCGGTCGCCACGTTGTCGCCGGGTTTCAGGGCATCGCTGTTGTAGCGGGTTTCGTCCATGCCCAGCGGCGTGAAGACCCGGGCGCGCAGAAACGCCTCGAACGATTGCCCGCTGACCTGTTCGACCACCAATTGCGCCACGCCGTACAGGATATTGTCGTACGCGTAGCGGTCGCGGAACGAGCCGGTCAGCGGCACGTGACGCAGGCGCTGTGCGACTTCTTCGCCGGTGTAGGTTGTGGTCGGCCAGTAGAGCAGGTCGCCCGCGCCCAGTCCCAGCCCGCTGCGGTGCGCCAACAAGTCGCGGACGCGCATTTCGCGGGTGACGTAAGGGTCGGCCATCTGGAACCATCGCAGGTGATCGATCACCCGGTCGTCCAGACTCAGCTTGCCGTCCTCGGCCAGCAGATTCAGTGCGGTGGCGGTGAAGGCCTTGGTGTTGGAGGCAATGGCGAACAGGGTGTAGGCATCCACCGGCGCCTTGCCCAGCTCGCGCTCGCCCCAGCCGCGCTCGAGCACGATTTCGCCGTCCTTGACCACCGCCACCGCGATGCCAGGCACCTCGAAGGTCCCGCGTACGCGGTCGACGTAGGCATCGAAATCGCCGAGTCGGGCGGGGAGGGTGGATCGCGTCCCGGTGGGCGTGGCGGCCTCGGCCGGGAACGTCGCCACGGTCGCCAGGGCGAGTGCGAGCCCCGCTATCCGGGCAAGCTGCGGCTTCTTCTGAAGAATCGATACTGGCATCGGGCCGGATCCGGGTTCGAGGTCGCTACTATCCCGCATCCGCCGTGAGCGGGCATCTCCCGGAGTTCTGTCCGACCTGCGGGTTTGCGCCCAAGTGCTTGAACTGCCATAATTTCCGGCTCTTCCGCTCCGGCGGAGGACCTTGCCCTACCGTCGCCGACCCGGCGTCGCGGGGGCTTTCGATGGGCAATTCCGCCCGCCGATATCCACAAGGACACCACCATGCGTCATTACGAAGTCGTCTTCATGGTCCATCCGGACCAGAGCGAACAGGTGCCGGCAATGATCGAGCGCTACAAGTCGCTCGTCGAATCCGGTAGCGGCACGATCCACCGTCTCGAAGACTGGGGCCGTCGCCAGCTCGCCTATCCCATCCAGAATCTGGTCAAAGCCCATTACGTGATGATGAACATCGAGATCGGTCTCGATGTTCTCAACGAATTGGTCGACACCTTCCGTTTCAACGACGCCATCCTGCGTCACCTCGTGATCAAGCGCGACGGCCCGGATACCGAGCAGTCCCTGATCATGAAGAACAAGGACGACAAGGATAAAGCGGACAAGGGCGATCGCCGCCGCCGCGACGATGAAGGCGCCATCGGCATTGCCGACAGCGACGACATTGCCGATTCCGTCGATTCCGTTGAAGTCTGAGGAGACCACCCATGTCCAAGTTCTTCCGCCGCCGCAAGTTCTGCAAGTTCACCGCCGAGGGCGTGAAAGAGATCGACTACAAGGATCTCAACACCCTGCGCCAGAACCTCACCGAGAACGGCAAGATCGTGCCGAGCCGCATCACCGGCACCAAGTCGAAGTACCAGCGCCAGCTCGCGACCGCCGTCAAGCGCGCCCGCTTCCTCGCGCTGATTCCGTACACCGACAACCACAACGTCTGATGCTTGCGGCCGCGCGCCTTGCGGTGTCGCGGCCCGCAACGAAGCATGCTGTCATCAAGCATGCTTTCATCAAGCACGCTGTCATCAAACACGCTCTTATCAAACACACTGTCATTCGGACAGCCACCCGCTGCGGCGCGCTTTCAATGCACCGCTAACGAATACGGAACCACCATGAAACTGATTCTTCTGCAGAAAGTCGTGAACCTCGGCGGCCTGGGCGACCAGGTCGATGTCAAGCCGGGCTACGGCCGCAACTTCCTCGTCCCGCAGGGCAAGGCCGTGCCGGCCACCGCCGTCAACGTCGCGATGTTCGAAGCCAAGCGCGCCGAGTACGAAGCCAAGGCCAAGGCGCTGACCGACGACGCCGATTCGCGTCGCAGCCAGCTCGACGGCGTCAGCGTCACGATCAAGGCCAACGCCTCGACCGAAGGCAAGCTGTACGGTTCGGTCGGTCCGCGCGATATCGCCGATGCCCTGACCGCCGCCGGTCACAAGGTCAACAAATCCGAAGTGGTCATGGGCGAAGGCGCCCTGCGCAACACCGGCGAGCACAACGTCCTCGTGCACCTGCATGCCGATGTCGAAGTGACCGTCAAAGTGGTCATCGAACCCGAAGCCGCGTAAGCGCAGCCTGCCGGGTTCGACTGAACGGGCGCCGAAAGGCGCCCGTTCCATTTGCGGCGTCGCATCGATTGAGACTGCCGCAGACACAATACTGATGCACCAAAGTTATGCACAGGTTGTCCCACGACTTGTCTGCAACGTCCGATGCCCTTGGCAACGTACGATGTCCGCTACGATTTTCCCCGACGCCGCGCCCCGGAGCAGTACACCCCCATGGCTTTCCGCCCCAATGCCTACGGCGACAACCGCCGCCGCGACACCTTCGGCGACAGTCGTGTGGAGCAGTTGCGCATTCCGCCGCAGTCGATCGATGCCGAACAGGCGGTGATCGGCGGCCTGATGCTGGCACCGGACGCCTTCGATCGCATCGCCGACCGCCTCAACGAGGAAGACTTCTACCGCCGCGACCATCAGTTGATCTATCGGGCGATCCGCGAACTGGCGGAGAAAAGCCGGCCCTACGACGCCGTCACCCTGGGCGAATGGTTCGAATCGCAGGGATTGTCCGAACAGGTCGCCGGCGGCGCCTATCTGATCGAACTGGCCAGCACTACGCCCTCGGCCGCCAACATCACCGCCTATGCCGAGATCGTCCGCGACAAGGCGATCCTGCGGCAGTTGATCGATGCCGGTACCGGCATCGTCAACGATGCCTTCCAGCCCGACGGGCGCGACAGCGACGAGATCCTCTCGAAGGCCGAGCAGGACGTGTTCGCGATCTCCGAAGCGCGCTCGCAGGGCCGCACCGATTTCGTCGCCATCAACAAGGCGATGGCCGAAGCCTTCGACGTGCTGCAGACCCGCTACCAGAACGGCGGCAGCATCACCGGTCTGCCCACGGGCTACACCGAATTCGACGAAATGACCGCCGGCCTGCAGCCGACCGATCTGATCATTCTCGCGGCGCGCCCGGCAATGGGCAAAACAACATTCGCGTTGAATATCGCCGAGCATGCGGCAATCAAGACCAGGAAACCGGTCGCGGTGTTCTCGATGGAAATGTCGGCCTCGCAGCTGGCGCTGCGCCTGATTTCGGCCAACGGCCGCGTCAATGCCACGCGTCTTCGTACCGGCCAGCTCGAAGACGAAGACTGGAGCCGGGTCAGCAGCGCGATCCGGATGATCAAGGAAACCAAGATCTTCATCGATGACACTCCGGGCCTCTCGCCCGAGGGCCTGCGCGCGAAGGCGCGGCGTCTGAAGCGCGAGCATGGCCTGGGTCTGATCGTCATCGACTACCTGCAGCTGATGGCGGTGCCCGGCAACAGCGAAAACCGCGCCACCGAAATTTCCGAGATCTCGCGCTCGCTCAAAGGGCTGGCGAAGGAACTCGGTGTCCCGGTGATCGCGCTGTCGCAGCTCAACCGCTCGCTGGAAACGCGCGCCGACAAGCGCCCGGTGATGGCCGACCTGCGCGAATCCGGCGCCATCGAGCAGGACGCCGACATGATCGTCTTCATTTACCGCGACGATTACTACAACAAGGAAAATTCGCCGGACAAGGGCCTCGCCGAGATCATCATCGGCAAGCAGCGCAACGGCCCGACCGGCTCGTTCAAGCTCAAGTTCTTCGGCGAATACACGCGATTCGACAATCTGGCGTTCGATTCGGTGGGGAGTTTCGAGTAGTCGGTTTTCATCATGAAAGCCTTCTTTTCAGAAGGTCCGGCGAGCGGTCAGGCGTAACCCAATTTGCGCGATCTTCTGCGCGCAATCTTCCTGATCAGGCGCTGGTGAAGACGCGGCATCCGAACGGCGGGCGCCGATCCACTCGAGTGCTTCGAGTAATCACTCATGAAATGGCACATTCCCGACCTTCAAGCTGCGGGTATGTATCGGCCATTCATGACCCGCGCGCAGTGGATGCAGTGCCGTACTGTCTCAGTCTGTGAGAGCCCATAACCGTATGATTTTCATCCGGATTTCATGGTTTTGGCAGATGCCGGAACCGCGTTTCCGGATACCGGAAAATCACACGACTGGAGATCACATGGAAACTCGATTCACTTCGCGCACGCGCTTGCGCATCGCGGCGCTGTGCGTGGCATCGCTGACAGCATCGGCGGCCATCACACCGGCGATGGCCGCCGGGACATTCATTTCCGCACCGCAGCGCGTGGACATGGTCCACGACGACAGCCGCGGCCTCATCTACATCACCCAGGGCGGCGAAGTGCTGCGCTACGACATCGCCAGCGGCGGCTTTCTGCCGCCGATCACGCTGGGCGGCGCTCTGCGCGGCATCGATATTTCCGCAGACAACGCCACGCTCGCCGTGGCGGACAATGCGTCGGGCAGCCAGTCCGGCAACGGCGAGGGCTGGGTGCATCTGGTCACGCTCGACACGCTGGCGACGCGCACCGTGCCCTTCGTCAAGAACAGCAGCTACGAAACTGGCACCTACTCGGTGAGTTTCGCGGCCGACGGCAAGGTCTATGCGACCACGGATTTCGCAGGCTCCGGCTGGACGCCGCTGCGTCGCCTGGATCCGACCACCGACACGTGGACGCCGCTGGCTTCGGTGCGTCAGCGGACGATGCTGTCGGCCAGCGGAGACGGTCAGACCGTGGCTTTCGCAGAGGCCAACACGTCCGGCGGTTCGTGGGGTCTCATCGATGTTCCGACCGGGCAGATCGTGCGTCGCGAGGGCAGCGGCGGTACCGGTTGGTTCAACTACGAGATCGCGACCGATCGGCTGGGCAGCCAGTTCGCCATTCCGACCTACAGCGGCGCTTTCGTTTACAACGATGCGTATCAGAACGTGATGATGCTCGGCCAGTACGCCGGCCCGCAGCCGATCGGAGCGGCCTACCACCCGGTGGAGGCCACTGCGTATTTCCCGTGGGCCGGCGGTCGACTGGTGCGGGTCTTCGACATGAACACCTTCACGCAGACGGCGGCCTACGATTTCGAAAGCGATTTTTCCAGCACCGGTAACTGGGCCTATGTGTCGGGACGCACGCGATTGTCGAAGGACGGGGCGTTGCTGATGGTCTCGGTGAGCGGCGGCGTGCGCTTCCTGCAGACCTATGCACCGCTGACGGCGGCTCCGGTGTCGGCAGCAGCGGTCGCCGGGACGCCGGTCTCGATCGCGCTGCCCGGCACGATCGGCAACGGCGGCAGCCTGACGTATTCGATCGTCCGTGCGCCGGATCACGGCAGCGTGACCTTGTCGGGTGCGGCCGCGACCTATACGGCGCAGAGCGGTTACGCCGGGAGCGATCGTTTCCGCTACCGCGTGCGGTACGGCAACGCGGTGCGTGAAGCCGAGGTCGATCTTGCGGTGACCGTGCCGAATGCGCCGCCGATCGCGGTCGATGACCTTGCGCGGGCACGACGCGCTTCGATCCTGATCCCGGTGCTGGCGAACGACAGCGATCCGGATGGCGATCCTCTGAAGATCACTTCAGTCACCCGGCCGACCCTCGGCAGCGCCATCATCGAGGGCGACCAGATCCGTTACACGCCGCCTTCGCGGTTCTGGATCGGCAGCATCACTTTCGACTACACGATCAGCGACGGTCGTGGCGGTCAGGACAGCGGCAAGGTGACCGTGATCCGGAACTGATCGATCGTCTCCGTTCGATCATCCGTTCGATCGTTCGTGGATGGCCGCTGCCGGCGCTACGCCGGCAGCGGCATCCGCGTGTGCTCACACGGGCATACGCGAAGTCGTGAAGCGGCCGCTAAGATGGCGAATGACCACGCCGCTTGCCGCCGCCGATCTCGATGCCCTCCGCCATCGCCATGCGGAGGCGAGCGAGCGCCCGACGCGTATCCGGGTTGATCTGGATGCACTGACGCACAATCTCGGCGTTCTGCGTACGCATGCCGGCGTTCCGGTGATGGGGATCGTCAAGGCCAATGCCTACGGGCATGGCCTGGTCCCGGTGGCGTTGCATCTGCAGGCGCAGGGGGTCGAACAGTTGGGAGTGGCCTTCCTCGAAGAAGGCATCGCGCTGCGGCAGGCGGGTGTGCGGGTGCCGATCCTGGTACTCGGCGGTATCTTCGGGCCACAGGCGGCGCAGTTCATCGTCCATGACCTCGCGATCACCGTCTCGTCGCTGGACAAGCTGCGTCAGGTCGAAGCCGCTGCCACAGTGTTGCGGCGCAAGGCGAGGGTCCATCTCAAGATCGATACCGGGATGGAGCGGATCGGCGTGCACAGCTACAGCGCCGGGCCGTTCATCGAGGCCGCTGCAGCGTCGAAGTGGTGCGTACTGGAAGGCGTCTATTCGCACCTCGCGTGCGCGGACGACCCCGAGTCGCCGATGACTGCGCTGCAGCTCGAACGGTTCCTGGAGTCCTGCGCGCATTTCGACCGGATCGACGCACCGATGCCGCTGCGGCATCTTGCGAATTCCGGCGGCGTGCTGCACTTCCCGGACACCTGCCTGGACCTGGTGCGCCCAGGCATCGCGCTCTACGGCGTGCTTCCCGATCCGGCATCCAGGGCCACAGTGGATCTCAAGCCTGCGCTGTCACTGGTATCGCAAGTGGTGTACTTCAAGGTCGTGAAGGCGGGAAACCCGGTCAGCTACGGCGCCACATGGGCGCCGGCATGCGACACCCGCGTGGTCACCATCCCGATCGGCTATGGCGACGGCTATCCGCGTTCGCTGTCGTCGCGTGGCGAAGTGCTGATCCGCAGCCAGCGTCATCCGATCGTCGGGCGGATCTGCATGGACCAGTTCATGGTGGATCTGGGTCCTCGGGGGACCGCCTACAACGAGGACGAAGTGGTGCTGATCGGCCGGCAGGGCGACGCGCAGATCCGCTGCGAGGCGGTAGCGCAGGCGGCCGGTACGATTCCCTACGAGATCCTCACCGGTTTGAACGACCGGATACCCCGCGAATATCTTGGCGGCGGCGCGGCGCAGCCCTGATGCGTATCGGATGAATCCGAACCTGCGGGTCCGCAATCTGGTGCTGGTGCTTGGCGATCAGCTCGACGCCGAGTCCGCCGCGTTCGCCGATTTCGATCCGGACCGCGATGCGGTGTGGATGGCCGAGGTCGCGCACGAAGCGACCCAGGTCTGGAGCACCAAAGCGCGGATCGCGATGTTCCTGGCGGCGATGCGCCATTTTCGCGACACGCTCACCGCGCGCGGCTGGCGGGTCGAATATCGCGCGTTGGACACGCATGCCTTCCCGACCCTCGAAGCGGCGCTGACGGCCGATATCGCGGCTTTGAAACCCGAGCGCGTGGTTGCAGTGCAACCGGGCGAATGGCGCCTCGCGCAATCGCTGCCGCAGGTGTGTCGCGCTGCGGGCATCGATTGGGCCGAGCGCCCGGATCTTCATTTCTATTCGACAACCGAGGACTTCGCCGACTGGGCGAAAGGCCGCAAGGAGCTGCGGCTGGAATATTTCTACCGCTGGCTGCGCAAGCGCGAAAACGTGCTGATCGAAGGCGGCGAACCGGTCGGCGGACAGTGGAATTTCGATGCCGACAACCGCGAGACGTTCGGCAGGAAGGGACCAGGGATGGTGCCCGCGCCGCGTGCCTTCCCGGCCGATGCGGTCACCGGTGAAGTCATCGATCTGATCAACGCGTGGTTTGCCGATCATCCGGGCACGCTCGACCGCTTCGACTGGCCGCTGACGGCAGCGCAGGCGGAGCAGGCGCTGGAGGACTTCATCGCGCACCGGTTGCCCCTGTTCGGCCGCTATCAGGATGCGATCTGGTCGGGCGAACCGTGGCTGTACCACTCGCGGCTGTCCGCCGCGATGAACCTCAAACTGCTGTCGCCGCGGCGCGCGGTCGATGCCGCGGTCGCCGCATGGCGTGCGGGCAGGGCGCCGATCGAGGCGGTGGAGGGTTTCGTCCGCCAGATCCTCGGCTGGCGCGAATTCGTCCGTGGAGTGTATTGGCTGCGGATGCCGGACTTCCTCGACGACAACGCGCTCGGCGCCGATCAACCCTTGCCGGCGCTGTTCTGGACCGGCGATACGCCGATGGCCTGCATGCGCGACGCGCTGCGGCAGACACTGGATCTGGGCTATTCGCACCACATCCAGCGACTGATGGTGACCGGGCTGTTCGCGCTGTTGCTGGGCGTGCGTCCGCGCGAGATCCATGCCTGGTATCTCGCGGTGTATGTCGATGCGGTGGAGTGGGCCGAGTTGCCCAACGTGCTGGGCATGAGCCAGTACGCCGACGGCGGCAGAATGGTCTCCAAGCCTTACGCCGCTTCCGGAAAGTACATCCAGCGCATGTCGAATCACTGCGCGGGCTGTCGCTTCGATCCCGGCGAGGCGCTGGGGCCCAAAGCCTGTCCGTTCACCACGCTGTATTGGGATTTTCTGGATCGTCACGCCTCGCGTTTCCGCGATCATCCGCGCGCGGGCATGCAGTGGCGGAATCTCGACCGGCTCGCCCCGGAACGCATCGGGGCGATACGCGAACAAGCCGCTGCACTGCGCGTGATGCTTGCCGGCAGTGCATCTCCGGTTCCCGATCCATCGTAGCTGTGTCTTTCCCACCTACGCAGGCATCGCCATGAGCGCTTCTTCCCCGACCTGTCTGATCACCGGCGCCTCCGGTGGCGTCGCCGCCGCGCTTGCCGGCACACTGCGACTGCAGGGTTGGCGGCTGGCGCTGGTCGGACGCGACGGCGCACGGATCATATCGATCGACGAAGACATCACGATCGAAGCCGATGTCTCGACCGAAGCCGGCGCGCGCGCCGCATTCGACGCCGCCAAGGCGGCTTTCGGCGCGGCGCCGGATGCGGTGGTCAACTGCGCCGGCGCGGTGCTGATCGCGCCCATCGCCCGCACCAGCGAGCAGCAATACCGCGAATGCCTGTCGGCCAACCTCGATACCGCGTTCTTCGTCGCCAAGGCCTACACCATGGCGCTGCAGGCCGAAAAACGCGGCGGGGCGCTGGTGCTGTTCAGTTCGGTCGCCGCAGGCGTGGGGGTGAGCAACCACGCAGCGATCGCGATGGCCAAGGGCGCTATCGAAGCACTCACCCGTTCGCTGGCTGCGGACTTTTCCGGACTCGGTCTGCGGGTCAACGCCATCGCGCCAGGACTGATGGAAACGCCGGCCACCGCCAAATTCGTGTCCAGCGAGCTGGCGCGCAAGGCGGTTTCCGCGCAGTATCCGCTCGGACGCCATGGAGAGGCCGCCGATGCCGCCGAGCTGGCCGCCTTCCTGATTTCCGAACGTGCCGGATGGATCAGCGGGCAGGTCATCGCCGTTGACGGCGGCTTCCTTGGCGTGAGGCCCACTGTGAAGGTGAGTTGATGGCGAATGCGATCGTCTGGTTCCGCAACGATCTGCGACTGGCCGACAACCCGGCGCTGCAGGCCGCGCTCGACGGCGGCTATGCGCCGATCCCGGTCTACATCCATGCGCCGGAAGAAGAGGGCGCATGGGCACCGGGCGCCGCTGCCGAAGCCTGGCGTTATCGGTCATTGGCTGCTCTGGATGCCGATCTGCGCAAGCGCGGCTCCCGGCTGCGCTATTTCCACTCGCCGACGCTGCAGACCCTGCAGACGCTCGCAGCCGCCTGCGATGCCGAAGCGGTGTTCTGGAACCGCCGCTACGAACCGGCCATCGAGAAACGCGACACCCTCATCAAGGCTGCGTTGAAGCGCCAGGGTCTGCGTGCGGAAAGCCACAATGGCGCGCTGCTGTTCGAGCCCTGGCAAATCGCCACCAAACAGGGCGGGCCCTACAAAGTCTTCACGCCGTTCTGGCGCGCCGGCAGCGCGATGCTGCAACTGCCGCTGCCGCACGATGCGCCCGCGATGCTGCCGAAGGTCGACGATGGACCGCACGGTCTTTCTCTGGACGCGCTGAAACTGTCGTCGCCGCAGGGTTGGGATGCGGAATTCTGGACGCACTGGCAGCCCGGCGAATCCGTCGCGCGTGCGGTGCTGGAGGTGTTCGCCGAGGGCGCTTTGCGCGATTACCGCAGCGAACGCGATCGTCCCGATCACACCGGCACCTCTCGGCTGTCGCCGCATCTGCACTTCGGCGAGATCGCACCGTGGCGCATCGCAGCGGTGCTGCAGGCACGGCGCACGCCGCAGTTGGGCGAGGAGATCGACGGCTATATCCGCCAGCTGGGCTGGCGCGAGTTCGCCCACCATCTGCTGCATCACTTCCCGCAGACGACCGAGCAGAACCTCAACCCGCGTTTCGCCGATTTTCCATGGGCGAAGGTCAGTCCGTTCATGCGCGATGCCTGGCGGCACGGGCGCACCGGTATCCCGATCGTCGATGCCGGCATGCGCCAGCTGTGGCGGACCGGCTGGATGCACAATCGGGTGCGGATGATCGTCGGCAGCTATCTCTGCAAGCACATGCGCTACCACTGGCGCGAAGGCGCGCGTTGGTTCTGGGACACCCTGGTCGATGCCGACCTCGCCAACAACACCCTGGGCTGGCAGTGGATCGGCGGCACCGGTGCCGATGCCGCGCCGTATTTCCGCATCTTCAATCCGGTGACCCAGGCCGAAAAATTCGACCCCGACGGCGCCTACATTTCGCGCTGGGTGCCGGAGCTGGCGCGACTGCCTCCGGCACTGCGGTTCGCACCGTGGACCGACCCGCTGACGCTGGCCCGATACGCACCCGACTATCCGCGACAACCGATCGTCGATCTGGCGCGCGGGCGGCAGGCGGCGCTGGACGCCTACCGCAGGATCGGCGGGGACGAGGCGTGAGCCGCGACGAGCCGCGTTGACCGCGACTGCCCCGCGTGATTCACTCGCGACGCCCCGGGGAGAACGTCATGTCTGAAGAAAAGTCCGCGAACACCGCTGCGCTGAAGCGCTCGCGCCGCGAATCGATGTCCCGGGTCGATACCGCATGGCTGCGGATGGAGCGGCCGACCAATCCGATGATGATCACCGGCGTGCTGATGTTCGACGAGCCGATCTCGCTGGCGAAGCTGAAGAAGGTGATCGAAAAGCGCTTCCTCGACTACTCCCGCTTTCGGATGAAGCCGGTCGAAACCCCGGGCGGCATGGCCTGGCAGACCGACGATGACTTCGATCTCGATTGGCACGTGCGGCTCTCGGCGCTGCCGGGCCGCGCCGACCAGAAGGCGCTGGAGCGCTTCGTCAGTGCGCTCGCGTCCAGTCCGCTCGACAAGACCAAGCCGCTCTGGCAGTTCCATCTGGTCGAGAAATACCACGGCGGTTCTGCGCTGGTGTCGCGCATCCACCACAGCTATGCCGACGGTATCGCCCTGGTGCAGGTGCTGCTGTCGCTGACCGACACCGCGCGCGAACCGGGCAAGGGCGCGGACCTCGGCAAGGCCTGGCTCAAGCAGGATGGCGCCAAAGTCGCGCGCCGCGTCGGCGCGGTCGAGCGCTATACCAAGCTCGGCACCAAGATGCTCGAAAAAGGCATGGACATGTACCGCGATCCGACCCTCGCCGGTGTGCTCGCGAAAGAGGGCGGCGATATCGCCCGCGAACTGGTTCAGGCGCTCGCCCTCCCGGACGATCCGCCGTCGCTGCTGCGCGGCAAGCTGGGCGTCAGCAAGCGCGTGGCTTGGGCGCCGCCGCTGGATCTGGAGGAGGTCAAGGCGGTCGGTCGCGCCTGCGACTGCACCGTCAACGACGTGTTGATGGCCACCGCCGCCGGTGCGCTGCGCGATTACATGATCGAGCGCGGCGAACAGGTCGACGGCATGACCCTGCGCGCGACCGTGCCGGTCAACCTGCGCCCGTTGGAGCATGCCCGCAAGTTGGGCAATCACTTCGGTCTGGTCTTCCTCGATCTGCCGGTTGGCATCGGCAACCCGATCCGCCGTCTGGAGCACGTCGCCGAGTGCATGCATCAGCTCAAGAATTCACGGCAAGCCATTGTCGCGTATGGTCTTTTGGCCGCGCTCGGCATGGCGCCGGCGCCGGTTCAGGAACTGGCGCTGGAGATGTTCAGCCGCAAGGCGACCACGGTGGCGACCAACGTGCCCGGCCCGCAGCAGCCGCTGTATCTGGCCGGCGGCAAGATCAAGGAAATGATGTTCTGGGTACCGCAGACCGGCTCCATCGGCATCGGCATGTCGATCCTCAGCTACAACGGCAAGGTCCATTTCGGCCTGATCTCCGACGCCAAGCTGGTGCCCGACCCGGACGCGGTCATCCGCCGCTTCGGCACAGAATTCGAGAAGCTGCTGTATCTCACCCTCATGGGCAGTTGGGAGCAGACCATGGACTCGGTGGCAGCCGAGGCACTCTTGAGCTGACAACCGCCGAGTTTCCATAGGGCGCGTCTGTAGCGCACCGACTTTCCATAGAGTGCGTCTGTGGCGCACCGACTTTCCATAGGGTGCGTCTGTGGCGCACCGACTTTCCATAGGGTGCGCCTGTGGCGCACCGGCCCCCGGGAATCCTTCGATTGAACAAGTGCGCCGCAGGCGCACGCCATGAACATCCGCCCCCGTTCACTCCGCATGATGCACCGCGCAAATCGCCCAGACAGGCGCCTGTCAGCTGTTCGCGCCTAACGTGACGCCGTCTACCGGCGCCCGGCCGGTCCAGAGGAGTTTCCGATGCACAAGCCTTCCCTCGCCCCGATCACCCTTGCGATCGCCGCCAGCCTTCTGCTCAGCAGCTGCGCCACCTACACCGGCCAGACCAACGCCCCCGACGACCCCAACCGCACCCGCAACGGTGCCCTGATCGGCGCAGCCATCGGTGCCGTTGCCGGCATCCTCAGCGGCGATGACGCCCTCGAGCGTCGCCAGCGCGCCTTGGTCGGCGCAGGTGTCGGCGCCGTTGCCGGCGGCGGCGTCGGCGTCTACCAGGACCGTCAGGAAGCCGAACTCCGCCGCCGCACCGCCGGCACCGGTATCGAAGTCACCCGCGACGGCGACGTGATCAAACTCAATCTGCCGGATGGCGTGACCTTCGATTTCAATCGCGCCGATCTCAAGTCGCAGTTCTACCCCGCGCTCGACCAGGTCGCGTCGACCATGGCCGAATACAACCAGACCGTCGTCGAAGTCAGCGGCCACACCGACAGCGTCGGCAGCGACGACTACAACCAGCGCCTGTCCGAACAGCGCGCCAATGCCGTCGCCAATTATCTTTCCGGTCGCGGCCTGATGCGCGAACGCTTCGAGGTGGTCGGCATGGGCGAACGCTACCCGGTCGCCGACAACAACAGCGACTACGGCCGGGCCAAGAACCGCCGCGTCGAAATCCGCGTGGTGCCGCTGACCCAGGGCGGCTGAGTTTCATCGATTCCGCGACATGCAACGGGCCGCCCTTGGGCGGCCCGTTTTCGTTGAAGCCCCGCCGGCTTCTGGCAGCCGCCTCTGTTTCGACATCCTGGCGCTCCATCGCGAGCTGCCGGGAACCGGTCACAGCGACACGCACTGGCTTGTCCAACCCTGTAACGCCGGTATTCCGTCGGCAGCGCAACGGAGACATGTCATGCGACGCACCCTTCCATCCATTCTGCTGGCCGCTGCTCTGGGCATGTCGTCCATGGCCGCAATGGCGGCGCAGCCAACCACCGACGCCACAGGCGGCGGACCGGTCGTGGTCATCGTCAAGGTGGCCAAGCCGTGGTACGCCCCGAACTGGCTGGTCGAGCGCAAGATGCGGGACGCTGTGCCGCAGTATCGACAGATTCCCGGGCTGACCTTCAAGATCTTCAGCTTCGCCAGACCCAACAGCGAATTCGGCGGTATCTATCTGTGGCACGATCGTGCGACCGCGCGGGCCTGGTTCGGCCCCGCCTGGTACAAGCGGGTCCGCGACGAGCGCGGCGTCGAGCCGGATGTACGCATGTTCAAGGCCGCACGGGTGTTCGACAGAACATCGGGCGTGAAACTGGACACGGTGGAGGATGCGGTGGTCACGGTGATCGTAAGTGCGACGACGGGCGCTGGCGCTGGTGCGCCGCCGGTGGATCCGAAGGCGCCGGGTCTGCTGCGCGCATACCTCATCGACACGCCTGAGGGCCGCAGCGGCGGCGTCTATCTCTGGCGCGACGACGCTGCCGCCAAGCGCGCGCTCGACAGCGCCTGGCAGCGCAGACAGCAGGCATTGCACGGCAGCGCGCCCAAGGTCGAGTGGTTCAATACGCCGATCCTGACACCGTCCACGCTGCCGGCCAATCGCGACGCCGAGCGCGGGATGCTCGGCGCGACGGCGGGCGCTGCCTCGCGATGAAGATTCCCGACATCGATATCGCGACCGTCCGCAGTGCGGTCGACGGCGACCTCGCCGCGATGGATACGCTGCTGCGCGCGATCGAACCGGGCGTCTACAACTTCGCCGTGCGCATGCTCGGCAATCTCGACGACGCCCGCGACGCCAGCCAGGAAATCCTGCTGAAAGTCGTCACCCATCTCGCCGGTTTCCGCCACGAAGCCGCGTTCTCCACGTGGGTGTACCGCATCGCCTACAACCACCTGTTGACGGCAGCCACCCGCAGCCGCGAATCGCCGGAAGTCTCGTTCGAGGCGATCGCCGACAAACTGCAGCAGGGCCTCGACTTCGGGCAGCGTCAGATTCCGATCACGCTCCATAGAGGCATGCTCGACAGCGGAATGATGACGCCCGAAGACAAGGCCGCCGCCGTCGGCGTGGCGATCGGCTGCACCCAGGGCATGCTGCTCGCGCTGGATCGCGACCAGCGTCTGGCCTTCCTGCTCGATGTCGTGTTCGGCCTGGCGTCCGAACAGGCCGGCGAAGTCATCGGCATCACCGCAGCGGCGTTCCGCAAGCGGTTGTCGCGTGCGCGCGAACGCCTTGCGGAGTTCACGCAGAACACCTGCGGTCTCATCGACGCCGACCACCCGTGCCGCTGCGACCGTCAATTGCCCGCCGTGCGCGCCCGCGCCGCAGTCGAGCCTGCCCATGAAGCCGCAATGCGCCTGCAGCCGCCGCCCGATGCCCTGGCCAGAAGCGAATTCGCGCAGTGGCGGGCCTTCGGCGATGCCGCCGCGATCTTCCGCAGCCATCCCGAATACCGCGCGCCCGGCGAAATGACCGGCGCGATCCGGCAACTGCTGATCGCGCGCGGTTATCTGCAGGGCGGCGCGGTGCCGATGTAGGCGCCTGCCGCAGGCATGCCGGGTCAGCGCGTGTCTGCGGACAATCGCGCCAGCAGCGCGCGTCCGCGTTCGGTCAATCGGTAACGCTGCGTAGGGCTGCGCGGCGAGCCCGGCTGGGTAGG
>JBIITV010000027.1:0-40333 GCA_044340325.1 Lysobacteraceae bacterium
GCCAATATGGAACCTATGGCTCAGTCGAAACCGAACGCGATGGCCGGCGCTGGCTGCGCCTCCGCGACGGCCGTCTGGTCAGCGTGCAGGCTGTGGCCGATTGAGGCGATGCGCGCTGGATCAGGGCTTGGACTGACCCGCGCGGTAATCCTCATAAGATTTCTCCTCGACATACGCCGACCCCAGCGCGAGGTTGATCTGCTTCTTGATCCTTGCGCGTTCGTCGTTCTCGAAATAGACGCTGCGGGCGAGGCTGATGAACTCCTCGTCGAACGCCTGCGCTTTTTCCTTGATTCGGATGTCGTCTTCGATCACCCAGAGACGCTCGTTCACGGCCTTGAGGTCTGCGCGCAGCCGGGCGATGTCATGGCCGGCGGCCGGATGGGCCATCCAATGCTGCTCCAGCGCCGACAGCTCGTTGCGGACGTTGGCGAGCTTGGCCGGGTCGGTCATCCGTTCGGATTTGATCTGGAGGATGGCGATCTTGTCGAGCAGTTCGCCGAACGAGACGGGAGCGAGGATTTCAGACATGGCAGGGGGTCTGGGAATGACGAAGAAGAAGGCCGCCAGTGTACGCGCCTTGTCCCCGGACGCCCTGCCCCTTATGATGATGCCCCCGCAGTGATGGACTCCGGCCCATTGCAGCAAGCCCCTTCGGAGAGGTGGCAGAGCGGTTGAATGTACCTGACTCGAAATCAGGCAGGCGTTTATAGCGCCTCGGGGGTTCGAATCCCCCCCTCTCCGCCAGATGCATGAATTAAGCCCCTTAACTTTAGGGGCTTTTTTCTTTTTCAGCCGGCCAAGTCAGCCATCCAGTCTTCCATACCGAACTGGCTGCGATTGGGGCTGCTTGCCTCGCGCTGTGCATCGCGAAGCAGCGGAAACCCAAAGTGGCGGCGCCACCTACTGCCTTCCCACACCTTTAGCCAGCTGCACGCGGCTTACCGGATTGGCCGCGACCGCCCGAGCGATCCTTTGCCTACTGTTGCAGGTGCCCGCTCCGCTGGAATTTCCGGAGTGGTTTCTGGATCACTTGGCGAAATTCGCTGCTGTTTGATTTTTCTCGCACTTGCCCAGCATGTCTCCCGGGAACGGCCATCCCGGTCCGGTCGAGGACAAGCACATGTCACCCAGCCGCTCCCTCAACTTCATTCAATGGCCGATTTCGATCGAATCGCCTGGCCCGTCTTGAACACGCGGCAACAGTGTCAGACCGCAATCAACTCGTCGAGGTCGAAGTAGCCGTTGTAACCCTTGATATAAATCCCTGCGCGGTGGCCGAAGAGCAGCATCGCTTCGGTGCGGGTTTCCAGCTCGCCATAGCCATCGGCCATGGAACGCACCTGGGTGCCGACCGGATATCGCGCATTCCAAATCGAAACCTTCTGCGCGGCGGCGGCCGGTGCCGTAGATCCGATTGAGGCATCGGCGCTGTGATCAGTCGCCACCTCGACAACAATCGGCGCCTCTGTTTGGTCCACTGGCTCCGTCGCAATGTGTTCCTGCGCATCTTGGAGCAGAGCATCCAGCACCGTATCGACCGTCTGCGACTGGATCGTCGATACAAGCCGGGTCAGGACTTCGCCTGGGCCCAGCTCGACGAACTCGGTTTCCTGTCCGTCACGCTTCGCCAAAGCCAGCAGGTATTGCACGCTCTCGGACCAACGGACGGCGCTTGCGATCTGGCTGGCGAGTGTTTCGAGCATCTCATCGCTGCGATAAGGGCGCGCGGTGACGTTGGCCACAACCGGGATGCGAGGCGCCGAAAACGTCACACCAGCAAGGTGTCCGCGGAACTGTTCCATCGACTCGCGCATGAAAACCGAGTGGAAGGCACCACTGGTCGCCAAGGGATAGAAACGGATGCGCCCCTTGCGGAAAAGCGGCTGTGCTCGATCGATCTCGTCGCGCAGGCCGGACAGGACGATCTGCGACGGCGAGTTGTAGTTGGCTAGATAGACATTGGATAGATCGTTCTCACGAAGAATCTCTTCGATCTCTTCCCGGCTCGCGTTGATCACAGCCGCCATCGCGCCGCCCTGCGCTTGGCTCATCAACTCGCCGCGCTTCTTCACCAGTTGCAGGCCGGTTTCGAAATCGAAACAGCCGGCCGCCATCAATGCGTCGAATTCGCCGAGGCTATGGCCAAGCAGCATGTCCGGATCACGGCCGCCATCGTCCTCATGTCGCGCGAAGTACGACAGCGCGTTCACCACATACAGCGCAGGCTGCGTGAATTGGGTCTGGCTCAGCTCCTCGCGCGAATCCTGCAAGCACAGCTCGCGGATCGAGTAGCCGAGAATGGCGTCCGCATGTTGTGTCCGCTCTGGGAAGCGGTCGAAAAGGGTTTCGCCCATGCCCTTGAATTGGGCGCCCTGGCCGGGAAACATGTAGATCTTCATGGTCGTTCGTCTCGATGCGTGATCGTTTCGTGCGCGATCGTTGAATGTATGGTCGAAGCAGGAGCCACGTCGGCGTCAAGGCCAGCGCTGAACGCAGACGGCCGTATTCATCCCGCCGAAGCCCATGCTGAGGTTAATGGCGTTGTAAATATCGTGCGCCTGTCCTTGCGGGCCGACCCAATTGAAGGCGGGATCGATCGGCTCCAGAAGATTGCGCACGGGATGCAACCGGCCCGCCTGCATTTGCAGCAAGATCGCAATAAGCTCTGTTGTACCCGCGGCCGTCAGCGCGTGGCCGGTCAATGGCTTGGTGGCATTGATCCAAGCATGGACAAGCCCGCTACGACGCAGGCTCTCCAGCTCGACGATGTCGCCTAATGGCGAACCAGTGCCGTGCGGATTGACATAGTCGATGTCGGTAGCTTTCAAGCCTGCGGCAGCCAGCGCGCCATGGATCGCCGCCGTCTCGCCGTCTGCGGAAGGATCGGGGTTACGGTGTGCGTCCATGCGCAAGCTCCAGCCGGCAAGACGTGCATAAGGCGACCGGCGATGACGCCCAACCGCATCGGCACGTTCCAGCACCACCGCACCGCTCGCCTCGCCGAAAATGAACCCGTCGCGCAGAGTATCGAACGCCCTGCAGGCGAGATCCGGCGCGTTGGCGTAGCGATCTGAACCCATCGCGCCCAGCGCACGGAGACCCTGGCATTCCCAGTACGACAGGTCCATCAGCGCGCCAACGGCAATGCAGGCGTCGACACGGCCCGAAACCACCGCCTCCGCGGCCTCCATCACTGCAAGCTGGCCGCTGGCCGACGCGCCGCCAACCGTCCACGCGCGACCGCGAATACCGAACGCCTCGGTGCACACGCCGCAGAGGTCGGTGTCGATGAACGACATACCATAGGTCGGGCGGAGATACGCTTCGCGTCCACGGTAGTGGTCGTGCTGCAACACCAGCTCGCGCTGCTGCACATTGCTGCCTCCGACCACCAATCCGATCCGGTCGGGCGGCACATCGTCGAGTTCTGCGTCGATCCACGCTTGATCGACCACGTGCAGGGCTGCCTGCGCAGACAGCGACATTTTCCTGTCGGCAATGCGCGAGCGCAGCAGCGGCCGATTCAGTGCCGGCAACTCCGAGCCAAGAAAAGCCGAGGCGACGCCGGCCTCATCGCCATCGCGAACAGGCACCTGCCGCCCTGGACGCATCATGACGCCGAAAGCGCCGCGTCCCTGCAGCAGTGCGGCCTGGAACTCGGCCGCATCGGCGCCGATGGCGCTGACGACACCGAGCCCCGTGACCGCGACCGCCGATGACTCAGCTCTTGGCATGGATGATCTCGGCCAGGGCATTGATGTTCTCGGCACGAGCCAGATCGACCATCGCGATGCGCAACGACAGCGATTCGAGGGTCAGCATGATGATGTCCGCCCGGTCGACAGAATTGGCGCCCAATTCCTTTAGCGAGTCGCCGTCTTTGAATGTATGGCTTTCCAGTTCTGGCAGCACTTCGCGAGTATGAAGATAGAGGGTATCGAGAATCGTTTCTTTGCTAACGCTCATTGCAGTTTTGCTCCAGGGTTGAAATCGGGACATGACCCGTTGATTGACGGGACCAGCGGTACGAGACTGTTGAAGTTCTATCGAGGTGAGGTGTACTGATGTCGAAGAGCACGGATGTCAAAGCGCATGCATGTCAAAGCGTATGGATGTCGAGCCGCCAAAAGACTCGAGCCTGCGGATTCGAAGGTGCAGACCACCCGCGCATACCGTAGCGAACGCCGGTCGTTCAACCATCGAAGTAATCGCGAATGCGATCCCGCACCTCCGGCTGCCGGAACGTCTTTGCATGCATCGCTTCTTCCTGCTCGATGACCGCATCGAGCCCCGCGCGCAGCCCCGCCGCGAGATGATCCTTCAGCGTCACCAGAGATAGGCGCGGCTTTTCGGCGATGCTCTTGGCTAAGTCCAAGGCATATTCGTACACCTCTTGGCGCGGGAGCACCGGGAAGGGCACACCGCGCCGCTGCAATTCTTCACCGCGGTAAGTGCGTGCGGTGATCATCATTTCCTCGGCGAGGCTCACGCCCAACTTGGCCGGCAGTACGAATGTAGATCCCATGCCCGGCGTGAAGCCGTATTTCATGAAGTTGGTGGTGTAGACGCTCTCGCGACTCAGGATCGGGAAATCCGCGAACAGCCCGAGCACGAATCCGCCGCCGACGCCATGACCCTGCATCGCAGCCACCACCGGTATCGGACAATGCAAGGCCAGACTGTAGAAATCGCGATCGGAAAACTTCGACTTGCCTTCGGAAAGATCGAACAGACCCTCCTTTGTGCCACCGCTGGCGAAGTAGCTGTCGTAACCGGTCAGGATCACCGCCCTGCAGCTCATATTCCGACCGATCGAATCGAAGGCCGCAATCAGGCCCTCGACCAGTGCGGTGGAGAACGTGTTCTTGCTGGCGCGATCCTGCATGGTGATCTGCAGGATGCCTGGCTCGACCTCATGCAGGGTGACGGCATCGGCAGGCGTCATTGCGCCTCCCAGGGAAACGCCCCGGTGGTCACATAGCGCGCGATCTTGGCGCGGTTCTCAGGGTCGGAGAACACCTCCACGTTAGCGGCAAGAGCGCGCGAACGCGCGGCGACCAGATCCTCGCCCCAGCCCTCCATATAACGCTTGTAGCGGCGGATTCCCGACGCCGGCAAACGGCGCAGCCGCAACAGCTTGCGTCGCAGCAGATTCACGCTGTCGGCAGCGAGATCGTCGACCAGCCCCCAGTCGAGCGCTGTCTGCGCGGACACCGGCTCGGTCAACAGTGTCATGGTATTGGCCTTCGCTGGTCCGATGCGACGGATCAGGAACGGCAGTACGCATGCCGGCATCAATCCAAACAGCAGCTCGGACAGGCTGAAGCTAGCGGTTTCGTCGCAAAGCACGATGTCGCAGGCCGCCACGAAACCGATACCGCCCGCATTCGCCGCACCGCGGACATGGGCCACCGACACGAACGGCCCCATCACCAATCGTAGCCAGAGGCCGTACATCGGCGCAGGATCGAACAGTGGGCCATCACCGCCGCGCACGATGTCTTGTTCCAGCGCCTTGAAATCGGCACCGAAGCAGAACACCTCCGGCAGCCCTTCAAGCACGAGGATGCGGATCCGCGCCTCGTGGAGGTCGAGCAGCTGGTTGAATTCGGCGATCAAAAGATCGTTGATGGTGTTGTTGGCTTCCGGCCGATGCATCTGAACGAAGCAGACGTCGTCCTGAAAATGGACCTTCAGGGTCTCGAGTCCGGTATCGACGCCTACGACATCCATTCGTAGATCCTCCGATATTCCTTGATCTCCTTGAGGAAAAGGGTCGGCTTGCCGTGCGCCTTGATCGCCTGCGGGATGAAACCGGTGTCGAGCACGACGTTGCGCGTGCCGAACCGGACCGCCTCGCTGCCAACCAGCATGCGCTCGTATTCGTCGATAGTCAGTTCGTAACGACGGCCGAGGTGATCCGCGATCTTCATCTCGCGCAGCTGAACCTGGCTCTCTTGGGTGACGACACCACTGAAGAATTCGGAGCAGCAGCCAGAGCCATAGGAGAACACGCCGATGCGCTGAGGCTTGCTGAAATCACCGTTGTCGATGGTGCTGGCCAGCGACATCATCGCGGTCGCGCCCATGATGTTGCCGACCCGCTGGCAGTAGGTGATGCCCGGCCCCATACGCTTGAAGAAATCGGTCTCGATGTCGGCAGCGGAGATGCCCTTGGCGTGCTTGCGCATGAGATTGCGGTGCGCACCCTTGACCATGCCGCCGAACGGGGTGTGGTAGGCGAGATAGCCGAAGCTCTTGGCGTAATCCGCGCCCTGCACGCGCTTCTGGTATTCGAGGAAGGCGTTCTCGCTGCAGTCGAGATACGACAGCAGCGACAGGTCGGAGTCGCCGGCTTCGGAGTCGGTCGAGGGACGGCAAGTGTCCATCACTTCGTAGCCGTAAGAGCCATTGGCGCCCGGATCGACCTGGAACAGGTATGGCGTCTCGCTCAACAACATCGCGACCGCGCCGGCACCGCCGCTCGGTTCGGCGAACGACCATTCCATCTTGAACGCGCTACCGCCCTCTTCGATGATGAAGCGGGAGATATCGGTCGCGATCACCAGCGCCTTCGCGCCGGGGGAAACCTGAGCGAGAATGAAATTCACCGCGTTCTGGAAGCCAGCCACGCCGGAGAAACAGGCGTTCTTGACTTCGAATAGACGGCAGTTGCGGTTCAGGCCGAGCAGATCGTGGCAGTACGTGCTCATCGACTTGCCGAAGTCGAACGCCGACTCCGTGCAGGTGACGACCATCTCGATGCGGTTTTTCTCTTCTGGCGTCAGACGGTCGATGATCGGTTTAGCGGCATTGACCGCGAAGGTGATGGGGTCCTCGTAAGGAAGAGCGACGCTCTTCTGCTTCATCATCAGGTTTTCGAAACGGGTCCGATCCAGATCCCGGTGAACCGCCAACTTCTCGACGTCGAGGAAAGCCGTACCGGCGAAAACGTTCATTGCTTCAATGCCAACTTTAACCATTGGAAGATCACCTTTAAGAAGAAAACTCGGTCGAATCGGGGGAGAATGCGGATTGGGTAACAGGACGCTGAGGCACGCTGGCTACTGACGTCGGCGCGAGCTGCGAATGCGTGCGTTCGATCGCGTCGAAGCACGCCTTTGCCCATTCGTCCAGAGTGGCGCGCGCTTGCCCCAGCGTGGCGCCGAGGGCATCGTGCAACTGCAGGGTAAGCGCCAGACGCCCATTCACCGTGATACAGCCGGCGCCGATCGGATAGGTGCGGGTGATGGCCGGACAGAACAGCCAACTGCCGCCGCCATCGACGTTCCAGACACCGAGATTAGAGAACATGCCGGTGACGCCGTGCCCCTGGCGCTCGCGCTTGCGGATGTCCTTGCGCATACCCTCTTCACCCATCACTCGCCCGGCATGGAACAGCGGCCACATGCCCCAGTGCTGGCCCTGCTGGAAGCAATGCTCAATCTGCGTTTGCAGCGCTTCTGGCGCCGAAGTGCCGGCCATGTCCACCGTCAGGAAGGACATGTGCGGCGGCGCTTCTGCTTGCCGCACCACGGCGCCGCGCATGTTCACAGGCAGCATCCAGCGGCGATCGGAACCGTTGGGCACCCAGCGCCCATGCACGGCGGCATCCAAGTGCGCTAGCAAAAAGGTGTTCACCGTCGCGCCTGCGGATTTCGCGGCGCGGAGCAGCGCGCTGGTCTGGTCCGCATCGAACAATATCCAGGCAACACGGTCGGACGGCGAGGCGAAACCAACCGGCCGCTGCCAGTCGTAATCGACCGTCCACGCCTGGCGACGGACACCAAGATAGCGCAGCACCGACAGCAAGCCGCGCGCCCGTCGAAGCCACGAGGGACGAGCCTCGCGCAGCACCGGTAACGCATCTGGTTTCAGCCCTTGCTTCGCGAGCAAGGCCGCCAGTCCGCTGACCCCGTCGTACTCGTCGTGCGGCAATTCATGCCATACGACATCGTTCTCTTCCGGAACCAGTGCTTCGACCTGGGCAAAAACAATGGCGATGTTTTCGCCACAGTCGCGCTGAGCGCGGAACACTTCCGCAACCCAGTCCTTGTCAGACGGCGCGCTCATGGCGTATCGCCCTCCGTCTGTGCGCCCACGTTGCCGGCAGGTACTGCGGGCGCATCGTGGTACTTGTCGACCAAGGCCAGATACCAATGGAATTTTGCGTTGTCCCATTCATAGCCGTTCAACTCTTGGTCGAGCCGATACGAATACTTCAGTTCATCCGGCAGCAATTTCGCAAACTTCTTGAGTTCATCGGATAGGGGTTGGTCGAGATTGATGGCGAAGCCATAGGGCTCCAGACGCCCGAAGTGGTGCAGCGAGTGCTGGGCGACACCGAGGAATTCGCGACTGAGTTTGGGAAAGATACCGGGGATGTATTGGTGCGTATCGATGTCCAGCTTGACGTCATAGGTGTAGAAGAACGTCGCAGCGACCGGATTGAAGAACGGGATCGGGAAAGCGATCGTGCTGCGCATCAGACCTTCCAGCGGACCATTGCCAGCCACTGCGATCATCCCGCTGGGGATCGCATCATGATGCATACCGTGCATATAGACGAAGTCGATCTCGGAATTGTGCGAAAGCCAGTGGTCACGATAAAACCAATCGTTGATCGATTTCACGTTTATCCGCTGCACCACGAACGCCAACACGATCGTCACCGGTGCCAGCACGGCCGAGAATTCCAAGTGCATGATGATCAGATACCACGGGATCAAGTAGACGATATGGGTGAGCAACCCGGTCGCGTAGCCGTGCACGATCGAGAACGTCGTTCGCGCCTGCGATTCCACTCTCGCCTTCCAGGCCGACTGGGCCAACACTTCTTGCACGAGCGCACGCTTGCGCAAGTGTGCGACAAGAATCGCGGTGCGATACGCGGTGATTAGCAGCAGGTGCGTCCAGAACAGGCCAAAGCCGATCCGCCGCATCCAGTCGACGTAGTGCGGCCAGTTCGGGGTGTAGTGGATCAGTACGTTCTCCGCCACCAGCAGGGCGATCGCGACGAAGTACATCGGCCGGATGTTCTGGAGCTTGTGGATCACGAGGAACAGCAGATCCTGCGGCGCACGCAGCACGAGCGGAACTTTGAAGGCGATACCGTGATTGATCGGAAAGGTCGCCGCCATGAACACGCACAGCGCAGTGCCGACCCAGCTCAACGGGTGTTCGATGCCGTAACCGACGATCAAGAAGAACACACTCAAGCCCAGCATCAACAGATAATCCGAATAGTCCTTTGCTTGATAATTGGTACGTTTTCTCTGCGTTCCGTAAAGCCGGTGGTAACGTTCTGGATTAACAGTAGACATGGTCGTATGTGCTCTCAATGGATGGCAGATAGCGCCGGACGGACATCCGTCAGCTCGTCGCACGCAAATTGTCGGGAAGCGACTGCAGCACTACATGCGCGTTGGTCCCGCCGAAACCGAACGAACTCAGGCCAGCGGTGAGCGACTCGTCGGGACCGTCAGGCTCCCAATCGCGCGGCTCGGTGACCAGGTAGAACGGGGAGTCCTGGAGTTGGATCTGAGGATTAAGACGTTCGAAATTCGCCAGGGCCGGCAGTCGACGGTGCTTGAAAGCCAACAGCAGCTTGATCAGCCCGGCCATGCCTGCGGCGGCTTCCAGGTGACCGATATTGGTTTTGACCGACCCCAATCCGCAGCTCTGCGGCGGGACCCGCACCGAAAGCGTGTCTTCGAGATTCCGCCAGGCCCGCTTGAGCCCGACGATCTCGATGGGGTCGCCCTTGGGCGTCGCGGTGCCGTGGGCCTCGACGTAACTGACCCGGTCGATCGGAACGCCTGCATTTTCGTAAGCGTCCTGAATCACCTGCGACTGTGCGTAGCTGTTCGGCGATGTCAGCGTCTGCGCCCTGCCGCCATGGTTGATCGCGGAGCCCTTGATGAGGCCGAGGACGCGATCGCCGTCGCGCAACGCATCGCTAAGCTTCTTCAGCAGGATGACACCGCCACCCTCTCCTCGCACATAGCCGTTAGCACTGGCGTCGAAGGTGCGGCACTGTCCCGTCGGCGACAACATCCCGTTCTTGGAGTAAGCGACCATGGTGATGTGACTCAGCAACAACGCCACGCCGCCCACCAAAGCCATGCTTATCTCTCCTCTTCGAACCGCTTGTGCGGCGAAATGAGTGGCATAGAGGCTACTTGAGCACGAAGTGTCGAAGGCCACGCTCGGGCCATGCAGATCGAGGACATACGAGATGCGATTGGGCAGCATCGTGATGTAATTTCCGGTGGCGCGATACGCTTCGACCACCGGCACCTGCGCGGTCAATCGTTCGCGATAGTCCAGTGTGCCAACGCCGACGTACACGCCCGTGTTGGAACCGGCGAGACTGGCGGGAACATAGCCGGCATCTTCGAGACAGCTCCACGTCAACTCCAGCATCAGCCGCTGCTGCGGATCCATCAGCCGGGCTTCTGCGGGGGAAATGCGGAAGAGATCGTTGTCGAAGCGGTCGACATCATCGATAAAGCCGCCCCACTTCACCATTGTCCGGTTCGGTTCGCGGGGGTCGCCGTGGAATTCACGCCAGTCCCAGCGGTCTGGAGGCACTTCCCGGATTCCGATGCGCCCCTGTATCTGGTTCTGCCAGAACGCTTCTGGATCATCTGCGCCGGGATAACGACATGCCATGCCGATCACCGCAACGTCATCGTCGCAGGCGGCTGCTCTTTGAGATTCGGCACGTTGTGCCGAGATATCGTGCGTGCTCATCTCCGGCGGCCTCACTTGGGTGTGCCGCGCATGGCTGCCAGCGCGCGCTCACGGAACGTCACGTCAGTCAGGCTACGCTCCGACATCACCTCATCCGGTACTTCACGGTTATAGGCGGCAGAAACATTGCTCAGCACCGTCATGCGCTGAGTGAGCAGATTCTTCATCACCTGCCGCTTGGCCAGCCAGACACCGTCCACTTGCGTGTACTGGGTGTTCAGCCGCTGCCGATAGAGCTTGCCCGCCTTGTTGAAAATGTCCTCGCGGACGATCAGCTTGCGCTCCTTATCGATCCATAGATGCACCTTGCCGTACTGGGTGCGCGCAGCACGCTTTGTGGTCGGCGATGACTCGACAATCCAGACCGCCCGCCCCTCGTGCATATCGTCGCGCACCGTCTTGTATGTGTACTGCTCGATCTTCCTGAGCAGGGTGTCATCGACGAAGAATTCGCTACCGAAGAAGCTGCCGCCGTCTTCGTTTCCAGCACCACCCGAAACGATGCGGCGCGCCTTACCTAGCGCAGGCAAATACAACAGGATGTCGTTGTCTTTGTTGATGTCGTAGTACTCGTAGCTGAGCAGGCCGACGCCTTTGTCGGACACCGGCTGCAGCACCAGCACGATCGACTGCGAATCCTTGCGATCGGCGCCACGCTTCTTCTCGACTGCCTCCAACACGCTGATTCGCGGCTTTTCGCGGCAACCGATGGTGTTGTTCTTGAGCGCGTAACGGCAGGTGGTGAGTTGGACCTTGATGATCGCGGTGCTGAAAGCGCCGCGATATGCCCGATCGGACGCCTTCATGACACCATCAGCGTCCAAGTCGCTCGCTGGCGAGGAGAACGAGAGAAGCAAACAGACGCCGAGCATGGCCTTCCGTGCGAAAGAAAAAGCGGTATTCATCGGTAACTCCTTATTTATAGTGACGGTTCAGTTCGCTGCCGGCGCGGGAGATTCAGCCGCGTGCCCGCTCTCATACTTCAGCTTGAAGGCGAAGATCAGCGCGGGGGTTAGAAAAAGTTCGCAGAGCAGGCCAGAGAAAATGGCGATGAAGCCAAACTTCCCCAGACTGGCGAGACCGGGGGTGCTCGCCGTCGCCATGATTCCGAAGCCCAATCCGAGGATCATCGAGGCGAACACGATCGACTGCCCACACTCCTTGACGGTGTCGATCACCGCGCGACGAATGTCGCCGTCCTTGCCGACTTCGATCCTGTACAGCGACATGAAGTGGATGGTGTCGTCGACCGCGATACCGACCACGATCGGTGCCAGCATCATCGTGTAAAAATCGAGCGGGATGTCGAGCAGGCCCAGCAAGCCCAGCACGAGGAACGATGGCACCAAGTTCGGGATCAGCGAAATGATGCCGGCCTTGATCGAACTGAAGATCAGCAGCAGCGCGACCGAGATGATGAGCAGGCTGAGCCCGAAACTCTGCAGTTCGTTGATCACCAGATAGTTCGCCGCCTTCATGCCCATGGCGAACAGGCCGGTGATCGATACCTGCGCGTCTGGATACCGGGCCTTGATCCGGTTGACAGTCGAATCGATGTCGCGGGTCATCTCCTCGAAGACCCGGGTGTACTCGTAGGAGCCGTAACTGCGCAGGTTGATCGTGATGTTGGCCTTCCGGTAGGTCTCGTCCACCAGCTTCGCCCGCTCTTCCGGATTTGCCAGACCAAAGGTGAACAGGGTCTGCGATAGCATCTCCCGGGTCGGCGGAATGGCGTACTTGTCCGCCTCCCCATCGTTCTGTTTCTGGTAGGCGTCCTTGACAGTCTCCACGATCGAAGAGGTGCGGATCACATAGCGCTCGTAGTCGCGCTCCAGCTTGCGCTGGAGAGCATCGATCTCAGTCAAGACCAGCGGATCCTGAAACCCGTCGTCCGCGCCCAGATCGACATAGAGCGACATCTGCGAAGCGCCCGCAAGCTTGCTATCCAGCAGTTTGATGCTCTGGTAAAAGTTGGAAGACTCGCTGTACTGGTCGTAGAGGCTGTAATCGACTTTGATCTTCAGAGCGCCGTAAATCGAGAGCCCCAACACCAGCGCGAACGGCAAGATGAAGGCGAACGGGCGTTTTTCGACGAGCGGGACGATCTTTTCCAGCTGGCGCTGCAGCCAAGGCACGAAGGTGGGGATGATGCGCGTGAGCACGCCGCGCCCGGGTTTCATCCGGTCCTGGGGCGCCGGCGAACTGAGCCGAAGCAGGATCGGCAGCAGCGTGATCGTCAACAGGAAGGCCAACGCGATGCCCATCGCCGACATCACGGCGAAATTGATCACAGGCACGAGATTGCCCCACATCAACGCCAGCATGCCCGACATGGTGGCGGCGGCGGTGAGGAAGCAGCCGAGCCCGGTTTTCTCGTAGGTTTCGCGCAGCGCGGTGTCGGCATCGAGGCCGCGCTGGCGGAAGAACAGATAGCCGGACATCATGTGGGTGACGTCGGCCATGCCGATGGTGAGAATCAGCAGGAACGTCAGCACCACGAACGGCGATATCGACAGGCCTAGCCAACCGCTGATGCCGAGCGTCCAGATCGTGCTGAGCACGATGATCAGGATCGGCCAGGCTGCGGCGGCGACCGAGCGGAAGATGGCGATCAGGGTAATGATCATGATCAACAGACCGATCATGTACAGCAGGCCCATCTCTTCGCCCATGCGCACCTGATTCTCGGAGTCGACCGTATTGCCGACCCGGTAATACTCGAAATGCGCCTTGTACGCGTTGCGGCCCAACACCTCGTTGATCGCGGCGTTCAGGGCGACATAGTCGGGCATGCCGGTCGGCTTGAACTTCGGCGGATCGCCTTCGGACCAGACCGCATCGGCATCGGTCTGACCAGCGACGGGTTCGAGGTAGGTCAGATCCTCCGCACCATTCAAGATGGCGGATGTCGTTTCCTCGCTGTCCATCGGCACCGCGCCGAAGTCCGTTTTGACGTAAATCACGCCGTAGCGCTCATCGTCCGAGAAAAAGCGTTTGTTCAGATCCCGCTCAGTGCGTGCGGTCTTGCGGATGGCCTGGAGCGCGGCCGGATCGGCAGGTACGGTGTCGCCCACCAACCACCGCGACTGCAAGCTGTCGGCATCGACGGTCAGAACCGGCGCATTGATCAGCGTATCGACCTTGACGATGCGTTCCAGAGCCGATTTTTCGCCTTCCTTGAGCGTCTCGTGGTAGTTCAACAGATCGTTGCGAATGCCTTGCAACAGCCGCAGCGACTGGCCAGAGAAAACGTCTCCGTCCTTGGGCTTGTATACGATGATCACTCCGTCGTCGCTGCCAAACTGCTCGCGGAAGGCTTCAAAGGCAACGAACGCAGCGTCGTCCTGCTTCAGCCAGCGTTCGATCGTGAAATCGAACTTGAGATGGCGAATGCCATACAGCGACAGCACGGTGATGCCTAGTGCGCACGCCACGACCAACAGGCGAAAGCGAAGCACCAGCGCCGGCATCGCAGCAAGGCGCATTTCGATGAATCTCAGAATCTTCTTCATGCAGCGTGCGTACTCGAATGTGTGATTGCAGAGGACGGCTGCGGCTTGAGAGAACGCACCGACAGCCCCTTGAGAGACACCACAACGACGCCTTCCTCGGTGGCGATGTCGATGTCGAACTTGCGGATGCCGTCCCTGGCGGATACCGACCGCACGCTTTCGACCGCATGCGCAAAGCAGTCCATCGGCACAGCGCCGTGGATCGCGATTTCGTCGATGGCGAATGGAATGAAAGCAGAGCCAGCCGCTGCGCTTTCGTCGCCTGCGAAACCAGAGATGGTCTGTAGCGCCCCGTCGATCAGGCAGGGATGCAGGCCGAATTCGTCGTCCTCACCGCATGGCGACAGCGACAGTCTGGCGAGGACGAACCCTTCGCCCGCATGCAGCACCTGGATCGTGCGGAAGGTCGGGCCGTAGTCGATTCCGGACCGCTCAAAACGCGCATAACAGTCTTCGCTTGCGATCCGGCGCGTGCTCTGTTGAATCAGCGAAGCGATCGGCATCTCCCATTCGGCACCGGAGCCAAGAGGCGTCTTGCCGCATTCCAACACGCCTTCGCAATGCACGACCGGTCCTTGCGCTGGATCGTGCGATGCGATGGTGAAGAGCAGCTCTCCGCCATCGATGCGCAGCGTGGTGACCGCCGCTTGGACGGGATCGTTGAACGCCAGCGGGCGCACGAAGACCACGTCACGCAGACGCCGAACCTCGGACATGGTCGCGAAGCTGCCCGACGCGCGCGCGATTTCGAGCCACGCGCTGCCCGGCAACAGGGGCTCGCGATGCACGCGATGGTGCTGTGCATAGAAGGCATCGCGCGACAAGATCGATGTGTAGCAGGTTTCCCACAGATTGGATGCGTTGTGGGAGATCAATGGATGCAGCTGCAGCGCGCGCCCCGGGAGCGAATCCGCCGCCGCACGCGCCGGGGCCGCAGACGGCCAATAGCGGGTGCGGGCAAAGGGATATGTGGGGAACATTCCCGAGGGGTGATTGGCGACGGAGGAGAGCTGGCGCCATGGCACATCCGATCCTGCAGCCCATGCCCGGCCAATTCCATGCAGGTCCTGCGCCTGCACCAGCGCCTTCAACATCCTGTCGTCCTGCCTGAAAACCGTGTCGTCCGTGCAATCTGCACCCTTGCCGCCAAGATACACGCTCGATGCTTCGCCCTTCAACCACGCTTCAAGACGTTCGGCAAGCTCGGTCGGGTTCGAGGCGACCACCGCGACCCGCTCGGTCATCTGCTCACGGCCGATTTGCAGCAGTCGCGCGATTTCTGCAAGCGCCAGGCTTGCGCTCTCGCGGCGCAGGCGTGCGACCCAGGCTTCAGCGTAGTCGCGCAGGCGGTCCTGCGAGCTCGCCGAGAGCACGAACAGCACCTCTGCGGGCATGCGCTCGGGGGGGATCGCCGTCTCCACCGGCAGGTATTCCTCCAATACCAGACAGGCATTGACGCCACCCGCGCCGAAGGCATTGATCATCGCGCGACGGGGCTGACCCGACGCGACATCCCAGGCTTCGGCCTGTTTCAGGATTCGGAACGGTGTGCGTTCGAAATCGATGTCAGGGTTGGCCGGCTCGGCGTGGATCGACGGCGCGATCTGGCGATGACGCATCTGCAGCAGCACTTTGGTCACACCGAGCACGCCAGCGGCCGATTCCGTGTGGCCGATATTTGCCTTGATCGAACCGAGCACGCACGACTGCGCGGCGCCAGACCCTAAGGCCTGCGACATTGCGCGCACTTCAAGGCTATCGCCCAGCTGAGTGCCTGTGCCATGGCCTTCCACATAACTGATGGTGTCGGCCTTAATGTCCGCACGACGCAGTACGTCGCCAATCAGCGCGACCTGGGCGCCTGGATTCGGTGCGGAGTAACCATTGGAACGACCACTATGATCATAGCCGCTGGCCCGGATCAAACCATGGATGCGATCACCGTCGTGGATCGCCTGCGAAAGCGTTTTAAGGATCAGGCTGCCGATGCCTTCCCCTGGCACGAAACCATCATCACCAGCGCCATAACTGCGGCAGCGACCATGTTCCGCCAGCATGCGGCGCTGGCACAGGCCGTGATATTTGGCCGGATGCAGGTAGAGGTTGACGCCGCCAGCCACGGCCACACGGCATTCAGCCCGGCGCAGGCTCTCGCAAGCCAGATGGATCGCCACCAGCGAGGATGAGCATGCGGTATCGACGGGCAGGCTTGGCCCCTGCAGGTCGAAAACATAAGAGACCCGATTTGCGATCGACCACGGCAGCGAGCTGAGCGTCGGATCCATCAGCCCCGAGCCCGAGCGTGCAGAATCGAGCCCATGCTCCCAGCGCTGCGCACCCAACAGCTGATACGTGTTGCTGGTGACACCGACGAACACACCGACATCCGCGCTCTTGCCCTTGGGATAGCGCCGACGCAGTTCATCACGAGTCAGGCCCGCATCTTCCAGTGCGGCCCATACCGACTGCAGGAACAGGCGTTCCTGCGGGTCCATGCTGAGCGCCTCGCTGTCGCCGATCCGGAAGAACGCGGCATCGAAGGTGTCGTGATCGTCGAGGAAGGCGCCCCACTTGCAGTAGATACGTCCTTGTTCGGCGTTCGCCGGGTCCGCATCGTAGAGCGCCTCCGCATCCCAGCGGTTTGCCGGTACGACATCGATCAGGTCGTGACCTTCGCGCAGATGTTCCCACAGCGCGTCAAGATCGGCGGAGCGCGGATACTGGCCGTGGAGACCGACTATCGCGATCGACTCGTTCGCAATCTGCTCGTTCGCGACCTGCCCATTTGCAACGGGTGCATTCGCGATGGGTGCGTCCGCGAATGGGGGCGATGCAAGTGTCTTGCGCGCATCGTCGCGCGCCTGCGCATCGTCGAGACTGCGGGCTTCGACGCTCGCGGCCGGTTGCGCCGCTTCGCGGACGGAGGCGACGGCTTCAGGCCGAGCGTCGGTCGTGGCGGGGAGCAGGTTCGATAGCGCGTCCGGTACTTCGCGGGCGAGATAGCCTGCGAGTTCGTCGATGGTCGAATACTCGTAGAACAGCGTCTTTGGCAGTGCGCCGAGATCCGTCATCAAGCGATCGTTGAGCCGGCTGACCATCATCGAATCGATGCCGAATGCATCGAAGCGCTCGTTCGTATCGACCCGCGCAGGATCGAGGCGGATTTCCTCGCCGATTTTCTCTCGCAAATACGTCTGAGCGTATTGCATCAGATCGGCGATGCCGGCATTCGCCGCAGACGATGCTTGCACAGCAGCGACAGCCTCGCTCCGCGTGTCGATCATCGTGTGCAATGCGCTTGCGATCCGCTGCGCATCTCCGTGTAGCACCATCGTCTGCGCTTCGGCGCCGGACAGAATCCGCATCCAGGCATCCAGACCCGCGTCGAGCGGCAAGGGCAACAGACCGACGCTTTCGGATGCGACGACGACATCGTCGTGCGGACGCATGCCATCGGCGGCCCAAAGCGGCCAGTCGATGGATATCGAGCGACCACGACGGCGGCCCAGCGCGACCTGTGCGGTGCGCGCGTGAGCGAATGCATCCAGGAAATGATTGGCATAGGCATAGTCGGTCTGGCCGGCATTCCCCAACGCCCCAGCCACCGACGCGAACATGGCGAATATCTCGAGCGCATCGTCGCCCGTGGCGCGATCGAGATGGATGGCGCCCAAGACTTTGGTCGCAAACACTGCGGCACGGTCCGCGCGCGACTTCTTCAACAGATAGGCGTCGCGATGGATACCAGCAGCATGCAGCACGCCATCCAGCCGACCGAATCGCTCGCGGGCTTCATGCACGGCGGCTTCGACCTGCGCGAAATCGGCGACCTCCGCCTGCAGATAAATCGCCTCACCACCAAGCGCACGCAGCGCTTCGAGCTGCGCTTCGATTTGCGCACCATGCGGCGAGCGACCCAACAAGACCAATCGTGCCTGGTAATCGCGAGCCAGAAATTCAGCGAACAACCGACCGAGTGCTCCCATCCCGCCCGAAATCAGATAGACCCCGTGCCGCTTGAGTGCATCGCTATTCGCGTCGGAGCGTTCGTTCGCTTGCGGCAGCCAACGCCGCCGCTCACGGAGTGCGCGGCCTTCATCGACGACGAAACGCAGCACTTCGCTGCTCCAGACAGGATCGGCCAATTCGGCCGCAACGATTTCGATCTCGTCGAAAGCCGTGGACGCCTCCGAGACCAATTCCACGACGCGGCTACGGAACAGCGGGTTTTCGCGATGCACACTGGCATAGAAACCGCCCAGTGCGACGCCAGGTATCCGCGCGCCTGCATCGACACCCGAGACCAGCGACAGAAAGCGGGTTTCGCCGCTCTGGCGGTGTGCGATCAGCGCCCTGGCCAACGACGCGGGAAAATGCGCGTCGATGTCGAGCGCAGCCATGATCGTCGACGGGTCTACCGCGATCTGTGTAGCGCCCGCGTGACGTTGCACGATAACGCGCGGCATGCGCCCTTGCGCCTGCAGCGCCTCGACCAGACGATCGGCGTCTTCCTCGCAGCCCGGGTCCACCACGATGTGATCGAGCGCGCGCACTTCGAAGGCGGTTCCGACCGCGACCAGAATCACCGGTGCGCCACCGAGGCGTTCAGACAGCGTTTGCTGCCATTCCGGCGTGGCGCCAATCAGCAGGACCGGCGCCATGTTCGCAGCAAGGCCCGAAGCCGGAGGCGCCGCAGGCAGCGGCTGCATCGTCCAGTTCGGCCGATAGAACAAGGTCGTCGCCGGCATGCGCACCGGTGCAGTTGCATTGATGACTGCGGAACGCGATGGAATCGAGGGCAGATGCCCGCCGATCCAATAACGTTCGCGCTCGAAGGGATAGGTCGGCAAGCGCACACGCTTCGGCGCCAGCGCCGTCGATCGCCACGCCCAATCCACTTCGGCGCCTGCGATCCACAGACGGGCCAACGCGCGCCAATCTTCGCGATCAATCAGTTCGCCCAGGAATGCTTGGCCGGCATCGCCCGGAATGAGGCCGCCGACTCCGGCATCGACGACTCGGCCGGCAAGACAGTCCTCGCCCCCGGAAGCAGCCCATGCACCGGCTGCCATCGATTGACTGGCCGCCCAGCGCGACAGCTTGTCGTGCAGTTCCCTGCGACTGCTGGCCAGCACCGCCAAACGCACCGGCAGCGCTGTCCTGCCAATCCGCGAGGTGTATGCGATGTCGCGCAGCGCGACATCCTCGTCTTTCCCCAAAAACGCCGCCATCCGCGCTGCGTAGCGCACGAGCGCCGCATCGTCACGGGCAGAAAGCAGGAACAGGTCCGGGGCTGAAGCGGCGAGATCCGCGTTCGGCGCGCGGATCGTTGTTTCCTCCAGGTACTCCGTGAGGATCACATGCGCATTCGCGCCGCCCGCGCCAAAAGCGCTGACGGCCGCACGGCGCGGCTGGCCGTCGCGACGCGGCCAGGGCGCGAGCTGAGTCTGCACCCGGAACGGGGACGTCGCGAAGTCGATGTGAGGATTCGGCGGCTCTGCGTGAAGCGACGGCGCCAGCTCACTGTGACGCAGCTGTAGCAGCGTCTTGGTCACGGCTGCGATACCCGCTGCAGCTTCGAGATGACCGATGTTCGACTTGACCGAGCCGATCGCGCAGAAGCCGATGTCGTCGGTGTACTCGGCAAATGCCTGGCGCAGTCCGGCCAGTTCGATGGGATCGCCCAGCGACGTGCCGGTGCCATGGGTTTCGATGTAATCGATGCTGCGGGGATCGATGTCGGCAGCCTTGAGTACGGCGCCGATCAGCGACGCCTGCGCCGTCGGGTTGGGCACCGTGTAGCCGTGGGTTTTTCCGCCATGGTTCAGTGCGCTGGCTTCGAGGACGGCATAGATGTGATCGCCATCGCGCAGTGCATCGTCAAGCGGTTTGAGCAGGAGCGCGCCCACGCCCTCTCCGGGCACGTAGCCATCGCCGCCAGCGCCAAAGCTGCGGCAGCGGCCATCGCTGGACATGAAGTTGCCCTGGCTCAGATTCAGGTACTTCTGCGGGTGCAGGGAGAGGTTTACACCACCCGCGATCGCCGCTTCGACAACACCATTGCGCACGTCCTCGGCTGCGAGGTGGATCGCAGTCAGCGAGGACGAGCACATCGTGTCCAGGCCGAGGCTGGGGCCGTGGAAATCGAAGAAATACGACACACGATTGGCGATCGACGCATGCGATGAGGTGGGAATACCGGCAATGCCATCGCCACCATAGAGTTCGTAGTGGCTCCACATCACACCGACGTATACGCCGATCTTCTTTCCGGCCAACGCTTCCCGGCTGTAGCCGGCATCTTCGATCGTCTCCCACGCGGTTTCCAGAAACAGGCGCTCCTGCGGGTCCAGCAACTCCGCCTCGCGCGGTGAAACGTTGAAGATCCGCGCGTCGAAGCCGCCGATGTTGTCGAGGAAGCCGCCCCACTTCGAATAGGTGCGCCCCGATTGGTTACGCGCGGGATCGAAATAGCGGGCGTGATCCCAGCGATCGCCGGGCACTTCGGTAATGCTGTCACGGCCGGCGCGCAGGTTCTCCCAGAAGCGATCAAGCGTTTCGGCCTGCGGGTAGCGTCCTGCCAGGCCGACGATGGCCACACGCCGCTCGGTTCTGGCTGCAGTTGCACGGAAACGGTGCGACACCGAGGCAGTGCGACTGCGCGCTGGCGCCGCGACCGGCGCCGAGATCGATGCGCGCACAGGAACCTCGCGCTGGGTGGGTCCGATCAGTTCGCGCATGCGCTGCGGGAACGTGGCGAGCAGATGGCGGGCGAGACGTTCGATGGTTTGATGCTCGAACAGCAGCGTCTTCGGCAACTCACCTACTTCTTTCTCTATTTCGGCGGTCAGCGTCATCGCGATCACCGAATCGATGCCGTACTGCTCCAGCGAAGCGCGCGTGTCAATCCGATGCGCCGGCACCTTGAGCAGACGCGAGAAGATTCCGCGCAGATACGTTTCGACCTGCGCATCCCTGGAGCCTTGGTCGGGTGCCGCGGCGAGCGTCTCCTTGGCGATCTCGCGCCCTGCAAGCGCAGGCGCTGCGGTCTTCGGTGCGATCTCCGGCACCGCTCGCGCCTGCAGCAACGGGCGCAAACGCTGTGGATCGCCAGAGAGCACCAGCACCTGCGGTTCGGTGATGCGCAACAAGCTGCGTTCGAACGCGCGCAATCCATCGGCGGTCGAGAGCGGCCGAACACCTGCCGTGCGCCACAGCAGATCGATCGCCGCCGCGTTGAGGCCCATTCCACCCTCGGCCCACAGCGGCCAATTGATCGATACGGTCCTGCCGCGCCGCAAACCGGCGACCACCTGCCGCTGGCGATCCGCAGCGAACTGATCGAGAAAACCGTTCGCTGCGGCGTAGTCTGCTTGCCCAACATTGCCCAGCGCGCCGCTGATCGATGAGAACAGGGCGAAGAAATCGAGATCGAGATCTGCGGTCGCGGCATCGAGCCTCTGGGTGCCGCCGACCTTGGGCGAGAGGACTTCGTCCAGCAGTGCGATGGTCCGCGTCGGCAGAAGCCCATCGCGCGATACGCCTGCACTGTGCAACACGCCGCGCAGGTTGCCGAAACTGCTTGCGATCTCCGCGACCGTATCGCGCACGGCGCGGTCGTCAGTGAGATCGAGCACGCGGTAATGCAGGCGACCGGTGCCGGCCGCGAGGGTGTCGAACTGCCGCTGGCGCTCGGCATCGAGATCGCGCCGCCCGGTCAGCACAACGCTTGCGCGAGAGGTCTGGGCGAGGATATGGCCGGCGAACACTTGTCCGAGTCCACCCATGCCGCCGGTAATGAGATACACACCGTCGTCGCGGAACGCGGACATGCCTTCAGGAGGCATGCCTTCAAGAGGCGCGCCTTGAAAAGACATGCCCTCACCTGCGGTGTCGTCCGGCAGCACCTGCCAACGGCGCACCCGGATCGTACCGTCCGAGAACGCGACCACGGGTTCGTGCTGCAAAGCGCTCGCCTCGCGGAGGTGGCGCGCGAGCGCTTGGGCGGAGGCGTCGGCAGGCACCACAACGATCTGTCCGCGGATCGCGGGGTTCTCCATCGCCGCGGTGCGGAGCATGGCGTCGAGTCCCAGCATCTGCAGGGAGGCCTCGTTGCCCGGCACGACGACTTGCAGCCAGCGTCGCGCGCTGGCTTGCATGCCGCTGTTGTCCTGAAGCAACGCAAGAAGTCGGCGCGCGTGCTGCGCATAACGATCGGCGGGATTGGATGTGGACGCGGACGCAGAGGCATGGAACGCCAGTCCGCGCAGGTCTTCCATCGCAGCAACGGTATCGGTATCGATGTGCGGGAGATCGCAAACGAGCAGCGCACTGGACACTTCCGCTGGCGTTTTCGACACTGGCGGGCGTGCTGTGATCGGCTCCCAAAGCGGAACCGCCATCAGCACTGCCTCGTTCTGCACATCCTCGATCTGCACCGTTTCGCGCGGCGCAGCGCGCGAGGCCAAGCCGCGCAGTGCAACGCAAACATCGCCCTCGGCATTGCACACATCGATGTCGAGCTCGACCACGGTCGATGCGGGGCCGGACTGCGATGCGTAGCGAATCCAGGCCCACATCTCCGACGCGCACGGCGCGAGAATGCGCACCGAACGCAATGCGAACGGCAGCGGAGCCCGATCGATATCGCGCCCGGCCGCCACCAGCAACCCAAGCGCGGATTGCAGCGCGCTGTCCATCAACGCTGGATGCAACCAGAAGTCGTTCGCCGGGTCCGTGGCCTGCATGCTCGCGGCGGACGGCAAGCGCAGTTGCGCGAGCACGTCCTCGGCGCCCAGCCGCACATGATCGACGCAGCGGAAGGAACGGCCGTACTCGACGCCCATACGGGCATAGCGCGCATAAACGTCGTCGCCGGCCAGGATGCCGAGCTGCAGCCGTTCTTGAAGCAGCGCGAGGTCGATGCGCGCGGGCGCGTCCTCCTGCATCGGCCGCACGCTACCGCTGCAATGCACGACCGCATCGCCCTCGGATGCGGTGGCGATGCTTATCCCGATATCGTCGTTGTCCGTGGGCGCGAGCAAGACATCGACCGTTGTCGGCGACGTCACCACCAGCGGACGCGACCAAGCGATACCGTGAAGCTCCAGACCGGCGTCGCGCCATTCGGGTACAGCAAGCACCGCAGCGGCGCGCATCATTTCCAGATAGGCCACACCGGGCACAAGACGCTGCGCGGCGTCGCCGCCCATGCGCACCCGATGATCGTCGAGGAAAAATTCGCGACCCTGGAAAATCGAGCGGTAAGCCTGAACGCGCAAGTCCGAAACATTCGTATGCAGCAGCGGATGCAGCACGGCGCCGGCGACGCGATGCGTCGCACCGGGGCGATCGATCCAGCAACGCTCGCGGGCGAACGGATAGGTCGGCAGACTGATCGGCCGCGGACGCCGGGTCGCGTCATGCGCCTTGTTCCAGTCGATCGTCACGCCGTTCACCCACACGTCGGCGATTCGATCGAGTCGTCCCGTCTGGAACCAGCGATCGATGGTCGCCTGCAGTTCGCCATCGGTGTTGAACAGCGCCAGCGCACCGCCGCCCGCATTCGCGCGGGCACGATGGGAGCCGATGGTGGTCGTCGGATCGTCCAGCCATGTCTGCAGCGCAGCGGTCAACGCACCGATCGACTCGACGATCAACGCCAAGCGCTCTTCCATCGCTTCGCGACCGTTCTGCAGCGTATAGGCCAGATCCTCCAGCGCGATCTCGCGCTCCGGGACGCACAGAAACGCCACGAGATCGCGCACTTTCTGTTCGAGCTGTTCGGCGGTGCGCGCGGAGAGCACGACCACCTGCGGCCCGGCCACGCGCGAGGATGGCGATGCAGCGGGCAGGTATTCCTCGATGATGAGGTGAGCATTGGAACCACCGGCGCCGAAGGACGACAACCCGGCCAGACGCGGCAAAGGCCGGCCGTCGAGCTCGACCGGTGTCCACGGACGAAGCACACGATTGACCTCGAATGGCGTGTTCGCGAAATCGATGTGGGGGTTGAGCACGGTTGCGTGCAGCGAGGGTGCCACCATCCCGTGCTTCATCTGCAGCAGCACCTTGGTCAGCCCGGCGATACCGGCTGCCGACTCGGCGTGTCCGATGTTCGATTTGGCCGAACCGATCAGGCAGAACCCTTTGTCGGCGGTCTGTCGGCGGAACGCCTGGGTCAGGGCCGCGATCTCGATCGGGTCGCCCAGCTTGGTGCCGGTGCCATGCGCTTCGAGATAACCGATGCGGCGCGCATCGACACCGCAGACCTGCAGCGCCATCGCGATCACGCTGGCCTGGGCCTGCGGGTTCGGGACCGAGTAGCCATTGGTCTTGCCGCCGTGATTCAGCGCGCTACCCAGAATCACGCCATGGATATGGTCGCCGTCGCGTTCCGCCTCGGACAAGCGTTTGAGAATGACTGCGCCCACGCCCTCGGCGGGAATGTAACCGTCTCCGCCCTCGCCGAAGCTCTGGCAGCGACCTTCGGTCGCGATGAACTGGCCCGAACTCAGCATCAGGTACTTGTTCGGGTGGACCGTGACATTGACGCCGCCTGCGATGGCGAGATCGGTGCGGCCTTCGCGGAGGTCCTGGCAGGCGAGATGGATCGCCGTCAGCGACGAGGAGCACATGGTGTCGAGCGCGATGCTCGGCCCGTGCAGGTTGAGGAAATACGACACGCGATTGGCGATGCTGGCGTAACTCGATGGAGTGACGCTGCGATTGCCCAGCAGGCTCGCTTCTACGCCGAACATCTGATACTCGCCGTACATCACGCCGACATAGACGCCGACCTGCCCCGACTGATCGGCAGCATGCGGAATCTGCAGGCGCGCGCGCGTGTACCCGGCATCTTCCACCGCCATCCACGCATGTTCCAGGAACAGGCGCTCCTGTGGGTCGATGCGCTCGGCCTCGACCGGCGGAATATTGAAAAAAAGCGCGTCGAATTCACTCACGCCCTCGATGAAACCGCCCCACTTGCTGTAGTGGTGTCCGGGCTGCGTGCGGTCCTCGCTGAGATAATCGCGCCAGTCCCAACGATCCGCTGGCACCTCTTCGATGCTGTCTACGCCGTCGCGCAAATTGCGCCAGAAGGCATCGAGATCCCGCGCACCTGGATAACGACCGCTCAGGCCGATGATCGCCATTGGCTCGGCGCGACGCACGGCGTCGCGCGCGGATGGCTCGACAGCACTGAAGCGTTGGCGGCGACGCACGGCGCGCGATGACGGCAACGCCGCTTCTGGCGCGGGCGATGATGGTTCACGGGACACGTCCGCATCGCGGCGGGGGGCGGTCTCCGCCCGGCCGAGCGAACGCGCCAGGGCCTCCGCATGCGCGGCGAGAAAATACTCGGTCAGCTCATTGAGCGTTTGGTATTCGAAGAACAGCGTCTTCGGCAGCGAACCGAACGTCTCCTCCAACACATTCGTCAGATTCATCATCATGATCGAGTTGATGCCGTACTTCTCCAACGGCGCATCGGACTCGATTTGATTGGCCGGAAGCTTGAGCAGCCCCGACAGTTCGCGACGAATGAACGCTCGCGCCGCCTCACGCAGATCGTCGGTGGCGATCGGCGCGTCGTCCGGCGCTTGGGTCTGCGCGGCCGCGGCGGGCATCAAAACGGTATGCAGCGGCTCGGGCGTGGCGAACAGGGCCTGACGCAGTCGCACCAGATCGCCCTGCACCACCTGAATCCGATCGTGCGGCTGCGCGAACGTGCGATGGAACGCCTGTAGCCCCACTACCGTGTCCAGTGGATGCAGGCCAGCGATCCGTTCCGCACGTTCAAGCGTGTCCGCGCTCGCGGTCATGCCGCCTTCGCGCCAGAACGGCCAGTTGACGGCACGGGTCACGCCGCGGCGCTCGCCGCTGGCGACGAGAGCATTGCGATGCGCCGCATAGCGGTCCATGAAACCGTTGGCGGCTGCGTAGTCCGACTGCCCGACGTTGCCGGTGACTGAGGCGCCCCCAGAGAACAAAGCCATGAAGTCCAGATCGAGATCGCCGGTCGCTTCGTCGAGATGCCGCGTGCCCGCCACCTTTGGCGCGAGCACAGCAAGCACGTCGTCGACGGATTTCTTCAGAATGAAATCGTCGCGCAGGCATCCCGCGCAGTGCAGGATGCCGTTGATCCGGCCATGCGTCCGCACAATGCCCGCGAAGCAGTCACGCACGTTCTGGGGATCGTCGAGATCAAGCTGCGCATAGCTGACTCGATGCGTGTCGGCGTCGTTGGTCCGCGACAGCGCCTGCACTCGTCGATCGATCTCCGCGCTCGATGCGGCGCGTCCGGTGAGGACCACGCGCGTACCAGGGCCGTGCGCGAGGATGTCGCGCGCGAAGAGCGCTCCCAGGCCACCCAGGCCGCCGGTGATGACATAGACGCCATCGTCGCGGAAGGCCGATGGCGCATCGTCGGGTCGTGCTTCGAAGATGTCGTGAGAAGCCACTTCGCGCCAGACCATCGCCTGATGCGCGCCGTCGCGATCGAACCTTTGCACAGCGTCCTGCGGCAAGCGCGCTGCGCGCTGCAGCCACGCGCCGAGTTCATCGGCAGTCGCGTCTGCTGCGACCGCCACGATTTGCGCGTTCAGTCGCGGGTTCTCAAGCATCGCGCTGCGCAGCATGCCGCTCAGACCAAGCAACAAGCGCCCGGCGGCATCGTCGGCAACGACCAGTTGCAGCAGCACCGCATCGGTCGAACGCGCCTCGAAGCACTGCCGCAACCATCCGAAACAGGCGAGCGCGATTTCGCGGTAGCGAAGCGCAGGATCCTGTTCCGGATCATCGGCCAGAACATGGCCTTGCACGCCTTCGAGCGCATCGGCGAAGTTCGCGTATCCGGCGCATAGCAGCGCGTGATGTTCGATTGTGCGTGGCGGTCGCGCATGATTGCCATCGTGATCGCCATTGTGGTCGCCGTCTTGATCAGCGTCGTGTTCGTCACGGTCTTGCCAATGCGGCGCGGCGTACAGGACGCCTTTCACCGCCGGATCGGTCGATGCGGCGGGCGCCGCACCCAGCTCGCGCGAGCTGAACCCACGCCATTCCACGCAGACCCTTCCTTCGGCATCGCACAGGTCGATGTCGATGCGGTTCACGCGTCGATTCACATGCTGGTCCGGACTCAGCCGCAGCCATGCCACCATCTCGCCCGTGCAAGGCGCGTGAATACGCAGGTGATCCAGCGCGTAAGGCAGACGCGGCCGCAGCGGCGCCGTATCGATGTCCTCAATGAAACCGAGCAGCGCCTGCAAGGCGCCATCCATCGTGCCCGGATGCAACGCATAGGCACGGTCGCCGTCGTTCCAGACCGATGGCAGCACCAGATGCGCCAAGACCTCATCCTGACCCTGATGCAACCGGCGTACGGCCCGCTGTGCGGGGCCGTAGTCCATGCCCATGTGGTCGAACGCGGCATACAGCCGTTCGGCGTCCAGGCGCCCGCGGGTCATCCGCGCCCGCAGCGCGGCGACATCCCGCTGCGGCGCCAACGCCGCGTCGCGGACCGGCACGATCTGGCCCTGCGAATGGATCCGTTCTGCAGACGTTCCGTCGTCGCTCTCGGCAAGGCTGTAGATCTCGTAATCGATCGCGCCGTCGCGCTCGTGCGATTCGGCGGGAAACAGCGCGATCGTGACCGAAGTCGGCCCGTCGGCGATGATCGGCTGCGCCCAAACGACGTTGCGGAAGTCGATGACTGCATCGGCTGCATCCGGCAGCGCATCCACCAGGGCCTGACGGACCATCTCCAGATACGCCACGCCCGGCAGAGTGCGATGCCCTTTCACGACGTGGTCGCGCAAAAACGGCTCATCGCCGTCGAAGATGGCCTCGTAGCTTTGCTGGTCGAAGCCTGATGTGTTGCGCAGTCGCAGCGAGCCGACAGCGCCGTGCGACGCATCATGACCCGGCGCGGTCTGGAACTGCCGGATCAAGTCGAGCGCGTCCGTCTTGACCAGACGCTTGCTCGACAATTCCCCAATGATGTACTCGACGAAATCGATCATTAAACTTCCTGCCAAATCCTGCTGAATGCACGCGGCCCGAGTTGAGCCGCGCGGTACTTCCGTTCGCTCGTCCCTAGCGGGCTTTACTGCCCAACATCGTCTTCACCGCCGCCGCCGCTTCGCCGCCTGCCAACATCCCCGCATCCACCTGATCGAGAATGTCCTCAAGTGAGGTGGACGCACGCGCCGCAGCCGGCCGAGCCGATGCGGGCGACGCCGACGTGTCCTCGATCCAGTAGCGGTCCTGCGCGAAGGGATAGGTCGGCAGATGCAATCGGCGATGCACGATCTGTGCGTCTTCGTCCGACATCGACCAGTCGATCGCACTCCCCTGCACCCAAGCCTCTGCGGCGGCGAGCAGCGTTTCGTGCCGCTGCGTCAATGCCGTGCGCGCCTGCAGATCCGCTCTGCCGATGGCATGACGCCAGTCCGCGCTTCCGGTGGCCGCGCATTCGGACGGCTTGCCGGCCAGCCAGTCCTGCAGTTCGCTGCGCAACTGCGCGCAGGAGGCGACGACGACCGCGAACCGCTGCGGCAGGGCGTCACGGCCCTCCTGAAGCGTCCGCGCCACGGCGGCGATATCGGTCGTCCCGGTCCGCTGCAGAAAGACCAGCAGATCCTCGACGCGCTGGCGCAGCTGCTCCGATGTCCGCGCGGAGATCGGCACCAAGCAGGCTCCCTCCGTCGCCGCCAATGGTCGCGGATCGCGGAACTCCTCGATCACGACATGGGCGTTGGTGCCGCTGCGGCCGAAGGCGCTGACCGCACCGAGCCGCAGCCGATCGCCCGGCACGTCCCAGGCGCGGGTGGCCTTGTTGACGTAGAGGCGGCTGTCACGCCAGGCGATGTAGTCGTTGTCCTCTTCGCAGTGCAGCGTCGCCGGGATCTGCCGATGGACGATGCCTTGCAGCAGCGCCGCCAGACTGACCAGCCCGGAGGCAGCCATGGTGTGGCCGAGATTGCTCTTGACACTCGTAACCGCGCAGGGCAGCGCAGCCTTGCCGTCGTCGGCCGCAAGCTGCGCCAGCGTCTTGAACGCATTGTGCAGCGCGTTGAGTTCCACCGGATCGCCCAGGCGCGTGCCGGTGCCGTGCGCGATCACGTGCGACACGTCTCGCGCATCGATACCGTGACGGGTGTACACCATCTCGATCAACTGTTCCTGCGCGCGTCCATTCGGGGCGGTGACACCGTTGGTCTTGCCGTCGAAATTGATGCCGCTGCCGCGAATCACGCCGTACACCGGCAGCCCACGATCCAGCGCCACTTGCAGCGGCATCACCAGCAGCGCCACGACGGCCTCGCCGATGCCAATACCATCGGCATGCTTCGAGAAGCTGCGGCACAGTCCATCCGGCGAGAGCATCCCCGCCTCGCTCATCTTCATCCACGGCTTGTGCGACAGACTGAGGGAGACGCTGGCCGCCAGCGCGGCCTCGCATTCGCCCTGTTGCAGGCTGGATACGGCCTGATGCAGCGCAACCAGACCGGACGAACAGGCCGTGTTGGTCGCCAGCGTCGGGCCACGCAGATCAAGGAAGTACGACAGTCGAGAAGAGATCATCGCCGCACCGAGCGTGGTCACACCCGGTGCTTCAGTGACCATGCTGTACTGGCTTTCTTCCATGCCGACGAATACACCGATGTTGCATCCGCGCAGAGAGGACGGGGCGACGCCGGCATCCTCGATCGCGCGGTACGCTTCCATCATCAACAGGCGCTCGGATGGATCCATCTCCTCCGCTTCAGCAGGAGACACCTCGAAAAACAGCGGGTCGAATGTGTCCATACCGTCGAGGAAACCGCCGGCGCGGGCGTGGATCCGGTTCTCGCGATGTCCCGGCGAGACGAAATAGTCGCGCCAGTTCCAGCGCGACGGCGGCACCTCAGCGACGCCGCTACGTGCCTCGGCCAGCAACGTCCACAGTGCATCGACATTGGCGGCCTTCGGGAACCGGCCGGCCATGCCCACGATTGCGATCGGCGAGGCGCCCTGGCTGCGCACGGGCGCGACCTGCGCCGCCACAGCAGCCGCAGACGCGATCGTCGTCGGCCGTGTCGGCACTGCAGTCTGCGCAACTGGCGCCGCTTCAGCAGCCGAGGTCTGCGATGCGCTGTCGACGCGGTAACGCGCCTCGAAATGCTTCGGAAATTCCGCAGCGAAGTGTTCGACCAATCCCTGTACATTGGCGCGATTGAAAAACAGCGCCGGTGTCACTTCGACCGACAGCGCGGACTGCATCTGCTTCGCCAGCGCGGTCAAACTGATGGAGTCGAAACCGTAGTCGGCGAGATTGGTCTCGTCATCAAGACGTTCGGGAGCCAGCTCAAGCGCTTGCGCGAGCAATTGCCGCAACTCCTCGCGCAGTGGTTCGCGCCAATCGCCGCTGACCGTCGTCGAAGTGGGCGCCGCTGCGGACCGCTGCGCAGGAACCGCCGCCTTGGGCGATCCGGCGCCTTCTACCGAATACACACGATCGAGGAAAGGCAGGATGCGCGACGGCTGCCCATACAGGACCAGCGTCTGGACACGATCCCCGGCCAGCAAATCTTGCCAGATGCGCAGGCCGTCGGGACCGAGCAGCGCTGCCTGACCGGTGCTCTTGAGGTAGAACGCAGTTTGCGCCGAAGTCTCCGGCCCCATGCCCGAGCCGCCTGACGTTGCCGCATCCCACAGTGGCCAGTTGATCACGACCGCTTTGCCCGGCAGTCCGACGTGCGCGCGATGATTCGCGTAATCCATCAGGAACCGGTTGCCGATGGCGTAGTCGCAGGCGCCAGTGTCGCCGAGGATCGCGGACGACGACGAGAAATAGCAGACGACATCCAGCGGCTGATCGCGCAATGCGTCGTCCAACGCGATGGTCGCCGTGGTTTTGGGTCCGAGCACTGCGTCGAGATCGGCATCGGTCTTTTCGTCGAACCGCTGCATCTTCGAAACACCCGCAGCATGGATCACGCCGGTGAGTGGCATCGTCAACGTCTGCGCCCAGCCTGCGACTGCGGCGGCGTCGGCGATATCGAGGCTGACGTACTGCGCACTGCGAGCACCCGCTTCGCGCAGCGCAGCAAGCTGCTGAACGATGGCCTCCGATTCCGGACGGCGGCCCAGCAAGATCAGATCGGCCTGACAGGTACCCGCAAGGAACCGCGCGAACAAACCGCCGAGGGCGCCGCTGCCGCCGGTAATCAGGTAATGACCGTACTGCTTGAAACGCGGCGGCAAAGCGCCCGCAGGCGGCGCCACACGGTGGATGGCCATGACGTGACGCTTCCCGTCACGGTAAGCCACGATGCCGCCGCTGCGCAGCAGCGCGGCAACCTGCGGACTTGCGTCGGAACAGCCGTCGGTAAAGAGCAGCGACACTTTCAACGCCGGCATCGCCGTCCGTAGCGAACGCTCGAAGCCGATCCATGATGTATCCCAGACGCCTTCCGCACGCGACAGGTCATGCAAACCGACCAGGAGCACATGCTGCACGCCGCCTTCGCAACGCTTGATCCGGCCAAAGAGATCGAACAATTGGTGAATACCATCGCGTCCGCGCCCCGCAGCCGTCGCGCAAACCACCGTCACAGGGCCACCTGATCGCGCTTTGGCTTCCTCGACGGCATCGACCAATCCTGTGATCGCATCGATGCGCACGGCGCCCGCCAGCGTCCAAGCCAGATCCGCCGGTGCGATCAGCACCACGCCGCCCTGTCTGGAAGCCGCATTCGGCAAGGACTGCGCTGCGGCGTGATCTTCCACCCAGCGCTCTTCGAAAAACAGGTGCATCGGCGCTTCGGCCGAGGCGACATCGAGCGTCGTTGCGATCGCCTTTGCCGGCAAGGTTGCGGGCGTCGCATCGGGCGTATCGATCCAGTAACGCTCGCGGGCGAAAGGATAGGTCGGCAGCGCAATGCGCTGCGGCCGGTCGACGTACAGCCGGCTCCAGTCCAGCGCCATGCCCTTGGCCCACAGTTTCAGCAACTGCAGGTATTTGCGCTGCGCCATCCAGCGCTCGAGAAGTGCTTCGCGAAACTCCTCGTCCTGCTCGATCAGGCTCAGGCTCTCGCGATGTTTCTGCACTTGACCGGCGCTGCTGTCCGGCAGATCGCGGTGCCCGTCCAGATACGCCTGCAACCGATCGGCGAGCTGTGCCATGGAATCCACTACGAAACCCAGGCGATCCTCCATCGCTGCCCGACCGATCTGCAGGGTGTAGGCCAGATCCGCCAGCGCGAGATCATCGCCGTGACGGCGGACGAAGGTCAGCAGATCGCGGACGATGTCCACCAGCTGCGCCGGGGTCTTGGCCGACAGCGGCACGATGAAGGCCGGTGGCAATTGCGTGGCCGGCCTGCGCGGCGCACCGGTGTACTCGCCGATCACGATGTGCGCATTGGTGCCGCTGTAGCCGAAGGAACTGACCGCAGCATGACGTCGCGCGTTGTCGCGCGTCGTCCAAGCCTGCAGCGAGGTATTCACGTAGAACGGCGTGCCTTCGAGCCGGATATGCGGATTCAGCCGCTCGAAGTGGATCGTCGGCGGCAGTTCGCGATGTTCCACCGCCAACACCGCCTTGATGAAGGCGGATACGCCGGCCGCGGTGAGGCAGTGGCCGATATTGGATTTCACCGAACCCAGCGCGCAGTGCGGTGCGGCGCCCGATGTCGGGCCGAACGCATCGATCAAGCCGCGGATTTCGATCGGATCGCCCAACGGCGTGCCGGTGCCATGCGCTTCGATCAACTGAATCTCGGCGGGGTCGATGCGATGGCGACGGTAAACCTCCTGCATCAAACGGGTTTGAGAGGCCGGATTCGGTGCGGTAATGCCGTTGGTGCGCCCATCCTGGTTGACGCCCCAGCCGCGAATCACGGCGTGGATCTGGTCGCCGTCGCGTTCTGCATCGGCGAGCCGTTTCAGCATCACCACGCCGACCGCTTCGCCCGGCACGAAACCATTCGCGCGATGGTCAAAGGTATAGCAGCGACCGTCGGTCGAAAGCATTCCCGATTGGGCGGTCATGATGTGCATCGTCGGACCTGCGCCGACGTAGACGCCACCGGCCAGGGCGATGTCGCTGCTGCCGATGCTCAGACTGTCGCAAGCGCTCGCAATCGCGACCAGCGAGGCTGAACAGGCGGTATCGAAGGTGATGCATGGCCCCTGCAGATCGAGCAGATAGGCAATACGCGCGGCCAGGATCGAGCTGGCATTGCCGGTGAAGCCGTAGGCGCTCAGCCTTGTCTTGCGTGACAGATCACCGTAGTCGTTACCTGCGGCTCCGACGAACACGCCGCAGCGGCTGCCACCGAGGCTGCGCGGGTCGTAGCCGGCGTGTTCGATGCCCCGCCAGCAGGTCTGCAGGAACACCCGCTGCTGCGGGTCCATCGCGCGCGCTTCGGCCGGCGAAATATTGAAGAACAGCGGATCGAAACGATCATAGTCTTCCAGTTGGCCCAACCATTTGGAGTTGGTCTTGCCTTCCGCCGGTTCGCCCGGCTGATACCAGTCGCAGAGGTCCCAACGCTCGGGCGAAAGCTCGCGGATGCCGTCGGCGCCGGCGCGCAGGTTCTCCCAGAACGCTTCGATATCGCGCGCCATCGGGAATTGTCCGGCCATGCCGATAACTGCGATGTCTGGAGGTACCGGCGCCGTCTCTGGTGCGGGCAACGCCACTTGGCTGCGCCGCCACGAAGTGAGCTGGCGGAATGGCGCGAGCAGCGTCTCGCGCACGGCGACCTCTGTCGTTGAAGCGACCGCCGTCGGAGCCATCGCGATCGGGGTGAGCGACACCTCCCGGGCCGACGCGGGCAGTGACGGCGTCGACGGCGCAGACGGCGCAGACGCGGCATCGACATGGGCCAACACGATGCTGCTGCCCTGCCCCGGCCCTTGGTCGCCACCGAACGCGCGAAGTTTACGCGTCTCCAGTTCGGCGAAATCCGGCCTGGCCTGCTGCGCATCGCGCGCGCCGACCAGCGACTTCACGTGCTGGGCCAGCTTCGAGATCGTCGGATAGGTGTAGACGATGGTCGCGTCCAGGGACAGACCGTAGCGACCGTTGACCTTGCTGACCCAGGTCACGCCCGTGATCGAATCCAGCCCAAGATCGGTGTACTGCTGCTCTGGATCGACTTCGTTGTCGTCCAGATGCAGTTCGCGCGCCAGCATTTGCAGCAGGGTTTCACGGATCGAGAGCAACGATACATCGCCGCCTGCGGGTGCGATCGCCGCGATCGGCATGGCGGACGCGGCCTCGGCAACCGACACGACATCCACTGCGGACAGCGCGATCCGCAGCGCGACGGCGATGGGTTCCGCATGTCCGAAGGTGAGCAGCTTGCGCGTCTCCAGCTCGGCGAAATCCGGCGTGGCCTGCTGCGCATCGCGCGCGCCGACCAGCGACTTCACGTGCTGCGCCAGCTTCGAGATCGTCGGATAGGTGTAGACGATGGTCGCGTCCAACGATAGGCCATAGTGCTCGTTGACCTTGCGGATCCAAGTCACACCGGTAATCGAATCGAGTCCCAGATCGGTGTACTGCTGCCCCGGATCGACTTCGTCGTCGTCCAGATGCAACTCACGCGCCAGCATGCGCTGCAGGGTTTCGCGAACCGCATGCAGCGGAATTTCCTCGGCTACGCGCAAAGCCGGCGCGGGCGCTGAGTTCGCGACCAACGGAGCGGGTGCTGCGATCGGCGTCTTGGCGCTGTCCTCACCGCGACCGAAAGCGGTCTCGATGCGGGTCAGCGTGTCGGCACAACCGACGAAGGTCGCGGCGTGCATCGCCAATTCCTGCGCGCAGACGGTATCCAGACGATCGCGCACGGACCGGTTGAGATGGTGCTTCATGCGCACCAGGCCGGCTCTGGGCAATCGCGCCAGGCGGCCTGCGAGCGCCATCGCGACGTCCCGCAGCGAATCGCGCGGATGCACTGGCAGCGATACGCCGCGCGCCTTCAGTTCGCTGCCTTCGCACTCGCAGGCAGTCAGCAGCGTTTCCCGCGCCAGATCAAGGCCGAAGCGCTCCGGCACGACCAGCGTCGCGCCCACGCCGGGGGTAAAACCATAGGTCATGTAGGGGCTGACGTAGTGGCCTTCCTCGCTAAGCAGCGGAAAATCGCAGAAGAACCCCAGCGACAGACCGGCGCCGATGCCATGTCCCTGCATTGCCGCAATCACCGGGACAGGGCAATCAAGCGGCAGGCGGAAGGTCCGGTCGTCGGTGAAGACGACCTTGCCATCCTGGATGGCGCGCAGCGCGTCCTTGGTGCCACCAGAGCAGAAGTAGGTGTCGTAGCCGGTCAGCACCACCACTTTGCATGCCGGGGAAGCGGAGATCTGCGCGAACGCCTCGGCCATGCCTTCGACCAGCGCTGGCGAGAGCATGTTCTTTGAGGCCCGGTCTTGCATGACCACTTCGACGACGCCGCCCGGATGAAGCACGGCGGAAACCACCGCCGACGATAGCGTTATCGGCATCGATGGGACGACGGAGGTTTCGGTCGCGTCCTCGGGCGATGGGTCCGTATCGTCTGCGCAGCCGTCAAGCGCATCGCAGAACACCACTGCGCGGGCGGCCTTCCAGGCGAGGACTGCCGCCTGCGGCCACTGCGCCCAGCCCTGGGCGCGCGCGATCGCCGTCTCCCTCAACGCTGCGCGTGGGACCGACCGCAGCGCTGGGGAGTGCGATGCGAGCGCGTTGCCGCGGCAGCCGGTTCCGGTGAGCAGCAGTCCGCGCGCTGCGGCAGTACCGATGCGCAATGCGAACAGACGCGCGGCGGGCCCCGCCAGAGCAGGCGACGCCAACAGCGTCGACGCATCGTAGTGACCATCGTCCTCATGGATCACGGCATCGCAACACTGCAACGCCAGCCAGGCCCGTGCGTCGGGCGCGGCGCCGGCAATCGCGACCACCGGCAGTGGCGCTTCCAACAGCGCCCGCATGAGCGCCTGCAACGCATCATCGGTCGAAGCGTCGGGAAGGAACCCCGAATACTCGCTGGCGAGAACAATCGCGCGATAACCGAAACGGATCGCATCGTGACCGAAGGCGGCGCGCAGATCCTGCGCCATCGTCCGGGTGTCGTGCTTCTTGCCGCCGCGCCGCAGCGTGAGCATCAGCACGCTGCCCTCTTCGCGCGCGGTGAGATGTTTGCCCAGCGATTTCGGCAATTCGACCGGCACAGGGTCCGCAGCAGCCGCATCGGCGATCCTCAGCGCGGCGCAGCACTCCAGCACCGGCCGCGCCAGATGCTGTTTGAGCAAAGGCAGGGCATCGCGCGACTTGTCCACGAATCGCGCGGCCAGCGTACGGGCATACTGCGCGACATCGGCCTCGGGAACGACCGGACAGCACCAGTGTCCGTCGCGCAACGCGAGGCCGGTCTGCGCCCGACCCGTCGTCAGCAGCTCGGCGGCGAACGCCGGTCCGAAGCGCGCCTCGGCGAGCGCGTATTCGGCCGGGGTGGGAAAACGGGAGCCATCCGCATCCGTCGGCCAACCGTAATGCCCGGTCTCGCTGCACACGATGATGTCGCATAGCGCGGCGAGCAGCAGCGCGTGGCCAAGGGCATCTCCGGGCAGATCGGCAATCAGCGGATGCGGGAACGCGGACAGGGCCGAAATGGCGCCGCGTTCGATCAAGGCATCCGCAAGCGCGCGATCAACATCGGAGAAGACATCGCCGAGACCCGACAACAGGACAACCTTCAGCGCATCGTCTGTGGCCGCCGCCGCGAGCGCGTCGTGCAGTTGCGCAATCGCATCGCGACCATCGCGCATCTCTCCGCTATCGCGGACCAGACGTATCGACAGGATGCCTTGTCCCTGGTCTTCGACGATGACACGGCCTGCGAGAGAAAGTGTGCGGCGATGCGTGGAGGAATGGGTCGTCATGAGGAGATCGCAATATGGTTCGCCCTGGGCAGGGCATGGGCGGAAAGGGCTTCGACGTGATGGGCGCGTGCGCCCGACGACTGCGGGGGCAGCTGGGCGTCGGTTCGGCGGTTTGTAGGGCGATGGCGCGTCATTCCAGCTCCGCCAAGGCGATGCGCGGCCGCGCTGAGGGCGCTATGGCCGCCGGTGCCTGCGCAGGTGCGGCAACCGGATCGACCTGCGCTGACGCCCAAGCGAGCCGGTCGTAGGTCACACCCGCCAGCCGCAGAACGACCGCGCCGTCTACGTCGCATAGATCGATATCGACCACGATCGCACCCGTCCGCTGCGCGAGCCCCGGGGCCGGACGTACCCACACCCAGCGCCAGGCCGATACCGCGCTGTCCTTTCCATCGAACGCCGCTTGCAGGGCATCTGGACGCGCGCAATCGGCGAGCGCGATCGCCCCTGCGCGGCTCAGCCAAGCGGTCGCACGCAGTGCCGTATCGATCAGATCGATGCGCCGTGCGGGCAAATCGCCGCCGCGCCCGGTGTCGCGCTGCGGACGCAGGGACACCAGCAGCTCATGGCCGTTGCGGAAGACCGTCTCGATGCGCGACTCCTCGTCCGTCCTCGCCACGGCAGACAGGCGACCGCGCAGGGCTGCGATGTCTACATCAGGCAGCGACGATGGCGTCGCCAAGCGCACCAGCCCCTGGCAATGCACCTGTTCGTCGAACGGCCCATGGGTGCCGCGCGCGGCGCTGTGGATTTCGAAGGCCCACAGGCCGTTCTGGGGAGGGAACAGTACCGCCTGAATCTCGCGTTCCGAGGTGGGCTGAAGCGGCTGCCCCCAGATCACGTCGCCCAGCACCGGCGTGCCTGCCTGCCCCAGGGTATCGGCGAGCGACATGCGCACGATCTCGAGGAAGGCGGCGGCTGGCGCTGCGGTATCGCCTGCGTGCATGCAGGAGGCGATCGTCGCCGGGTCAAGACGATAGCCGCGAGGATCGGAGACAGCGGCCGAAGCCGACGACGATGGACGATCCTGCGGAACTGGCGTGAGGGGAACAGATGCCGCTGGAGCCTGCGACGGCTCGACAGGCTTCGGGGTGACCGCATGATCCACCCAATAACGCTTCGCCGCGAACGGATATGTGGGCAAGGCGATACGTCGCACCTTCGCGCCGGATTTCAGCATCGTCCAAGTCAGCCTGTCGCCGTAGACCCAGGCCTGTGCGAGCGCCGCAATGTCGCCGACGACCCGACCCGCCACAGCTGCGCGCGGCAGGCCATCCTCATCGCGATGCACCTTGCCGCTGAAACAAGTGATTCCGTTGGCGGCGCCTTCCAGGAAGGCTTCCAGCCCAGTCATCAGCTCGTCGATCGAACGCACGACCAGCGCGAAGCGCTCGTCCAGCGCTTCGCGCCCTTCCAACAGTGTGTAGGCGATCGACGGCAGGTCGAGCGAGCCGGCGTCCCGCTGCGCAGCAAGGGCGCCCTGCAGATCCCGAACCCGACGCATCAACTGGCCCGCAGTGCGTGCCGACAACACCACCGGCAGCGGATTCGCGATGCTTTGGGCAGCGGTCTTGGCCGACGGGATGTACTCCTCGATGACCAGATGGGCATTGGTGCCGCTGAAACCGAAGGAACTGACTGCGGCGCGACGCAGTGGGTCGTCCGCGCTGCCCCAAGGCTGTGTCGTTTTCGACACGTAAAACGGCGAATCGGCGAAATCGAAGAGCGTGTTTTCCTTGGTGACGTGCAGGCTCGGCACCAGCGTGCGGTGCTGCATGCTCAACAGCACCTTCTGCACGCTGGCCACGCCCGCTGCGCCAGAGGCATGGCCGATGTTGCTCTTCACCGAACCCAGACCGCAGAAATGCTGCTTCTGCGTTCGTTCGCGGAATACCGTGGAGAGCGCTTCGAGTTCGATCGGATCGCCCAACTTGGTGCCGGTGCCGTGGGTTTCGATATAGCTGATCGTCTCTGGATGGATGTCACGATCGGCATATAGACCACGCTCCAGCTCGATCTGGCTGTTCACGCTGGGCGCGGTGATGCCGTTGGTCTTGCCGTCCTGATTGATCGCCGAACCCAGGATCACGCCGTAGATGGTGTCGTTGTCGCGCTCGGCGTCCTCCAGACGCTTGAGGACGACAGCCCCCACGCCCTCGCCCGGCACAAAACCGTTCGCGCGGTCGTCGAAAGTGCGGCACAGGCCGTCCGGCGAGAGCATGCCGGCCCGACACATGCCCATGTAGGTTTCCGGGTGCAGATAGACACTCACGCCGCCGGCAAGGGCCATGTCGGTCTCGTGGGACAGTAACCCCTGGCAGCCCAAGTGGATTGCGACCAACGACGCCGAACAGGCCGTATCGATCGCGATCGCAGGCCCCTTCAGATTGAGGAAATACGCGATCCGCGCCGCGCCGATCGCCAGATTGCTGCCGGTGATGTCGACCGCGCTGGACACCAGCGACGCATATTCGGCGCCGATGATGCCGACGTAGACGCCGCATTTGCTGCCGCTGAGCGTCTGCCTGGCATAGCCGGCATGCTCGAACGCCCGATAGCTTTCTTCCAGGAAAAGGCGGTGCTGCGGATCCATGTTCTTTGCTTCCGCCGGAGAAATGCGGAAGAACAGCGGATCAAACGACTCGATGTCGTCGAGCATTCCGATCCACTTGCAGTAGATGCCGCCGTCCTTGCGGGGATCGGGGTCGAAGAACCTGGCCACGTCCCAGCGCGACGGTGGAACCTCGGTAATGGCATTGCGCCCTTCGCACAGGTTGGCCCAGTACTGGGACAGATCGCCGGCTTGGGGATAGCGTCCCGACATGCCGATCACCGCGATTTTGCCGGAGCCGCTGCGGCGCGAGGCCGCAGGGGGCGTCGATGCCGCGACCGAGGCGGCTCCCAGCGCCCGCGTGCGCCGCTGCAGGCGGCGGGCAGCCGCATGCGCAAGACGCGGCGTCGCAATGGCAGTCGGCACGAGCAGCGACGGTTGCGTGAGTATCGGCGGCGCCTGCTTCGTAAGCTCGGCTTCGAGATGGATCGCCAGTTCGTCCAGGGTCGGATAGTCGTACAGACGCGCTGCCGCCAGCTTGATTCCGTAGGTCTTGTTGAGCGCGTTGATCCACTCCACGCCGACGATCGAATCCAGC
>JBIITV010000251.1:0-3010 GCA_044340325.1 Lysobacteraceae bacterium
TCGAACGGCAGCACATAGTTGGTGAACAGCTCACGCGCGATCCATTCCGTATTGGACATGCCCTGCGCGGCTGCCGGATCCTCGCCGAACGCGGAAGCGAATTCCGCCTTCACGCCGATCAGCGTCAGCATTTCGATGAGCATCACCACCGCGACCAGCAGACCGAGCGGCAGATACTTCACGAAGCCTTCGCGCATCGGCTCGGTGTCGACATCGAGCATCATCACCACGAACAGAAACAGCACCATCACCGCGCCGACGTAGACCAGGATCAGGGCCACCCCGAGGAATTCGGCGCCCGCCAGGATCCAGGTGCAGGCTACGGTGAAGAAGGTCAGCACGAGACACAGCGCGGCGTGCACCGGGTTGCGCACGGTGATCACCGCGCCCGCCGAGACAACGGCGACCGTGGCGAAGACCATAAATGCGAGAGTGGTGAATTCCACGGCTGCCCTCAAAGGTATGTATTCAACGATTCATGCTCAGCGATAGCTGGCGTCGGCGGCGCGGCGATCGGCGATCTCTTTCTCGAGACGATCGCCAATCGCCAGTAGCTGCGCTTTGTTCACGATATTCTCGCCGCGATTCTCGAAATGGTACTCGTGGAGATGCGTTTCCACGATCGAATCGACCGGACAGGACTCTTCGCAGAACCCGCAGAAGATGCACTTGAACAGATCGATGTCGTAGCGCGTGGTGCGGCGGGTGCCGTCTTCGCGCTGCTCCGAATCGATGGTGATCGCCAGCGCCGGGCACACCGCTTCGCACAGTTTGCAGGCGATGCAGCGCTCTTCGCCGTTGGGATAGCGGCGCAGGGCGTGCAGGCCACGGAAGCGCGGCGACTGCGGAGTTTTTTCCATCGGGTACATCAGCGTGTACTTGGGACGGAACAGATACTTCAGCGTCAGGCCCATGCCCTGGAACAGTTCCAGGAGCAGCAGGCTCTTGAAATAGGAGGTCGCTTTGTTCATCACTGCCCTGCCTCGAACACGCCGAAATACACCAGCAACGCGGTGGCGAAGATCCACGCGAGCGTGATCGGAATGAAAACCTTCCAGCCCAGACGCATGATCTGGTCGTAGCGATAGCGCGGGAACGAGGCGCGGAACCAGATGAACAGACTGGCGAAGAAGAAGACCTTCATCAACAGCCACGGCCAGCCGCCTTTCCAGATCCAGTCGACCCACGGCGAAACATCGGCGGTGATCCACCCCTGGAGCGGGCTGAGCCAGCCGCCCAGGAAAAACAGCGCGGTCAGGAAGCTGACCAGGATCATGTTGGCGTATTCGGCCAGGAAGAACAGCGAGAACTGCGAACCCGAATACTCGACCATGTGGCCGGCGACGATTTCCGACTCGCCTTCCACGACGTCGAACGGTGCGCGATTCGTTTCGGCCACACCCGAGACGAAGTACACGACGAACAGCGGCAGCAGCGGCAGCCAGAACCATTCGAAGAAGCCGGCGTTACCGGACTGGGCAACGACGATGTCGGTGATATTGAGACTGCCCGCTGCCATCAGCACGCCGACCAGCGCGAAGCCCATCGCGATTTCGTAGGACACCACCTGCGAGGCCGCACGCATCGCGCCGAGGAAGGCGTACTTCGAGTTCGAAGCCCAGCCGGCGAGAATGATGCCGTACACACCCAGCGAGGTCATCGCCAGCAGATACAGCAGACCGGCATTGGCGTTCGACAGCACCAGTTTCGCGTCGAACGGCACGACCGCCCAGGCCGCCAGCGCCGGGACCAGCGCGATCATCGGCGCAAGAATGAACAGCGGCTTGTTCGCGCTGCTCGGCTGGATCACTTCCTTGAACAGAAGTTTGAACACGTCCGCGAACGCCTGGAGGATGCCCCAGCCGACGTACATCGGTCCATGGCGGACATGCATCCAGCCGATCAGCTTGCGCTCCCAGACCACATAGAACGCGACGGTGACGATCACCGGCATCGCGACGGCGAGGATCTTCAGCACGATCCACAGCAGTGCGCCCGTCGTGCCCATCGCGAGCAACCAGTCGCGCAGCGAATCGAACAGCATGTTCATGCTGTCGCTCCTGTGGACGCTGTGCCCGTCGATGCGATGCCGGTCACGCGGACACAGCCACCGCCGAGTGCGGCGGTTGCGCCGTAACCGGATTCGATCCAGGCGGCACCGTTGGCGACGCGGCCGTCGACGACGACCTGCAGTGTGGCGGTGCCGATGCCATTGTCGACGTTGGCCATCGCGCCGTCGGTGAGCGACGCCGCTGCGGCATCGGCTGGACTGAGCGCAATGCGTGGCCCGGCGTTCAACGGGTGGGATTGCAGTGCGGCGGCGCGACGGGTCACGCCATCGACGCGATAGATCGCCTGCGACACGGCGAGTTCGAAGCCTTCGCCCATCGCAGGCTGCACGGATGAAGTCGCGGCGCTCACCGCACGCGGCGCGATGTCTGCACGCAGACCCGGGAGGTCGGTGAATTCGAAACCGGCGGCAGCCAGCTCTCCACCGAGCGCCCGCAGCACACGCCAACCCGGGCGCGCATCGCCCGGCAACTTGCCGCCGGCGATCGCGCGCTGGTCGCGACCATCGAGGTTGGTCAGCGTGGCGTCGATTTCCGGCAGCGCGCCGATCGGCAGGATCACGTCGGCGACCCTGCGGGTGGAGCGGCAGGCGAAATGGCTGAACGCCACGACCTTGGCCGCGCCAAACGCCTTGAGCGCGCGCGCCTGGTCGGCGAAGTCGAGGCCGGGTTCGATGCCGTAGATCACGTAGGCGTCACGGGCATCGGCGAGCATCGCATGGGCATCGCGCGCCGTCGGCAGCACGCCGTGACGGGCGAGACCCAGCGCATTCGCGCCCTGCGGAATCCGGCACAGCGCGGCGTTGTTAGCGGAGGCGAACGCGTCGGCTGCGCTGCGGATAGCGGAAGCATGCACAGAATTCTCGGCGACAGCACCGACGATGACCGCAACCTTGGCGAAGTTGTCGAGCTTGAAACCGGATAACGCCGACGCGAGATGC
>JBIITV010000028.1:0-40235 GCA_044340325.1 Lysobacteraceae bacterium
ACTGCCAACTGAGGCATAGCCGGGATTTTTCGATGAGACATCCCTGTCTCATCGAAAAACGATGCACCTCCTGTGCATCGCCCTCCGGGTCTCCAAGCAGGGGATAGCGCACTGCGCCTGCAAGACTGTTGGGACGATGGCCATCTATTGGCGTGCGACCGATTTTTCTGCCGTTTGGCTTGCCGTTGATCGCACATGTGCTTCAACCTGCAGAAAAATCGCAGTTTTTCCATGAACTTGGAAACTTCATCGTCTCACTGACATCCAAGCCACCGTATTGCCGGACCAAGAGCGTAGACCCGGAGGGCGGCGCACAGGAGGTGCGCCGTTTTTCGATGAGACAGGGATGTCTCATCGAAAAATCCCGGTCACGTCTCAGTAGGCAGTTCCGAAGTGGACTTGAGTGTTTTCTTTGGTGACTTTCTTTTCAAAAAGAAAGTCACTCGCGCACCAGCGCGAAAAAGGTGCCAGGCCTTACCCGAACACCCTGATTCGCCGATGTCGACAACGCCAAAAACTTCCAGCAGTGATGATGGAAGATCGTGAGCGCAACGGAAACCGTCCTCAAGAGCAAAGTCGCGGGTAGCTGTTCACGACATCACTCGCCTCCTTCGCTTTCATCGCAACAACAAAGAACATCCACAGATCACCCCACACTCATCAGCGTTCCCGACGGAACGGCGAATACTGCTTGGCCACATAGCCCCACGGAATGATCAGTACAACCAGAAACACCGGGAAAAACACCCAAGTGATGCCCTCCGCAGGCGATCCCGCCAGCGACCCTTCCGCCCACAGCGGGTACGCCACGATCGCCAGCCACAGCACCTTGTAGACGATTTCCAGCAGCAGGATCGGCAGCATTTTCAGCGGATGCAGAATACCGATGCCCGCCACCACCGAGAAACCGGTCCAGACACACCAGGTCACGGCTTTGTTGGGGTCCCATGGCCCCTGGTGGGTCAGGATTTCAGTCCAGGTGGTCTGACCCAACATGAAGAACATCAGCGCATACAGCACGCGCAGCAGATAGATGTTGATCCGGCGGACGCCTTGGTAGTGCGCCGGGTCCCGCTTGAAAAGATTGCTGACGAAAGCCATGGCGCTGTCTCGTGCGGACGTGGCCCATGGTCGATGCAAATAGAGGCATCCGCAGCGTGCCGTTCGTCCCCCCAACGGATGACACAGGACTGGCCACGCGTTCCGGCTGCACCGGATGCATCGCGTACCGCCTGACCGCAGGCGGCGCCTGTCGCCACTCAGTGTGCGTGATCGGTTTTTTGCGCACCTTTGGTGTCGCGCCGCAGCTCGCTCTCAATGCCTTTCTGCATCTCGGCGATCATCGACTGCATCACGGGCTGCATTTCCTCCATCGACAGCTGCATCGCCTGCGGCATCTTGCGCAGGATGCCGCGACCGGTCTGGCTGCCGTAGAAGGCGGTCATCGCTTCGACTTCTTCGGCGGTGAACAGCCTTGCGTAGACCCTGCGGTAGATCGGGCCGAGCGTCTCCCACGACATCAGTTTGCGCGTCGAGGCGCGCTGCTGGGTCATGATGTTCTGCAGCGATTCGAGCTGTTCCGGGGTGGCGTCTTCACCGAGCATCTGCCGTCCCATGGATTCGCCCATGGCGTCGACCTGCACGAACATTTCGTCGAGGGTCCGGCGCATGTCCATCGTGTCCATCAGCGCGTCGATCTGCGCATCGGTCGGCGGCGCGGCCTGCGCGGGCGTCGTGAAGTACGTGCCGCAGGCGAGCGCTGCGGCGAGCAGGCCATGTTTGAATGTCATTCGTGTGCGTTTCATCGTGGTCGAACGCTCAGCGCCGGATCGCGCGCTGTTGCAGGCCGTTGTCGAAGCCCTGTTTGAGGTCCTGCAGCAGCGGCAGCAGCAGATCCTCGAGGTTCTGCATCGACTGCTGCACATCCTGGGTGGCGCCGAGCAGCTTGTTTTCCATTTGACCGTCGTCGCCATAGGGCGAGCGATAGCGCCGGCTGTCGTCGTAGGGATTGCTGCGGTCGTAGTTCGCGCTGTAGAGGTCGCGGACGACTGGACCGAGATTGTCCCAGTGCTTGCGGACCATGGCATCCACTTCGTTGCGGTAGCGCAGCGCGTCATTGACCTGCCGGCCGCGGGTATCGGTGCCGATCGGTTCGCCTTCGCGGGGTGCTTCGATGGCGGTGCCGTTGAGTTGGCCGCGCAGGCGCGCGAGCAGATCTTCGGCATCCTCGATCGATGTTTCGCGCTGCACAGTGGACTGCGAGAAGCTGCCTGTGTCGCCTACAGGTGCACTTGCGGCCGGCATCGAATAGCCGCCGACCAGCGCCGGATCCCTGTCGCCGCCGCCGACGGCGGCGGGGTCCCGCGCGGCCGCCGGGTCAGCCAGCAATAGTCCGATCGCGAACGTGGCCGAGAGGGCCGCGATCCGGGCGGACGCGAACGGCGAACCGAGCTGCAAAAATGAGGTCATGGCACGTTCTCCATCGTGGACGGGAATCATCGGCCAGCGGCCGGAGCCGGTCAAATGCCGTCCATCGCAGTCGTTCAGCCACAGGCTGCCGCTACAATCGCCCGGCGACAGCCCCCCCGCTACAGCCGCCCGCAGAGAACCCAGGTGAACCCAGCTGGCATCACGATCCCCGAATCGGAACTCGTCGAACGCTTCGTGCGCTCCTCGGGGCCGGGCGGGCAGAACGTCAACAAAGTGGCGACCGCAGTCGAGCTGCGGTTCGATGTGGCGCATTCGGCGGTTCTGCCGGAGCCGGTCCGCGAGCGTCTGCTTGCCCGTCGCGACCGTCGCGTGACCCTCGACGGTGTGTTGGTGATCAGCGCCCAGCGCTTCCGCACCCAGGAGCGCAACCGCGAGGATGCCCGCGAGCGACTGGCCGCGTTCGTGGCCGCCGGGCTGGAAGCGCCGACCCCGCGGGTGCCTACCAAGCCGTCCCGGGCCGCCAAGAAGCGCCGACTCGACGAGAAGAAACAGCGCTCCGGGGTGAAACGGACGCGCGCAACGAAGGAATGGGACTGACGATGGCGCAGGACGACATGCCACATAACGACATGCCACATGACGGCCGGGTGTTGACGCTGCCGCCGCAGGTGCCACGAACGACACGGGGCGGTTTCAGCCGCTGGGTCGCACTGACGATTCTGCGCATCGGCGGATGGCGCATGGTCGGGACGGTTCCGGATCTGCCCAAGGCGGTGCTGCTGGGCGCACCGCACTCGTCGAACTGGGACGGCCTCTGGGCGTTCGCGGTCAAGGTCGCGATGGGCCTGGATGTCCGCATCGTCGGCAAGCACCAGTTGTTCTGGTGGCCGCTCGGGCCGCTCCTGCTTCGTCTGGGCGTGATCAAGGTCAATCGCGATGCTGCCCACGGCCTGATCGGCCAGCTGGCGCAGCGCTTCGCGAACGAGGAGCGGTTCTGGCTGGGGTTGGCGCCCGAAGGCACGCGCAAGCGCGTGGAGCGCTGGAAGCCCGGCTTCTGGAAGATCGCCAAGGCCGCCAACGTCCCGGTGGTGCCGGCCTATTTCCACTACCCCGGGAAAATCATCGGCATCGGCGAACCCTTCGCGCTCACCGACGATATGGAGGCCGATATCGCCCGTATCCGCGCCTGGTATGCGCCGTGGCAGGGCAAGAACCGCAGTGTATGAATCCTGCCGGAGCAGTCTGTCGAACAAGACCCGAACGATGACCTGGCAGCCGTGGACACTCTGCCTGTTGTGTCTGTCGCTGCTCGGGTCGCCGGGCGTCGCCGCCGGATTTTCGCGCGTGCCTTTCCCCCGCGAAGCGGGCAAGGCCCAGGTCGCACAGGTCCTGGCCGATCGCGACAGCGGGATGGCGATGGTCGTACAGCGCCCGGCGGTGTCTTCCCTGCTGCCCGATCCCGATCCGATCCAGCTGAGCCGGGACGACCGCCAGATCCTCATCTCGAGGCGTGTGCAGCGTTTCCGGAAGGTGCGCGGAAAGCACATGGCCATCCGCGACCTCGGCCCGCCGGTCTACTACAGCTATGTCGGTGCGCCGGTGTCCGAGGGCGTCGACCCACTGACCTATTGGACCCGCAACGACGGCGAACCGCTGTTCGCCGCACTGCGCGAAGGCTTCGAACAGATCTTTCGCGCCGCGCGGCTGCCGATGCCGGCGTCCGTTCCCTGGGATCGGGCGTCGTTGGCGGTCGTGATGGTCGCCGGGCGCGTCCAGCGTTTCCCGGGGGTGGTGATCGACCAGGGTGAGGCGGTCTCGCGCCTGGCGCTGGGCAAATCCGAAATCGTGCTGGTCCGCACCGGCCCTGACGAATGAGCGGGTGCGCTTGCGCCCCCGCAGTGGAATCCTCCCGCGCTTCCCGTATTCTTGGCCCCATGCTGCATGAGGTGGGGACCCGATGGCGACACTGAAGAAAATCCTGGAAGCGGCCCGGTTGATCGAACGGTCGGATGCGGAGATCTCCGTGCCCGCGCCGGCCGAGGACGCCGACATCGATGCCATCATCCGCCGCGCCGCCGAGGCCGAGGCTTCGACGCCTGCGCGCGCCAACGCGCCCATCGACGCGCCCGTCGACGCGCCGCAGCAGGCCGGCGAAGCGGTCGGCGTCGAGGAAGGGCTCAGTTTCGCCGAGATCTACAGCCGCCAGAACGTCGCCGACGCGCAGTTTCCGGTCGAGCGTCTGCTGAAGCTGGTGGAGGGCCTGCGTGCGCTGGATCCCACCACCCGCCGCGCGGCGATCATGGCCATGGACGTCGCCGACGAGACTTGGTCGATGGATGCTGTGCTCGCCGACGCCGATGCCAAACTGGCCGCTCTGCGCAGCCATCAACGTCAGATGCAAGGGGCTGCGGACGCGGTGGTGCAGGCCAATCGCGAGCGGGTCGCCGCCTTGGAAAGCAGCCGCGATGGGCGTCTGGGGGAGCTGCGGCAGCAGATCGCCGCGCTCGAAGCCCAGATCCAAGATGCGGTCGGCACCACTGCGGCCGATGTCGCCAAGCTGCAGTCGGAGTCGGAATCCAACAAAGCCGCATTGCTGCGCGAGACCCAGCGGATCGATGCCTACATCCTCGATCTGCAGGAGCTGGCCGCCCAGTTCCGTCCGCCGGTGAAGTGATCGTTTGTTTTCCTCGATTTCAGCTTTTCCACCTCCCAGTTCCCCCAGTTTCGTATGCCGTTCGTCATTAGGAGTGCCTCATGGCCGTCAAACTTACCCCGTTCGCCAAACTGCTGATCGGCGCGATCATCCTGGTCGGCTCCGGCTCGGTGCTTTGGAACCTGTACAAGCATCGCAAAGCCGATGCCGGCGATGAAGGCGCTGCGGCGGCCGCGCAGACCGATGGCGGCAAGTCGACCGCGTCGGCGGGTGCTTTCGCCAGCAAAGGCGATGGCCCGCTGGGTTCGGATGGCAATCCGCTGAAGGTCAGTATCGTCAGCTTCCATGGCTACGCCCCGGCGCTGGTCGCCAACGGCCAGAGTCTGAAAACCCAGCCCGGTTCGCTGTTCGACAAGGAAGGCCTGAACGTCGAGTTCGTGATCCAGGACGACATCCCGACGATCACCACAGTCTTCGAGGCCGGCACCGCCCAGTGCATCTGGCGCACCTCGGATTTCTGGGCGCAGGAGCAGCCGAATCTGCGCAACAGCGGCCACGACGGCAAGGCGGTGATGATCGTCGACAACACCCGCGGCGCCGACGCCATCATCGCCAAGAATCCGGCGATCCGCAGCGTCGAAGACCTCGCTGGCAAGAAGCTGGCGCTGCTGCAGTTCACGCCGTCGCACGGCATGTCGATCGACGCGATCGACAACTCCTCGCTGTCGGCGCGCAAGAAGCAGACCGTCGAATACGTGTATATCGCCGCCGAAGACGGCCTGGCCGGCGTACGCGCCGCGCTGGAATCGGGCAGCGTCGACGCCGCCGCGCTGTGGGATCCGGATCTGTCGCTGGCACTGCGCGCGACCAAGGGCCATGTGGTCTATTCGACCAAGACCGCGTCGAACCTGATCTTCGACGTGATCGTCTGCGACCAGCGCGTGCTCAACGACACACAGGGCCGCGAGGCGGTGCAGAAGCTGGTCAACGGCTGGATGAAGGGCGTGGATGCGGCCAAGGCCAACCCGGATCGGGCCGTCGATGCGCTGGTGAAGACCGAGGAATATTTCACGCTGCTGGCGAAGGACGAAGGCAAACCGTTCGTGAAGGGTCTGTTCGACAACCTGCTGTGGACCGGCGTCGCCGACAACGCGCGCATCCTGGGCATGTCCGGCGGCACCAACCACTACGAGCGCGTCTACCAGCGCTTCGACCAGATCTACCGCGCCGCCGGTGCGCTGGCCAATCCGAAGTCGCCGGTCATCCCGCCGCAGGACAGTTTCGATACGAGTTTCATCCGCAACCTCTACCAGGCCAGCACCGCCGCGCAGGCCGAGGCCAAGCAGGTCGAAACCTATACCGCCGCCGCGCGCGAGGAAGCGGTGCAGGCGCCGGCCACGGTGACCAAGCCGGTGACCGTCAACTTCAACACCGGGCAGTCGGCATTGACCAAGCGTGCGGAAAAGACCATCGACACCGACATGGTGCCGTTCATCGAGAACAACGGCAGCGCCTATTTCGAAATCAGCGGCAACACCGACAGCACCGGCAACGCCGTGATCAACGGCCGTCTGTCGCAGGCGCGCGCCGAGACCGTGGTCGACTACCTCGTCAAACAGTGGGAGTTCCCGCGCGAGCGCTTCAAGATCGTCGGCAACGGCTCCGACAAGCCGCTGTGCGACGAGAACAATCCAGGTTCCGAAGGCGTGGATCTCAACGGTTGCCGTGAAATGAACCGTTCGACCCGCATCGCGGTCTTCGGCGTACGCGAATGAGCCACGGCTGGAATCCGTACGCCGCTCTGCCGGGCGCACTGCGGCGTCAACTCGGTCTTGCCGGCGTCGCCGTGGTGCTGCTGGTCTGGTTCGCGCTGAGCGCGAGCGGATGGGTCAGCCCCAACAAACTGCCCTCGCCGGTGTCGGTGGTGAAAGCGTTGGGCTATCTGACGTGGTACGAGGGGAAGAGCCTGCTGTTCGACGCCACGCTGTGGTCGGTCGGTCGCGTCGCTGCGGCCGGCGTGCTGGTGGTGCTGATCGGCGTGCCGCTGGGCATCTTCATGGGCGCCTCGCCGAAGTTGAATGCGCTGCTATCGCCGCTGATCGATCCGTTCCGCTCCGCGCCGGTGGTCGCGCTGTTGCCGATCCTGGTGATGTGGCTCGGTATCGGCGAGACCATGAAGATCGTCTTTCTGTTTCTCGGTGCGGTGGTCTATCTGGTGCCGATGGTGCGCGACGCCATCCAGGCGGTGCCGCAGAGTTACTGGACCGGCGCACGCGATCTCGGCGCCACGCCCTGGGAATGCATCCGTCACGCGGTGGTGCCGATCGCGATGCCGCGCATCGCCGACGCCATCATCGTCAGCGTCTCGGTGATGTGGACCTACATCACCGTCGCCGAATACGTGAACGCCAAAGAGGGCCTCGGCCAGCTGATCCAGAACGCGCGCCGCTTCAGCGCGATGGACCAGGTATTCGCCGGCATCGCGGTGATCATCGCACTCGCCTTGATCACCTATCAGCTGATGCGCGCGATCAAGGGCAGGCTGTATCCATGGGAGACCCAGGCATGAGCGACACGGCCGCTGGAAACATGGTGTCCGCAGCGATCACACCGGCGGTCATCGCCCTCGACCGCATCGTTCAGGAGTATCCGCGTCCCGAAGGCGGCGTGAACCGGGTCGTCGACGATCTCACCCTGCGGTTCACCGGCCCCAGCATCAATATGCTCCTGGGCCCGTCGGGCTGCGGCAAAAGCACGCTGCTCTACATGATGGGCGGCGTGCGCCCGCAGAACACCAATATGCCCACCAGCGGCACCATCTCCATCGACGGTGAGCTTTGCAACGATGCCCACGATGATGCGGTGATGGTGTTCCAGCGTTATGCCAACCGTCCCGATCTTACCGTCTACGACAACGTCGCGTTTCCGTTTCGTTTGAAGCTGTGGCGCGACCGCATTCCGGCCGCCGAGCGTCACGACAAGGTGCAGCACATGCTCGAAGCGGTGGGGCTGGCCGACAAGGCCAAGCTGCGGCCGAGCCAGCTCTCCGGCGGGCAGAACCAGCGCATCGCCCTGGCGCGTTCGCTGATGCTGCGCCCGCGCATCCTGCTGATGGATGAACCCTTCGGCGCGCTCGATGCGCAGACCCGCGAGGAAATGCAGAAACTGCTGGTCAAGCTGTATCAGGAATATCAGTGTTTGATTGTGTTCGTCACCCACGACGTGACGGAGGCCTTGTTGTTAGGCGATCGGGTGGTGGTGCTGTCGACCCAGCCGGCGCGGATCGCCGACGACTTCGAGATCGCCACGCCCAAGCCGCGCGACAGCGGCTGGCTGCGCATGCCCGAAGCTGCGGCGCTGGAGCAGCGCATCCTCAGCCGTCTGCATCATGCGGCCGGCAAGGGCAACGTGCGCGTGACCGTCTGAGCCGATGAACTGATCGAATGAAGCAGCCACCCAAACCCGTCAGTTATCTGCGCGCCTGGCTGACCAGCCAGACCAACATGATGACGCTGCTCGGCGGCGGCCTTGCGGCGACGATCGCGTCGATTCCGGCCGGCGGCTTCGGCGCGATCGGCGCGCTGGTGGTGCTGGGCGCGGTGCAGGCGCTGACCGCGCTGGTGATTCCCGATCTGCCGTCGTTCCGCAGCAAGGTGGACCGCCGCGCGCGCCGCGCCGGCATCGACCAGCGCCGCGCGCAGCTGCAGCAGGAGTTGTTCCAGCTCCATGGCGGCATGGAGCGCGTGAACGGGATGGCGATGTGGCAGAAGTACCAGGCGGTGGTCGAGCGCGCGACAGTGCTGTACCGGATCGCCGGAGAAGCGCAGAGCCAGCTGTCCTACGACGATGCCGAGCGCGTCGACAAGGCATCGGTCGATTACCTTGCGCTCTGGTTGGCCGAAGCGACCATCAAGGACCGTCTGCGCAGCGGCGAGGAAGCCACCATCGACCGCCGTCTTCGCGAAGCCGAAAAGGCGCTGGCCGGAACCGAAGAATCCGATCCGCGCTATCGCCACATGAAGATGGCGCACGACGACTATCTCGCGATCAAGCTCCGCCACGACGGCCTGGTCGCGCGGCAGATGTCGATCGAGGCGGCACTGGTGTCGCTGCCCGATCAGGTCGAAGAGATTTATCAGATGGTCGTCGCCAGCCCGTATTCCAGCGTGCTCGGCTCCAAACTCGGCGAGTCGCTGTCGCGGCTGCAGCTGGAAGAGGACATCGAGCTGGAGCTGTCGCAGAACGATCTGGACAGCCACTATTTCAAGACCGGCGCGGCCGCCGGCAACAAACAGGCGAAAGCCGCGAAGCAATCCACCTCCGCACCTTGATCATCACTACGCGTTAAGACCTTACGTCAGGAGAACCTCATGAGCCTCAACATTTTCAGCCGTCTTGCCAACCTCGTGCGCGGGTTCTTGTCGCTGTTCATCACCGGGATGGAACAGCAGCACCCGGAGATCGCCTACGAAAACGCGATCAACACCATGGTCGAGAAATACAACAAGCTCAAGAACGCGACCGCCGGGCTGATCCGCCTGCGCGAGGACGCCGCCGATCGCCTGCAGAAGTCGCAGGCGCAGCAGCGGGAACTGAGCGCCATGCTTGAAGAAGCGATGGCGACGAACCAGGACGACCTCGCGGTCGAACTGATCGAGCGCAAGGAAGCCGTCGATGCCGAGATCATCTCGCTCGAGGCCGAAATGGCGGCCGCCGAGAAGGACGTGGACACCGCCAAGACCGCGCTGACCGAGGTCAAGGGCGAGATCGCCAAGCTCAAGACCGAGAAGGACCGCATGCTGGCCAAGATGCAGAGCGCGCAGGCGCGTACCCGGATCAACGATCAGCTCGAAGGCCTGTCGGTCGACGCCGAACTGCGCGCGCTCGAGAACGTGCGCACCGGCATCAAGGACACCATCGCCAAGGCCAAGCTCGGCGACGAACTGCGCGAATCCGACCTCGACGTGCGCCTGAAGTCGCTGAAGGCCGGCAGCAGCAAGTCCACTGCCCGCGCCAAGCTCGATGCTTTGAAGAAGGAACGCGCGGGCCAGACCGATGCGGATCGCACCATCTGATGTTCCTGTTGTCATTCCGAGCGAACCAGCCCTTGGCCCCCGCGTAGGCGGGGGGAGGGACCTGCTTCTTCCGGCCAATGCCCGAAGCCGGTCCCTCGCCGGCTTTGCCGGTTCGGAATGACAGACACTTAGGCTCGCGTTCCTGACCGCATCACGGATACCCGCATGACCACACTCAACAGCGTCGCGCTTCCGCCCTGGGCCGACGAACTCAAGCGCCGCTATCTCGCCGGGGAAGCGGGCCTGTTCCTGGTCCACGGCAATGTCCACGACGCCATCGCCCACGATGGCAAGCTGCAGCCGTTCGTCGAATTCCTGCAGACGGTGGTGCTGGCGGCCAAGCCGCAGCGCTACGAACTGGCGCTGCGCCATGCCGGCCTCAAACAGTTCGGTACAGGCGGGCACGGCGCCAACGGCAAAGTGCTGGAACTCGGCGAAACGCTGCTGGAAAACATCGGCCATCTCGAAACCCGCATGCGCGCCGGCGAAGGCGTCGCGCTGGTGCTGCCGCATGCCGGCGATCTGGTGCCCAACGCCGAGACCACGTTCCTCAGCACCGACGAACGCGGCCTGCTGGAAATCCTCCACGACTGGTCGCTCAGCGGTCTGCTGCTGCAGCGCAACCACATCGTGGTGCTGATCTGCGCATCGCTGTCGGAGCTGCATCCCTCGCTCAACACCAATCCCCGCATTGCCGCGATCGAAGTCCCGTTTCCGGACGAGGCGGCGCGCGCGCGCCTGGTCGCGCAGTCCGCGCCGCACATGTCGCCGGAGCAGCAGGCGTTGGTCGCCAAGCACACCGCCGGCCTGCGGCTGCTGGAGATCGACAGCATCGTCGCCGAGCGTCCTGCCGCAGGTCTCTCCGATGAAGAGCGCAAGACCCTGGCGCTGCAGCTGCTGGGCGATGCGCCCGACGCGCAGCAGCGCGCCGACATGTACGCAGGCGTGACCGCAGGCAAGACCCGCGAGGAGATCGCGTTCCTGATCCTCGGCCGCGCGACCACGCCAGCCGAGCAGAAGGACGATCCGGTCGATGCGATGCTGCGCATCATCGGCACCCGCAAGCGCGAGATCATCCAGCGCTCCTGCGGCGATCTGATCGAATTTCTCGATCCGAGCTACGGCCTGGACGCGGTCGGCGGTTACGACCAGATCAAGCAGGAGTTGATGAAGATCGCCGCGACCATCAAGACCGGTGACCGCCGGCTCGCGCCGATGGGACTGCTCGCGGTCGGTCCGATGGGCGTGGGCAAGACCTTCGTCATCAAGGCGTTCCTGAAGGAAGCCGGCCTGCCGGGCGTGGTGCTGAAGAACTTCCGCTCGAAGTGGGTGGGCTCCACCGAATCCAACCTCGAGCGCGTGCTCAAGATCATCCGCGCGATGAGCCCGATCGCGCTGGTCATCGACGAAGGCGACCGCAGCTTCGGCAGCGGCGAGGGCGGCGAGACCGACGGCGGCACGTCGTCGCGGGTCATCGCGCGGATCAAGGACTTCATGTCCGACACCGACAACCGCGGCCACGTGCTGACGATCCTGATGACCAACCGCCCCGACAAACTCGATGTCGACATCAAGCGCCCGGGCCGCCTCGACCGGAAGATTCCGTTCTTCTACGCGGACAACGGCGCAGACCGCATGCATGTGGTGCGCGCCATTCTCAAACGCGGCGGCGCGCTGCTGCCGACGGATGCGGATACCGCGCTGACCGAAGCGTTGGACGCGCTCGACGGGTATTCCAACGCTGATCTGGAGGCCATCGCGCTGCTGGCGCTGGATCTTGCGCGCGAAGCGGGCAGCCCGCTTGGGGTGACGCATCTGCAGCAGGCGATCACCGATTTCATCCCGCCGCAGCACATCGACACCATCCAGCTGATGGAGCTGCTCGCGGTGCAGGAATCCTCGCGCCGCAGCCTGCTGCCGGAGCGTTTCGCCAAGCTCGCGCCTGTCGAGGTGTCGCAGCTGATCGCGGAATTGAAGCGCCGCCTGCGGCTCTAACGTTTGTCTGGAGCAGTGGCCTTCAGACCATTCCGGTTCTTGGCGATGCATTCGATGTCTTGGTGAATGCATTTCGGGATGAATTCTTGTAGAGACGCCCGCCGATAGAACAATCGACGGCTTTCAGAGGGAATGCCGAATGCAGCGTTCCACAAATCAGGATCGTTACTGTACAGAACATCCTGTATGTTCCTCGGCATGCCGCGCCTGCCCAAAGCCCGCCAAACCGTTCTGGACGCCGCCCGACGGATCGTCGAGACCCGTGGTGCGGGGCATCTGACGTTCGAGCTGTTGGCGGAGGAAAGCGGCGTCACCCGTGGCGGCATCACCTATTACTTTCCGACCAAAGAACGGCTGCTCAAGGCGCTGATCGAAGCCGATATCGAGGATTGGGAGAAATCGTCCGAGGCCCTCGGCGGCAGCATCGATATCGAATGCAGCAAAGCGCGCCGTATCATCGGCCATGTACGGGTGAGTCTTGCCGACGAGCACGACGCCCACCGCCGTTTCGTCTCCGGCATTCTCAGTGCGGCGATGGTCGATCCCTCGCTGCTGGATCCGGTCCGCGCGCACATGGCGCGCGACTTCGTCGATTGGACCTGGGACGAGCAGGATCTGAAGCGCTACCTGTTGCTGCTGGCCACCGATGGCTTGTTCTGGAACAACCTGTTCAATCTCAGCCCCTTGCCTGCCGATGTCCGGCCGCGACTGGTCGAGCTGATCGAAAAGACCGTGCAGGAGTTGAAGCCCGAGACGTCTTCTGCATCGCGCAATGCTCCGTTTGCATCCCCCGATTGAAACGATTGAGACCGATCATGACTCTAGATGCGCATCCGAAAATCGTCCGTATGCCTGTTTTGCTGATGGCTGTGGCCCTGCTGGTGACCGCTTGCGGCGGCGGCGGTGACGGCGGTGGCCAGATGCCTCCGACGCAAGTGAACGTCTCGGCGGTGGTGAAGAAGCGAGTGGCGCAATGGGACGAATTCACCGGCCGCATCGAAGCGGTGGAAAGCGCGCAGCTGCGGCCGCGCGTTGCGGGTTTCATCACCGGCGTGCATTTCCGTGAAGGCGGCATCGTCGACCGGGGCGATCTGCTGTTCAGCATCGACGATCGCGAATATCGTGCTGCGGTATCGAGCGCACAGGCCGATGTAGCGCGCGCCGAAGCGCGCGTAGGGCTGGCCCGCACCGAACTCGCGCGGAGCGAGAAGCTGATTCAAGCCAAGGCGGTATCGGAAGGCGAACTGCAGGGCCGCAGCAACGAGGCGAAGCAGGCGAATGCCGATCTGCTTGCTGCCCGCGCACGGCTGCAGACCGCGCAATTGAATCTGTCGTTCACCCGCATCGTTGCGCCGTTCAAGGGCCGCGTCGGCGGCGCTAACCTGCGGATCGGCAATCTGGTCTCGCCCGGCGAGCCGGTGCTGACCACGCTGGTCTCGCTCGATCCGGTCTACGTCGCGTTCGAAGGCGACGAGCGTGCCTATCTCCGTTACCAGACCATGGCCAAAGACGGCACCCGCCAAAGCTCGCGCGATAGCGCCAATCCCGTTCGCGTCGCGCTCGCCAACGAAACCGGTTTTCCGCATGAGGGTAAGGTGGTGTTCGTCGACAACGCGCTGGATCCCGGCACCGGGACGATTCGCGCCCGCGCCGAACTCGCGAATCCCGATGGCGCATTCACGCCGGGCCTGTTCGCCCGCGTCCGGCTGCTCGGGTCGGGAGAACACGAGGCATTGCTGATCCATCCGCAGGCGGTGTTGAACGATCAGGACCGCAAGTTCGTCTACATCGTCGGCAAAGGCGATGCCGCCATCCGCAAGGACATCGTGCTGGGTCCGGAAATCGATGGTCTGGTGACGGTGGAATCCGGACTGGCGGCAGGCGACCGCGTCGTCGTCAACGGCATGCGCAAGATCTTTTTTCCCGGCGCGCCTCTGGCGCCGGTCAACGTACCGATGGACGCACCCAACACTGCACCACCGCAGCCCGCGAAAGCGCCGGCCGGCGGCGGCGAGGGTTAAACCATGGCGCGCGCCGATATCTCACGCATTTTCGTCGACCGGCCGATCCTGGCCGCAGTCCTGTCCATCGTCATCTTCATCGCCGGCCTGATCGCGATTCCGAATCTGCCGGTCACCGAATATCCCGAAGTCGCACCGCCGACCGTGCAGGTCACGGCGATCTATCCCGGCGCCAATCCGAAAACGATCGCCGACACCGTCGCCGCACCGCTGGAAGAGGCGATCAACGGCGTCGAGAACATGATTTACATGAAGTCCGCAGCGGCTTCGGACGGCACGATGTCGCTGTCGGTCACTTTCAAGCTGGGCACCGATATCGACACCGCCGCCGTGCAGGTGCAGAACCGCGTCGCACAGGCGTTGCCACGATTGCCGGATGCTGTGCGCGCGCTGGGCGTGACCACGGCGAAAGCCTCGCCGAACATCACCATGGTCGTGCACATCACCTCGCCGGATGCGCGTTACAACGGTTTGTATCTGTCGAACTTCGCCACCTTGAACGTGCGCGATGAGCTTGCGCGCCTGAGCGGTGTGGGCAATGCGCAGGTGTTCGGCGCGGGCAACTATGCGATGCGCGTCTGGATCGATCCCGACCAGGCGGCGCAGCGTGGGTTGACCGCGCTGGATATCGTCGGTGCGATCCGCGAGCAGAACGTGCAGGTCTCCGCTGGCGCGATCGGCGCATCGCCGCAGCCCAAAGGCGCCTCGGTGCAATTGCTGGTGAATGCGCGCGGCCGTCTTGAGTCGCCGGAGGAATTCGGCGCGATCGTGCTGAAATCGACTGCGGATGGTGCGGTGACGCGGCTCCGCGATGTGGCGCGGATCGAGCTTGGCGCCAATACGTATGCATCGAGTTCGCTGCTCAACAACAAAGAGGCTGCGGCGGTCGTGATCTTCGAGGCTCCGGGCGCGAATTCGATCGCGCTGTCCGACGCCGTGCGCGCCAGGATGGCGGAGCTCAAGGCCGGCTTTCCGGAGGGCGTGAGCTACGAAGTCGTCTACGACCCTACAGTGTTCGTGCGCAAGTCGGTCGAATCGGTCATCTCGACCCTGCTCGAAGCCATTGCGCTGGTCGTGCTGGTGGTGGTGATTTTTCTGCAGACATGGCGCGCCTCGATCATCCCGCTGCTGGCGGTGCCGGTGTCGATCGTCGGCACCTTCGCCGTGCTGCTGATGCTGGGCTACTCGATCAACGTCCTCACCCTGTTCGGGCTGGTGCTCGCGATCGGTATCGTCGTCGACGACGCCATCGTGGTCGTCGAGAACGTCGAGCGTCACATCGAAGAGGGGCTGTCTCCCAACGCAGCCGCGCACAAGGCGATGAGCGAAGTGGCGGGGCCGATCGTCGCGATCTCGCTGGTACTGGCGGCTGTGTTCGTGCCGATCGCCTTCATCGATGGCGTGACCGGCCAGTTCTACCGCCAGTTCGCGGTGACGATCGCGGTCTCGGTGCTGATTTCGGCGTTCAATTCGCTGACCCTGTCGCCGGCGCTGTCCGCAGTACTGCTGCAGCCTCACGGTGCGAAAAAAGACGCACTCGCCCGCGTCATCGACCGCATCTTCGGCCGCTTCTTCGGCTGGTTCAACCGGGTCTTCAAGCGTCGCAGCGATGCCTACTCCGGCCGTATCGGCAGCACCATCGCGCGCGCGCCGCGGCTGCTGATCATCTACGGCTTTCTGGTTGCAGCCGCGCTTTTCAGCTTCACCCGCGTCCCCGCAGGATTCATTCCGGTGCAGGACAAGCAGTACCTGTTCGCCGGGGTGATCCTGCCCGAAGGCGCCACGCTGGAACGCACCGAAGCGGCGATGCGCACCATGGGCGAGATCGCGCTGGCCACGCCGGGCGTCGCCGATGTCGTGCAGTTTCCGGGCCTGAATCCGATCCACTTCGTCAGCACGCCGAACATCGGCGTGATGTTCGTGGGCCTGGACGAGCCCGGCGATCTGCCGAAACCGGCTGCGGGCATTGCTGCGGAGCTGTCGATGAAGTTCGACGGTCTGCAGGATGGCCTCGCGTTCGCGTTCATGCCGCCGCCGGTATCGGGTTATGGCAATGCGGCGGGCGTCGAAGCCTACGTGCAGGATCGCGGCCGCGCCGGCTACGGCGAATTGAACGCGCAGGTGCAGAACCTGTCGGGTGCCTTCGCGGCGGAGCCGGGCTTCGGGCCGGGCTCGATGCTCTCGACTTTCCAGTCGAACGTGCCGCAGCTGGATGCCATCGTCAATCGCGACAAGATCAAGGAAGGCGGTCTTGCGTTGACCGATGTGTACGACACGCTGCAGGTCTATCTCGGTTCGGCCTACGTCAACGATTTCAACCTGTTCGGGCGCACCTATTCCGTCTATGCGCAGGCCGACGCGCCGTTCCGCGATGAAGTCAGCGACGTCGCGCGGCTGCAGGTGCGCAACGCGATGGGTCAGATGGTGCCGCTGGGCAGTCTGGTCGAATTGAAGCCGAGCTTCGGCCCCGATCCGGTGATCCGCTACAACGGTTATGCCGCTGCGGATTTCCAGGGCGGCCCGCGCACCCCGGATATCGCGGCGGCGCAGACCGTGCAGATCACCACCGACAAGGCCGCGCAGGTGCTGCCGCGCGGGATGAAGATCGAATACACCGGTCTGACCTATCAGCAGATCAATCAGGGCAATGCGCAGTTCCTGGTGTTTCCGCTGTGCGTGCTGCTGGTGTATCTGGTGCTCGCCGCACTGTACGAAAGCTGGTCGCTGCCGCTGGCGGTGATTCTGATCGTACCGATGTGCATGCTGTCCGCGCTCGCCGGTCTGTGGGCGCTCAACACCGTCACCGGCCTCTGGTTCGGCCTGCAGATCGGTTTGGGATGGATTCCACCGCCGCCGGTGTCCGCGCCACCGACGTTCATCGACATGAATGTCTTCACCCAGATCGGTCTGATCGTGCTGATGGGTCTGGCCTGCAAGAACGCGATCCTGATCGTCGAGTTCGCCCGCGATCTGGAGCATCAGGGCCGCAGTATCGTCGATGCGGCGATCGAGTCGTGCCGGCTGCGTCTGCGCCCGATCCTGATGACCAGCTTCGCATTCATCGCCGGCGTGTTGCCGCTGGTGTTCGCCGGCGGCGCCGGCGCGGAGGTCCGCCACGTCATGGGCGTCACCGTGTTCTTCGGCATGCTCGGTGTCACCTTCTTCGGCCTGTTCTTCACCCCGGTGTTCTACGTCGTGATCCGCAAACTGGTCGAACGCCGCAAGGCCAATGGCGCCGGACGCGCGATCGAAGAGGAGGCTCCGCATGCTTCGTAATCTCATGCTTCGTAGTGTCATGCGTCGCAACGTCATACGTCGCAACGTCATGCGCAGCAATGCGCTGACCCTGGCGCTCGCCGCCACGCTGCTCGCCGGTTGTACCGTCGGGCCGAAGTATGTCCGTCCCGACGTGCCGCTGCCGACCGTCTTCGATCAGGGCAGCGCGGAGCAAAGCGATGCGGCGCCCGGCACGTCTGTATGGAAGGCGTTCGATGATCAGACACTGGACCGGCTGATCGCCCGCACGCTGGAGGCGAACACCACGATCGCCCAAGCGCAGGCGCGCTTCGAGGAAACGCGTTCGCTGGCCGGGCTGTCCTTCTTCAGTCTGTTCCCCACCGTCACCTCAGGCGCAGGCGTCACGCGCAGCAAGCCCAGTGGCGACGACCCGTTCATTCCGCCTACGCAGGGCAACAGCGACGTATATCGAGCCGGTTTCGACGCGAGCTGGGAGATTGATCTGTTCGGTGGTTTGCGCAATCCCAGCCGCGCGATCCATGCCCGTCGCGATGCCGATGCCGCCGCGCTGCGCGGTGCCCGCTTGAGCATGGTCGCGGAAACCGCGCAGGCTTACTTCTCGCTGCGCGGCGCGCAGCGGCGTTTGGCGCTGGCGAAGGAAAATCTTGCCGCTGCCGATGAGGTGCTGCGGGTGACGCAGGTGCTGGCCGACAACGGCCGATTGAACAATCTGGATCTGTCGCGGGCGACATCGCAGCGCGACGCGCTCGCTGCAGCATTGCCCGAGCGCGAGGTCGAATTGGTACGCAACGAGCAGCGGCTCGCCGTGCTCACCGCGCAGCCGGTCGCGCAGGTGCGCGAGCAGGTCGGCGAATCGGTCGGGTTTCCGGTATTGCCCGAGATGGTCACGATCGGCACGCCCGAAACCTGGTTGAGGCGTCGTCCCGATATCGAAGCGGCCGAACGCCGCCTCGCAGCGTCCTACAACGATGTCGGCGAAGAAGTGGCGCAGTTCTTCCCGAAGCTGATTTTCAACGGTGCGTTTGGTTGGACCGGTCAAGCGGCATCGGCGATCGGCTCGATGGCTTCGGAACGCTGGGAATGGGGGCCGACCTTGACGTGGCGCTTTCTCGATTTCGGCCGCGTCAGGCAGTACGTGAAAGCGGCCGAAGCGCGCGCCGACGGCAGCGAGGCGCTGTACCGCGAGACGGTGCTGCGCGCACTGGAAGAAACCGAGAACGCACTCGCGGGATATCGCGCCAGCAACCGGTCGTCGACCGAACTGGGCAACGCCGCCAAGGCCGCAGGCGAGGCCTCTCGCGCATGCGCTTCGAGGCCGGCGCCGACGATCTGCTGTCGCTGCTGCAGACCGAGCAGGCGCGGATCGAACTCGAAGATTCGGCGGTACAGGCGCAGACCGCGCGCACCACCGCACTGGCGGCGCTCTACAAGGCGCTGGCCGGCGATTTTGCGGAAGCCCAAACGGAAGCGACGGCTCAGGGCGGATAAGCATCGTAGGAACATTCTAGGAGCGACGGGAGTCGCGACAGACGGCTGAACGACTATCCGAAAGCGGTCGCGACTTGACCAGCCATTCGGCTGTTAAAAGCCGTCGCTTGTATGTTGTGCCAGTCGGAGTGGAGGGACCACCGTCGCTTATGGCCAGTCACTGGTAGACCGTGGGAGAGATCATCCTGCCCCCTCACCGCAGCGACTATCAGGAATCCATCGCGCTCTTGGCGCAGGACTTTGCGCATGAAGCAGGCTGCGCGTTGGTGGTGCTGCATCTGCGCGTTTTCTCAGCATAGATGTTGGAATTAGACTTCATGGTGGCGAGAACCCACCCGCAAGGGAGAATCAGTTGCGGGTGGGGATACTTGTCGCCGGTTCAGGTCAGAAATCAGCAGAACCGCCTCGCAGCCGAGCGCCGTGTCGCGCTGGGCAATGCAGCATGGAGAATTATGGGTGTCCCGGTTCTCGTTCCAGTTCTAGTCACTCGTAGTCGAGCACATCCAGCGTTGTCCATCACTTAGCAGTGCATTGCATGCTTCCCGCCGAGTCCGCCGGTGCAGGCGCTTGCGCTGCGATCTGCGCTGCGTCATGCTCGCTTGTAAGATCTTCGAGCCTTCATGTCTTCGCGAACAGCCATGACGTCCGACCCCGCCAGTCCCGAAATCGAGCACTCCATCGTCCGCACCCTGCTGGTGTCGGACTTGGTGGACAGCACCGCGATGTTCGAGCGCCTTGGTGATCATGAGGCCGCGCGCCTGCTGGCGGTGGAGGACGAGGTGGGCCGTACCTTGGCGCGCCGTTACGAGGGCCTGGAGATCGACAAGAGCGACGGCTTCCTGTTCCTGTTCCCGCAGGTGTGGCAAGCGGTCGGGTTCGCGACCGAATACCATCGTAAGTTGGCCGAACTGTCGCACACGCTGCCGATGCCGCTGGAGGCGCGGATTGGCATCCATACCAGCGAGGTGATCCTGCAGCGCCACAGCGCCGAGGACGTCGCGCGCGGCGCAAAGTTGATTGAAGTTGCGGGGATGGCGAAACCGGTCGCGGCGCGGCTGATGTCGGCGGCACACGCCGGCCAGACGCTGTTGTCTGAAGCGGCGATGAAGGACGGGCCGCACGAATGCCTGCGCCACCTGCCGTCGGAGCTAGACCTGCACTGGCACACGCATGGCCGCTACCGGCTGAAGGGTGTCAAGGAACCGATCCAGGTCTTCGAAGTGGGAGCCGGTGCTAGGTCGCGCCCGCGCGAGCCGCTGGATTCGCCGAAGATCGTGTCGTTGCGCCGCCAGGCGCGGCGCAACCTGCTGGGCGCGGCTGCGGTCGCGGCGACTGCGGCCGCGATTCCCGGCGGAATCTGGATTTGGCGCGAGCACATCCGTTTCGAATTTCCGCGCGCGAGCTGGCTGGTGCTGTCGGACTGGGACGACCGTGTCGGTGACGAGGCGCTCGCGCAGGTCCTGCAGACCACGTTCCGCATCGCGCTCGAACAGTCGCGCTTCGCCTACGTTCTCAACGACGCTGCGGTGCGCGAAACTCTGATGCGGATGCGACGCAGCGCGGGACAGCGCATCGACCGCAAGTCGGCGATCGAGATCGCGCAGCGCGAGCGCGCCGAAGCGGTGATCCTGCCGGCGATCGATCCGATCGAGATCGGGCACCGGCTGAGTGCCACGATCATCGATCCATGGAAGGACCGCGTGGTGCAGACCCATTCGGTCGCCGTCGCCAGCGTCGCGCACCTCTCCGCTGCGCTCGACGACCTCGCGACGCAGGTGCGCAAGACCCTAGGCGAATCGGTCGAAGCGATCGTCAAGGATTCGCGCCCGCTGGCGAAAGTTACGACTGCCGACATGTCGGCGCTGCAGCTGTACTCCAAGGCCGAGCTGCTCGTGCGCCAGCGCGACGCTGTAGGCGCCATGCACCTGCTTGAGCAGGCTATCGCGATCGATCCTGAATTTGCCAGCGCGTATGCGAAGCTCGGTACGATCCAGATGATCTCGCGCTACGATGCGCGCCTATCGGAAAGGAACTGGCGGCGTGCGATCGAGTCCGCCGACCGCCTGAGCCGACGCGAGCAGATGTACACCGAGGCTTGCCTCGCGGCTCTCGCGACTCCAGACGAAATGCGCGCCCGCTGGTCGGCGATGTACACCGTGTTTCCGGACGACGCAGCAGCAGGCAACAACGTCGGCTGGATCGACTGGGCCCATTTCGGGCGTTACGACGAAGCACGCGAAACGCTGTTGAAAGTCGTGCGCATCCCGAACCCGTGGCAGTACCGCTCGCAGCACAACCTCGGTTACCTCAATCTCGCGCTGGGCCTGACCGCAGAGTCGATCGCGGCGTTTGATTCCAGCTTAGCCGCGTACGAGGACCCGGTGCATTTCGGAATGGTGAGGGCGCTGCTAGCGACCGCCGACCATGCCGGCGCGCGCAAGCTGCTCGAGCGTTTCAAGAAGCCCGGCGAGGCGCCCGGCGTGGAGACCGAACTGGCCGAGGCTGGCATCCTGCTGGCGGTGGCGCAGGACGACCTTGATGCCGCCTTCGCCATTGCTGACCGGCTTGCCGCGCGCGCCACGGAGATCGACTTCCCCGCCGCGTCACGCGTCGCTGCGCGCTCACGCTTCCACCTAGCGACGACCTCGTTCCAAGGCGAGCGCGAGCAGGGCGCGTTCGACGCGCTGCTGTCAGCCGTGATGAGGGACGTCGAAGCCGACGTCGGCGGCGCGATGGTGGTGCCGCGGATGGATCTGATGCTGATGATGATCGGCGCCAGCCGCCGCGGGCAAACCGTACAGATGGATGCCCTCGGGCCGGTGGTCGCGGCCACCGGACGCTGGCAGCGATATCCGGCCCTGCAAGCCGCCGCACAACTGGTGGAAGGCTGGCGACACTTCGCGGCCAGACGCTACGACTTGGCGATCCAAGCCAGCCACGATTCGCGACTGCGGGCGCCGCTGTTCTTGGCCAGTGAACTGACGGCCGCCGCACAACACGCGATGGGCGACTTCGATGCGTTGCGCGTGACTCTCGACAGCGAACACGCGCAACTGCATCGCGCGCTCGGCGAAGCCTACAACTACTTTTCCACTCAGCTGCCCAACCTGCTGGCGTGGCGCCGGATGCATGTGCTGGCAATGCAGGCGCCACGCCCTCCTGCCGTTCAGCCGCCCTCGACGTAGCTCGACAGTCGCAGGGCGCGCCCTTCCGTGGAAGGCTCGCCGCATCCTACGATCGCGATCGCGCCCTCCTCGACTCCGTCCAGCCCGAGCTCGACGTCGATGTCGGCGTCGTTCACCGCTGCGGTGAAGAACGCGCCCAGCCCGGCTTCGGTCGCCGCCAGGTAGAACGTCTGGCCTAGGTGCCCAGCTTCCAGCAGCATCACCCGATAGGCACGCGCATGCTGTGGATACTTCCAGTGATGGCGAGGGAAGCGCAGCGTCAGTACGACGACCATCGGCGCCGTCGCGAAGTAGCTCTGTCCCGCCGTCAGGCGCTCTACCTCGCGCCGCGCGGCGTCTCGCGCGACTGCCTTCACCGGCGCCAACCGATGTTCGCAGGCGCGATAGTGGTACCAGCCGGACGCAAGGCCATCGACATCCACGACCAGCGGGTAAGCCTCGACCGGGTGCATTCCACCGCCGGAGGGCGCGTGCTTGCGCAGCGCATGCAGGCCACCTCCGAGCGCGACGACCCCGATCGTGCCGAAGGCGCGGTGCAGCACGCGAGCCGCCTGCGCCAGCGCTAGCGGCCTGTCGGTGCGGTACAGCCGATGGGTTTCACGCGCCCGCAGCAGTTCGTCGAGGGCAGTCGCCGGCGTGCGCGGCAGTGCGATCACCGTGCGGGTGTCGCCGCGGTCGGGCTGATGCGACGGCGGGAGTCCGCGCGCGCGCGCCTGCTGCTCGAAGGCTGCGTGGCTGGCATCGAACGCGCGCGCGGCGCTGGCTGGATCCGTCGGCACTTGATCGCGCGCGATGATTCCGCTCCAGCGCGACGCGTAGTGATAAAGCACTGCCGGGCCATGCCAATCGTCGAACGGCGCCGGTTCCAGCGCAACGTTCGCAGGCAGCGCCGTTTCATCCGGTGCCTCGATCAGCCCGTGCTTGAGCAGCACGTGCAACGCGGTCTCGACGCCGTCGAGGTTCTGGAGCCACTCGGGAATGACGCCCGGGCAACCGAACGCGATCGATCCGAGGCACGCGGCAGCCAGCGCGTCGATCTCGATCGGTGCGGCCACAGGCGGAGCATAGACGCGGATCAGCGGCAGTCGTCGCGGCGTCAACTTGCCCGCAAGCAGGTGCAGTGGGTCAATCCAGAGCCGGTCACCGCACTCCAAAAAGATCGGCCCGCGTCGCTGGTAGTGACGCAGGACCACGCTCGCGGTCACTTACTTGAGGTAGATGTGCATTGCAAAGGATTGGTTGGGCTCGGCCTGTGCATGCTGCAGCCACGCGGCCTTCTTCGCCTGGACCTCCTCCTTGCTCGGAAGCTCGACATCGGCGGTGTCCATGCCGGCGGGGACGGCCATCCCGAATTCCGCTAGGGCCGACGCGGGATCGGACTGCAGCCGCTGGCGGAACGCGTCGTCGCTGCCGAGCTTGTCGAACAGAGCCGAGAGCTTGCTTATATCAGTCATGACCTTATGCCCCTATCATTAGATACGTTGTGATGCTGGCGTACTTTCCTTCCAGAATCAAGGCGCACAGGTGGTCGCTGCTGACGGCAGCAGGACTTGATCCGAGTTCGCGCGACGACATTTAAGGACGAAACATGACTCCGATTTTTCATGATCTCAGGCAGATCGAGCTGTTTCGCGACGTTCCGACTGCGATTATCGAACGGATTCTGAGCGAAGCCATGCCGCAGGAACTTGCGGCGGGGCAGGTTTTGCTTTCGCCGGAACGCGAAAACCATCACCTCTATCTCCTGCTTTCCGGGCTGCTGACGGTGCATTTTGGCACCTGCGATTCCGCGCCGATCCGTGAAATACACCCGGGTCTCTCGGTCGGCGAAATGTCCATCATCGATCCTGTCGTGCCCTCCGCGTATGTCGTCGCGAAGAGCGTCAGTACCGTGCTGCCGATCCATCGCGATCTGATCGAAAGCGTGATGGCCGATGTCGGTCCGATGGCGCGTAACCTATTGCGGTCATTGGCCGTCTGGATGAAGGCCAACGCTCAGCGCATCGTCACCGACCGCGGGCAAATCGAAGAACTGACCGACCACGCTTATGTTGATGGCCTGACCCAACTTTATAACCGGCGCTGGCTGGACAACGCCCTGGTGCGCCTGCACCAACAGTCCGTTGGCGCTGAAGGTTCGCTGTGCATCCTGCTGATTGACGTCGATCATTTCAAAAAGTACAACGACAGCCAGGGGCATCTGGGCGGCGATCAGGCGTTGATTGCCATCGGCCAGGTGCTGAAAAAAACCTTGCGCCCGTTTGATTTCGCTACCCGATATGGCGGGGAGGAGTTTCTCGTGCTGCTGCCCAACATCGCCCTCAGCGACGCCATCGGAGTCGCAGAACGTATCCGTGTCAGCGTGGAAAAGCGCCGAATCGCCTACCCCGACGGTCGCCTTCTCCCGGGCGTCACCATCTCGGTGGGCCTTGCCTGCAGCCAAGTCGACTCTACCGCGCAAACACTGATTGCCGCTGCCGATAGCCAGCTTTATCTGGCCAAGACAGCGGGGCGCAACTGCGTGCGCTACGAGGCGAGCGTTTGAGCGGCTAAATTTTGCCGATGTCACCGGATTGCCAGCGTTGACGAAGACGCAATGCGCCCACCAGGCGATGGCACGCGCGCCTTGAATGAGCGCGGTGCGCAACCTGCTGTCGCCATGTCCACCATGGCTTGGGCGGTGAATGTTTGGGGTCAGAGTCGAATGGCACTTACTTAAGCTTTTTCGGGTGGCCGTGAACTCTGACGGCTTCGCGAGCAACCGCACGCGGTTTGGTCAGTAGTGGATATGGTTTTGGCCTTCGTTTAACGGCGCGCGGTTCGATCCGCCTCGGTCGATTGCCGACGCGGCCTTGCGCGATGAGCGCCATCTTCTGCCATCGCAAGGGTCTGCTGTTTAGCCATGCGTGAAATTTACCGCAAGATCAGATCTGCTGGTACTTTTGCAGCGTTGCCTTAAGCTTGTGACTCACAAAACGCGACTGTGCATCGAGTCTAAAATCGGAATATTGCAATATCAACAGCCGCAATAAATCTTCCAGAAAATCTCACGCAACACCGACAGACCCAAACCAACAGCCACAAAAAAAGCGCGAGTCTCCCAGCGCTTTTTTAAAATATGCAATCAATCGAAAGCAAGTTTCGCCAATGCGCATCCTATGACAACCCCGCCAACCCAAACCTCTCCATTTCACCAGCCCCAGTCGTCACCCCCAACACCTTCAGCCGGTATCCGCGCTTGCGAATCGTTACGATGAAAACGGGGCTGTTGGTATCGTCGCCGAGCTGCCGACGCAGCACCCCGATCGCACGGTGAACGGGATTGTCTCCGTAGAACGTGCCGCGCCAGACTTCGATCAACAGTTGTTCCGCGCCGATGACATCGCCGGCGTGTTCCGCCAGCGCGACCAGCAATTCCATGATGCGCGGTTCGAGCGAGATCTCCACGCCATCACGTTCGATCGCCAACCGCTCCGGATGGACCAGAACCGGACCGACGCGGAAACGCGAGCCCGCAGCCAGGGTTCTGATACGGTCGATGCGTTGCGGCATGCCTTGCCTCCTTGCGTGCTTTCCATGCGCGTAATCGCCATTGCCGCGCATCCTGCTTCGCTTCTTGCTCGGTGATCGGACTGTATCCGATTACGGTGCCATGTAGATGCTATGGAAGTTATGTTAAGAATTTGCAAGCACCCACTTGGGTCGCACATCAAGGAAGGCCTGAGTAACTCAACCATACGAAAGCGTCTGCGTCGCACAGCAGAAGGCCGGCTTGCGCCGGCTTTCTGTATTGATAGGGCTTATCTATGAATAGTCACTTTGCGATAGACATAGTCACGTATCCCGCAGTGCGTAGGGCGGGTCTTGCACCCGCCTATCGAGTGAAACGACGGCTTCGCATCAGACTGTCCGTGAAATTGTGCCTGACTGCGTGATCGGTCGTTGTGGTTCGGCAAGTGGCGGGTGCAAGACCCGCCCTACGGATTTCACACCACCTCGAACAACCCCGCCGCGCCCTGCCCGCCGCCGATGCACATTGTCACGACCACGTATTTCACGCCGCGACGCCGGCCTTCGATCAGCGCATGCCCGACCAGTCGCGCGCCCGATACGCCATAAGGATGACCGACCGCGATCGCGCCGCCGTTGACGTTCAACCGCTCCATCGGAATGCCCAGTGTGTCCGCGCAGTACAGCACCTGCACCGCGAACGCTTCGTTGAGTTCCCACAGTCCGATGTCGTCGACGCTCAGGCCCGCGCGCTTCAGCAGTTTCGGCACCGCGAACACCGGGCCGATGCCCATTTCGTCGGGCTCGCAGCCGGCCACCGCGAAGCCACGGAAAATGCCGAGCGGCTGCAGGCCGCGCTGTTCGGCCAGCGTCGCACTCATCACCACAGCGGCCGAGCTGCCATCGGAGAACTGGCTAGCGTTGCCGGCGGTGATCACACCGCCTGGCGTCGCCGGGCGAATGCCGCGCACCGCTTCGAGCGTGGTGTCTGCGCGGATGCCTTCGTCGGCTGCGATGGTGACCTCGCGACTCGACAGCTGTCCGCTGGCCTTGTCCGCGACGCCCATGGTCACCGTCATCGGCACGATCTCGTCGTCGAACTTGCCGGCCGCCTGCGCCGCCGCCGCCGCGAGCTGGCTGCGTACGCCATATTCGTCCTGGCGCTCTTTCGGAATCTTGTAGCGGCACGCCACCTGCTCGGCGGTTTGCAGCATGTTCCAGTACAGCTCGGGCTTGTTCGCCGCCAGCCACGGGTCGCCGAGCATGGTTTGATTCATCACGCCCTGCACGCAGGAAATGCTTTCCACACCGCCTGCAACGAAGACATCGCCCTCGCCGGCGATGATGCGTTGCGCTGCAGTCGCGATGGTTTGCAGGCCGCTGGAGCAGAAGCGATTGATGGTCATGCCCGGTACGCTCACCGGGCAGCCGGCGCGCAGCGCGATCTGCCGCGCGATGTTCACGCCGGTCGCGCCTTCGGGATTGGCGCAGCCCATCAGCACGTCTTCGACTTCGGCCGGGTCGATGCCGGCGCGCGCGATGGCGTGCTGCACGCTGTGTGCGCCGAGCGTGGCGCCGTGGGTCATGTTGAAAGCGCCCTTCCAGCTTTTCGCCAGAGCGGTGCGCGCGGTGGAGACGATGACGGCGTCGGTCATGGTGGATTCCTTGGTCGAATACGTTGCTTGTCGGCGATGTGCCGAAGCGATCAGGTAAAGGTCTTGCCGTCGGCGGCCAGCGCCGCCAGCAGCGGTGCGGGCTCCCACGCGCCGGCTTGGCGGTTTTCGCCGTCGGCCTCCGCGTGGCGACGCATCGCACGCACCACGTTGAACGCACCGATCTCGTCGGCGTAGCGCATCGGCCCGCCGCGGAACGGCGGGAAGCCGTAACCGAACAGATAGACCATATCGATATCGCCGGCTTTTCCAGCGATGCCTTCCTCAAGAATCTTCGCGCCCTCGTTCACCAGGGCATAGACCAGACGCTCGACGATTTCGGTATCGCCGATCTTGCGCCGTGCGATGCCGGCGTTCTTCGAGTGTTCGACGATCAGCGCGTCGACGATGGCGCTCGGATGCGCCTTGCGATCGCCGGGCTTGTAGTCGTACCAGCCGGCGCCGGTCTTCTGGCCGAAGCGGCCCTGTTCGCACAGGCGGTCGGCGACAGCCGAGTAGGTCAGTTCCGGTTGTTCGACATAGCGGCGCTTGCGGATCGCCCAACCGATGTCGTTGCCGGCAAGATCGCTCATCCGGAACGGTCCCATCATGAAACCGAAGCGTTCGGCTGCGGCATCCACCTGCGCCGGCAGCGCGCCTTCTTCCAGCAGGAACATCGCCTGACGGCTGTACTGCTCGATCATGCGGTTGCCGATGAAACCGTCGCACACGCCGGACACCACCGCAGTCTTGCGGATCTTCTTCGCCACCGCCATCGCCGTGGCCAGCACGTCTTTCGCGGTGGCCTTGCCGCGCACCACTTCCAGCAGCTTCATCACGTGCGCCGGGCTGAAGAAATGCAGGCCGATCACGTCCTGCGAGCGTTTGGTGAACGATGCGATCTTGTCGAGATCCAGCGTCGACGTGTTCGATGCCAGAATCGCACCGGGTTTGGCGACGTTATCGAGCTGTTCGAACACCGATTGTTTAACGCCCATCTCTTCGAATACCGCCTCGATGATGAGATCGCAATCGGCGAGGTCCGCATAGTCCAGCGTCGGCTGCAGTAGCGCCATACGCGCTTCGAACTTGGCTTCACTCAGGCTGCCTTTGCGGACATTGCCTTCGTAGTTCTTGCGGATGGTGGCGACACCGCGGTCCAGCGCTTCCTCTTTTGTTTCCAGAATCGTCACCGGCAAGCCGGCATTGAGGAAATTCATCGCGATACCGCCGCCCATCAGGCCCGCGCCGATCACGCCGACCTTGCGCACCTCGCGCTGCGGGGTGTCGTCGGGCACATCGGCGATTTTCGACGCGGCACGTTCGGCGAAGAACGCATGCCGCAGCGCGCGCGATTCCGGCGACATCATCAGCGCGGCGAAGGTGTCGCGCTCGAATTTCATGCCATCTTCGAAGCGTTTGCGCGCGGCGGCTTCGACGCAGTCCACGCAGCGCTGCGCGGCGGGATAGTCCTTCGCCATCGCGCCGACGGTGGTGCGGGTGAACAGCACGAAACCTTCGACATTCGCATGCGCGACGCGGCGGTCGCGCATGCGCGGATGCGGGACGGCTTCGGCGCCACGCTCGCGGGCGAACTGTTTTGCGGCCGTCAGCAGATCGCCGTCGACGATACGATCGAACAGCACCTGTCCGGGAATCGCCGCCAACGCTTCGCTCGCGACAGGATTGCCCGAAACGATCATGTTCATCGCCGGCTCCAGCCCGATCGCGCGCGGCAGCCGCTGGGTGCCGCCGGCACCGGGCACCAGTCCGAGTTTCACTTCCGGCAGCGCCACTTGCGTGCCCGGCGAAGCGAGCCGGTAATGGCAGCCCAATGCGAGTTCCAGCCCGCCGCCCATGCACACGCCGTGGATCGCGATCACCACCGGCTTGGTGCTGGCCTCGAACGCCGAGATCACCGACAGCAGATTCGGTTCCTGCATCGCCGCAGGCTTGCCGAACTCGCGGATGTCGGCGCCGCCGGTGAAGGACTTGCCGGCGCCGTTGATCACCACCGCCACGATGGCGGGATCGGCCAAGGCCTGATCGAGCCCCGCGACCAGCGCGCGGCGGGTGTCGTAGCCAAGGCCGTTGACCGGCGGGTTGTCGAGCGTCAGTACTGCGACGCCATCGTCCACCGCATATCGGGTCGTCATCGCTTGCTCCTGGAGGGCTTGTTGGAAGAAGAAGGGAAAGTAGGTGATGGCGAAGTGTTCGCCGCAGACAATGTTTTGTCGGAATCGTTGGTCGCGCGTCGCGCCGCGCGCCGTGGCACGACGCGCCCCGATAGCAGCAGTTCGATCGCGAGTCCGGCATCGGCGACATCGACCTGCTGGTCGCTGGTCACGTCGGCATACACGAACGACTCGCACAGCCGCACGATCAGATAGGCGAGGGTGTCCACCGCCAGCGGCAGCACCAGCGCGCCGCGATCCGCTTCGTGCTGCAGTAGCGCGCGGACGCGTTCGATCGCGCGGCCCTGCACGGGGCCGAGCTTGGAGGTGAGCAGGCGCACGGCGTATTCGGGATCGCTGCGTACGAAGCGCCGCAGTGGTTCGAAATCGACCAGCGCGCGGACAGCGGCTTCGCAGATCGCCGCCACCCGGTGCGCGCCGCGACCGCGCTGTCGGGCGGCGGTTGCGGTCATCAACTCGTCGCAGAGCGACCACAGAATCTCGCTGAGCAGCAGATCGCGGCTGCCGACCCAGCGGAAGGCGGTGGCGCGGCCGATGTTCAGCCGGGCGGCCAGGGCGCCGATGTCGATGCGCTCGCCAGCCAGCCAGTCCCGCCGGGCCAGCTGGTACAGGTCCAGCGGCGTGGCGCGGACCGGCGGCGCCTCCCGCAGGGCCTGGGCCAGGCGGGTGCCGTGATCGGCGGTGGCGGGGTTGGGGGGCATGGGCGGAGTGTAGACATTTCGATGATTTGACGCCAGATGAGTCGTAATGCTCAAATGACTCACCAGTAATGACTCATCAAAACGATCCATCGAACCCAGGACGATCCTAGCCCATGAACGCGAGCCCGTTGACCAACCGCCGCAACCTCGACTTCATGCTGTATGAGCTGCTGGGCGTGGATCGCCTCTGCGAATACCCGCGCTTCGCCGACCACAGCCGGGACACCTTCGGTGCGGCGCTGGATCTGGCCCATCAGATCGCGCTGGAAAAATTCCTGCCGCACAACCGCAAGTCCGACCTCAACGAGCCGCACATGGTCGACGGCAAGGTCGAACTGATCCCCGAGATCGGCGAAGCGGTGCAGGCCTACAACGATGCCGGTTTCGCCGCCGCGCTCGCCGACTATGAGGCCGGCGGCATGCAGCTGCCGTTCGTGATCGCGCAGGCCTGCGATTCGATGTTCTCGGCCGCCAACCCCGGCACGATTGCGTATCCGGCGCTGGCGCGCGGTGTATCGAATCTGCTGGAGAGTTACGGCACGCCGGAACAGAAGCGGCTGTACATGCAGCCGATCATCGAAGGCCGCTACTTCGGCACGATGTGTCTGTCCGAGCCGCACGCCGGCTCGTCGCTCGCCGACATCAAGACCAGCGCCGAACCGCAGGCCGATGGCAGCTACCGCCTCACCGGCGCGAAGATGTGGATCTCCGCCGGCGACCACGAACTCGGCGAGAACATCATCCATCTGGTGCTGGCGAAAATCGTCGGCGCGCCGGCCGGCGTTCGCGGCATCAGCCTGTTCATCGTGCCGCGCTGGAAGGTCAACGCCGACGGCAGCCGCGGCGCGCGCAACGACGTGCGCCTCGCCGGCCTCAACCACAAGATGGGCCAGCGTGGCAGCGTCAACACCTTCCTGAAATTCGGCGAAGCCGGCGACTGCGACGCGTTCCTGGTCGGCGAACCGCATCAGGGCCTCGGCTACATGTTCCACATGATGAACGAGGAGCGCATCGGCGTCGGCATGGGCGCGGTGCTGCAGGGTCTCGCCGGCTATCTGTATTCGCTGCAGTACGCGAAAGAGCGCAGGCAGGGCAGGCATCCCGACCAGAAAGACCCGACTTCGCCGCCGGTGGCGATCATCGAACACGCCGACGTGCGCCGCATGCTGTTGCAGCAGAAGGTGTACGTGGAAGGCGCCGAGCATCTCGGCTACTACGCATCGATGCTGGTCGACCACGCGCGCGACCCCGACGAAGCGGTGCGGCGCGACAGCCATCTGCTGCTGGAACTGCTGACGCCGATCGTCAAAGGCTGGGGTTCGGATTACGCGCTCAAAGCCAACGAACTCGCGGTGCAGGTGCTCGGCGGTTACGGCTTCACCCGCGAATATCCGGTCGAACAGAACTATCGCGACAATCGCATCAATCCGATCCACGAAGGCACCAACGGCATCCAGGCGCTCGATCTGCTTGGCCGCAAGGCGATGATGAACGATGGCGCAGCGCTGAAGCTGCTGATGGCCAAGATCGCGCAGACCTGCGCCGAAGCGAGCGTGGACGACGCGCTCGAACTACTGGCCCGACAACTCGCTGCCGCCGCGCAGCTGGCAGGCGAAGCCACCGCAGCTGCGGCCAAGCGCATGCAGACCGGCGACGTGCGCCGCGCGCTCGCCAATGCCTCGCACTACATGACCGTGCTCGGTCATCTCAGCATTGGCTGGGTGTGGCTGCAGCAGGCAACGGCCGCGCAGAAAGCATTGCCCAACGCCAGCGGCGACGACCGCGATTTCTATGCCGGCAAACTGCAGGCCTGCCGCTTCTTCTTCGCTACCGAGCTGCCGCTGATCGAACACGCCGCGCGCCTGGTGCGCGAAGCCGAGCCGAGCGCGTTCGAGATGCAGGTTGGGTGGTTCTGATCGGTCGCTGCCGTCCGGCGAGCCGATCCGGCGGCTGTGGCCTCAGTAGTCGCTGGTCAATGCGTGGATCGCGGAATACCACTTGCCGGCGGACAGTGTCGAGTAATGGCTGCGATTGGTGTACGGACCGCTGACGATTCCGAATCCGTAGTGGCCATCCCAGGTCTCGTTGGCGGCGACCATGCGATTGAAGCGGAAGTCATAGGGATTTTCTTTGCTGCCGGTGCCATTGGGATAGCCCATCAGGTTCAGCAGCGTCAGGTATCGCTGGGTCGAGGAATACACGCTGGCGCTTTCGCCTGCGCGCAGCCAAGTGCCGTTGCCGACCACCGTGTTGTCGCGGATCTCCGACTGCCAGGTGTTGAGGTCTTGATTCACGTGTGCCGCGTTGCACTTCACACCGGGCATCATGGCGACTGACTGGCCGGCGGGGAACGTTGTGCCCGCCGGCATGCCACCCGTCGCGAAGGACGCGGCCAGCGGAACAGAGGACTGCGCGAACCAGGACGAGGTGAACGTGCGCAGTGGGCGTAACGCTTCAGCGACGCCGCCACAGCCGCTGCCGGTATTACCTTGCCCCGGCGCGTGCGCGATCCAGTAATAGACGTAGAGATTGTTCGCGCTGACCGTCCTGCTCGGCGAAAACCGCCATGCGACGAGAATGTCACGCGACCGGAAAACGCGCTCCAGTTCATAATTCATCACGCCCTGGATGCCATTGCCGTCGTTGCCGTCGACGATGTCGACCTGACCGTTCCAGCCGACCATCCGTCCCGTACTCATGAATGTGACCGAGCCGTCGCCGTTGCCGCGACCGTCGATCGGCAGCGACCACTGGCCGTTGCCGGCCGACTGCGAATACACGGTCGATAGGAAGGTGTAACTGTCGTTTGCACCGTTGCCAGAAGGGTCAAGCGCGGTCACCACAGAAATCGTGTGCTCCGACGGCGGCGCATAGCGGTCCCACCAGAACTTCTCGCCGTTGGGTGATGCAGAGCCCGGAAGCAGCTCGTTTCGCGGCCAGTTCCAGCAGTTGTACGGTGAAGCCGGCGTGAAATACTTGAACATGCTGGTTGCGGGATCGAGCGACCAGAAGCCCGCGAGTTCACCGGAACGCGTGTAGCCGTTCGACATGCCCGCAGGATAGGCAACGCCATCGCCTTGGGTCAGATCGAGCCATGCGATGTAGCGGTCGCTGACCACCACGCGGTCGCCCGACTTCATCAACCCCTTCCTCGCCACATTGAATGGACAGCCGGTCTGGGTCGAACGGTCCGCTGCCAGCACCAGCGTACGCACCGTCGATTCGGGGAAGGAAGAAATGTTATCGACGGTCACCGCGCTGCCGTCGTCGAAATACGCGGTGATTCTTGCGGCGTGCGCGGATGGTATGACCAGACCTGCCACGGCGAGCATGCAGAACGACAGCGTAGGTTTCATCTTCGAATCCTTTTGCGTGCGGTGCGGCCCGGAACGGCCCGTAAGTCGGCAACGATAACGCCTGGGCGGCGTCCGGACAATGCACCCTCGACGGGTGCTCGAGTTTCGTCACTACCGGCAGCCGCGCAGTCTCCACGATGTGCTGCGGCCACCAACAGCAACATCGAGATCACGATGAGCGTCGCATTGCGCAGCAGTCGGAATAGAACCTCACAATCATGGCGGCAGTAGCGCTTTCGCGAACAGGTTGCGGTTCACCGCCAGCAGAGACGCGAAGTCAAGGCTGGCGGCGCCTGTACTTCAGCCTTGAGCCGCGTTCTTTTCTGCATGGTCAGAAGATCGCGGCAAGCTGCGCGCCGAAGCGACGGTGCAGATTCGCCAGCCTGTTGTGGTGAGGGTGTTGATCGCAGGCAATAAAAATCAAACGCCAGCGAATCGTGTACGGTCCGCTCGCTGTTGCGGCTGGAGTGGATGACGGTCGCGGTCGCAGCCGGCTGCTGAAATACCTGCGACAGCAGGTTGTCAGTGGCCTGGTTTCAGAAACCTGGTGGGTCAACAGTGACAGCAGTAGCCCCGGGGGGTAAGCCTCAGTGCCGCGTCGAGCGGGCCCCCTGCAACTCCGCCAGACTCGCTTGATTGGAACATCGAGTCAGGAGCCGACTCTGTCGATCGCCGTTGTGGCGGGCTTGAGCCCGCCCCACGCTCGCTGTCATGAAACCGGAATACATCTGCTGTTGAATGTCCAGCAGACTGCCATCGAATGTATTCTTGTCGCCGATGTCCAAGCCCCCCAACCGCACCGTCACCACCACCTTTCGCACCCAGCCCGGGGTCCGCGACGCCCTAGAGCTTGCGGCGGGGATGGAAAACCGCAGCATGTCCAATCTGATCGAGCGCCTGGCGATCGAGTATTGTCGCGGCAAGGGCATTCCGATCCGGGGCCTGGACGTTGACGACCCGGGTGCCCGTCGTGGGCCGTCGGGGGCCGCTTGATGTGTCTACTGCAGGGGAACCGTTGATGAAGAAATTCCTGGGTCCGGGGCTGGCGCTGCTGCTGCTGGTCGGCGTGGTGTTCGGCATCGTGTTCTCCGCCCGCGACAAGCAGGCCAGCGCCAATGCCGGGCAGGACGCCGCGAATGCTGCAGCGGCCAACGCTGGTGCGGCGGGCAAGACGACCGTTCGCATCCTCACCGGTTCGGAGAAGCTGGATTTCCTGCGCGATCCCGATCTGGCGAAGGCGCTGGATGCCGAGGGCATCGTGCTGGACGTGCAAAAAGCGGGTTCGCGCGAGATCGCGACCCATCCGGACCTCAAGAAGTTTGATGTCGCCTACCCTGCGGGTGTCGCTGCGGCCCAAAAGATCGCCACCGCCACCGGCTCGCGCCGGATGAGCAACAGTTTCTACACGCCGATGGCGGTCGCCAGCTGGAAGCAGCTGCTGCCGCCACTGGAGGCTAACGGCATCGTCCGTAAGCAGGGCGGCGCTTACTACATCGTCGACATGCACAAGCTCGTCGACATGATGGAGCAGGGCGCGCGCTGGAAGGACCTGCAGCCCAATCCGAACTATGCCGTCAGCAAGTCGGTGCTGATCGGCACCACCGATGTGCGCACCAGCAATTCGGCGGCGATGTATCTCGCTCTCGTCAGCTATGTCGCCAACGGCGACAACGTGGTCGACAGCGATGCCGCAGCCGACCAGGTCGTCGATCGTCTGCTCGGTCTGTTCTCGAAGCAGGGCTATCAGGAATCCAGTTCGACCGGCCCGTTCGAGGATTACGTGACTATGAAGCTGGGCAAGAGCCCGCTGGTGATGGTCTACGAACAGCAGTTCCTGCAATACGCCTTCCGACATACGAACATCGATCCGGACATGGTGTTGCTGTATCCGCAGCCCACGGTGCTGACCAAGCACACCATCGTCGCATTGACCGACAAGGGCGCGCGTTTCGCGGACGTGTTCGAACGCAATCCAGAGGTGCAGAAGATCGCCAGCCGCTACGGGTTCCGCGGCATCGACAACACCGCGCTGTTCGCCGAAGCGAAGACGCGCAAGATCGAGATGCCGCAGACCTTGGTGGATGTGGTCGATCCCCCGACCTACGATCTGCTGGAGCGCATGATCGTGCGCATCGAATCCACACTCGGGAAATGAGTGCGCATTCGCTCATCGCTACGAATAGTGATGTCATCCCGAGCGAAGCGAGGGATCTGCTGTCAATGCACTTCAAGACAAGCAGATCCCTCGCTTCGCTCGGGATGACAGTCCACAGTAATTTTGAGATAGGTCTACTCACATTCCGGATCACAATGCCATGACACGATTTTTGAAGATCTTGCAATGTGCAGCCGTCGCCGCAGCGTTCGTTATCCTCGCAGCCTGCTCGTCCGGCTCCGATTCTTCCGCAGGCAATGACGACGGTGCGCTGCCGGCCAATGCCTTCACCATTCTGGCCGGTTCCGAGCTGAAGGATGTCGATACCCAGCTCGGCGACGAGATCCGCAAGGCGACCGGCATCGATGTCCGCTTCCGCTATGCGGGCACGCTGGATGCGATCGATCAGCTCAACGCCGGAGAACAATTCGATGCGGTGTGGGTGAGCCACGGCAAGTACCTCGCCATGAACCCGGACCTCAAGGCCCGGATCGCCGCGCAGGAGAAGATCATGCTCTCGCCGGTGATCCTCGGCGTGAAGCAGTCCAGGGCCGTCACCCTGGGATGGGACAAGAACGATCCGACCTGGAAGGACATCGCCGATGCCGCGAGCGCCGGCAAGTTCACCTTCGGCATGACCAACCCCACTTCCAGCAACACCGGGTTCACGGCGGTGATCGGCATTGCTGCGGCGCTCGCGTCCAATCCCGATGCGCTCACCGAAGCGGACGTGTCGAATCCTGCGCTGAAGGCCTTCTTCCAGGGGCAGCGGATGACGGCGGGCTCCTCAGGCTGGCTGGCCGATGCCTATGCCGCCGATCCGTCGAAAGTCGACGGCATCATCAATTACGAGTCGGTGATCCTGTCGTTGAATGCGAACGGCAAGCTCAGCGAGCCGCTGGTGCCGGTGTATCCGAAAGAAGGCATCATCACCGCCGACTACCCGCTGATGCTGCTGAACAGCGGCAAGCGCGCCGAGTACGACAAGCTGGTCGCGTATCTGCGTTCCACCGCATTCCAGACCACACTGTCGTCCGCCACATTGCGCCGCCCGGTGAATGCCGAAGCGCAAGCGGCGGTCGCCATTCCAAAACGCACCCTGATCGAGCTGCCGTTCCCCGGCCAGCCGCAGGTCATCAATGGCCTCCTCGACGCGTTCCTCGCCGACGTGCGCGTGCCGTCGACGTCGCGCTATGTACTGGATCTCTCCGGCTCGATGGATGAGGACGGTCGCATCGGGCAGCTGAAAGAGGCGATGTACACCCTGGCCGGCAGCGATGCCGGCTCGCTCAGCAGCCGCTACGCGCGTTTCCAGAATCGCGAGCGCATCGGCGTGATCCCATTCAATCGCGAACCGATGACGACCCTGAAGTTCGACATGGGCACGAGCGCCGCGGAAAACAGCGCGACGTTGGGGGCGATCAAGGCTGCGGTACAGGGCATGCAGGCCGACGGCGGCACCGCGATCTACGACAGCGTGCAGCGCGCGATGACCGAACTTGCCGAAGAAAAGCGCCTGGACAAGACGCCCAGGTATTACACGATCGTGCTGATGACCGATGGCGAAAATACCGATGGCATGGATCTGGGCGACCTGCTGCGCTGGCGCGAATCGCAGGACGATGCGGTGAAGTCGATCCGGGTGTTCCCGATCGTGTTCGGCAATGCCGATGCCGACGAAATGAAGTCGCTCGCCGAAGCCACCGGCGGCAAAGCCTTCGACGCCAAGGCCGGCTCGCTGGCGAAAGTGTTCAAGGATATCCGCGGTTACCAATGATCGACTTGATTGTGGACAACGGCGAACCGGAATCGCCCGCAGGGCAGACTGTGGCGATGCCATGCGGTGCGCGATGCCGCATGTCGCAACCGTGGTCGTGGTAACGCCGATGGACCGTCTGTCCAGCTTTCTCTACAGCCCGCGCAATATCGCCGGCTGCTGCCTTGCCTTCGTCGGACTGGTGCTGTTGTTCACGGGCGTGATCGGCACCGGCTGGCCGTTGATCGTGGCCGGCCTGTATGCAGCAGGCGTGCTTGCATGGCCGCGCAAGCAGATTCCAGAGATTGCCGAAGCGGTCGAAATTCCGGAAGTTTCGGTCGAGACCCTCGCGGAGCAGCTGGAGCGTTTGATCAATGATGCAGCCAAGCGCTTGCCGCAACCCGCGCTGACGTCTTTGCACAGCATCCAGACCACACTCGCCGACCTGACGCCACGGCTGCGCGAGCTGGAAGTTTCGGGCGCGCTGTCGGTGGAATCCGCATTCACCGTCGAGGAAACCCTGCGCCGTTATCTGCCCGAAATGCTGACCAGCTACCTCAAACTTCCGACTGCATTCGCCAACACACAGCCGCTCAAGGACAACCGCACCGCCGCGCAGATTCTCGTCGACCAGTTGCAGATGCTGGACGAATCGATGAAAAAAATCGCCCAGGAATCCTTCTCCGGCGATGTCGAAGCCTTGGTCAACAGCGGCCGTTTCCTGGAACGCAAGCTCCGCGCCAAAGCCGCATTCGACATGCAGTGACCTCGCAGTGTGTAGGGCGTGCTCAAGCACGCCGGCTTTACATGCACCGTGTGGCCCTATGCATCCATCCGCGCAGGCCACCCCGCAAGCAACGCAGGATCGATGCCGACGCGCGCACAAGCGCGCGGCGCGATGCCGTCCGTCAGCGCCGCGCGGAACAGCGGTGCGAGCCTCGCCAGTGAGCCCGCCGCAGCGCGTGTCCTGATCCGTTGCAGCGGCGTGCGCTGCAGCAACGGGTCCGCCCAGTCGGGCAGCAACGCGGCGCCCGCGCCGAGAAACAGATCGCGCGACATCCCCGCCATCGGTACCGGCAGACGCATTCGCGACAGCACCGCCAATACTTCGCGCGAACGTTCGTCGTAGCGCAGCGTGTCGCGCACCGAAGCGAAATACGCGGCGACATCGGCTTCGCTCGCTGGCACATCGGTCGCGCCCAGCGCTTCGGCCACGCAGGCCACTTCCGCGTAGTACGCGTCGGCCAGTGCCGTCGGCACCGCGCGGCAGTAGCGACGATAGCCCTGTAGAAACCCGTAGCTCTCGGTCACGTGTACCCACGTCAACAGCGCGGGGTCGTCGGCGCGATACGGCGTGCCGTCCGCCGTCGTGCCCTGCACGCGCGCATGGATCGCCTGCACCCGCGCGATCAGGCGCATGGCCTCGTCGCGGCCCGCGTAGGTGGTGCCCGCGACGAAATCGGTGGTGCGCCGCAGCCGCCCGACCAGGTCCTCGCGGAAATTCGAGTGATCCCATACCCCTGCCAGCGCGCGCGGGTGCAGGGTCTGCAGCATCAGCGCACAGAGCCCGCCCGAGAGCATGCCCGGAAAATCCGCATGGATCCGCCACGTCACGCTGTCCGGCCCGAACAGCCCCGCATCGCCCGCAGGCGCGTCGTAATCGATCCCGCTGCGCCCGCGCGGAAACACATCCAGCACCCACGCGCGGATGCGCGCGGTGGCGGGAGCGGTGAGGGCGCGGAGCGATGCGGACATGGCGAGGATGATACGTGCCGGGCGCGGTGGAAGATGCGGCTCAGCAACCACTTGTCTGTGAGCGCACAGCATCATGCGATGCCGTAGGGCGGGTCTTGTACCCGCCGATTGTGGAACGATGGCTTCCTTTCCGGCGACATGGCAAGCATCGGCACTTCGCGGATGCGAAGCCGTTGTTTCATTCGATAGGCGGGTGCAAGACCCGCCCTACGAGGGCTTCAGAGAGCGATGCGTCGTTGGAGACGCCGTGCTCCGGTCCAGCATGCGGGTGCGAGACCCGCGTTACGGGTTGCAGTGGGGTCAACCGATGAACATCTCCCGGGTGGACCTGTACACCAGCCAGGGCTATCCGATCAAGGATTACGACATCGAGACCTGGACCGGCAACGCCTGGGTGAAAGCGGCGACCATCCGCAACAACACCGCCCTCGGCCGCACGCATGCCATCGCACCGGTCCAGACGTTCCGATTGCGTATCCTCGCCTTGGCGGGCCCGACGAATCAGCCCGGTTACGCGCGCATCAACGAGATTGTTGTGTATTGATCCTGCATCTTCATCCCGGTCGCCCGCGTCGGGCGGCCGGGGTGGAACCCAGTGCAGGGCGCAAGCCCGCTCGCGTCAAGATCGGTCACGCTGTCGAGGCGGCACACCTCGCTCGCGCAACGCATGCGTTGTCGTAGGGGTCTTGCATCCGCCGCTTTTGAAGATATGCCGCGACATGATCAATCTCAGCCGCGCACCAAACAGCGACGAATCCCGTAGGGCGGGTGCTACCCCGCCATCGCGCCGCATCCGCTCATGGCGAATTTCTGCCGCAAGATGCCCTGCATGGCGACGGCGCTATGGCTTGCGGTTCGCCGCTCCGTTCATGGCGGGTTGGCACCCCCCTTACGCGTTGAAACCCGCCTTGCGGGTTAAGAAATGAACCTGACTCGAATGGCACTTACTTAACGCCAAGTGCCTAATTCTGATGTAAAAAAGTGGGCCGGCCCCGAGTGCTAAGGTGGAGTTGCGAAACATCACCCACAGCACACAGGAGCCGGCCCGTA
>JBIITV010000029.1:0-40158 GCA_044340325.1 Lysobacteraceae bacterium
GACTGCTCCATCATGGCCAGAAGCCGAAGCTTCACCAACAGGCCGGATATACGTTCGCAATCTCAACCCTGATCGAAAAAAGCGGTTGGCAATCGGGAGGAGTCCATATACACCCTACGAACTACATTTACTCCCTCTCCCGCTTGACGGGAGAGGGTTGGGGTGAGAGCCTCTGCAGAGCCCACTGTTTGTATTTTCGGGTTGCCAGCAACGCTGAATTTCGTAGACCCTGGCGCCCTAGCAAGCAATTAGCATGCCGGTGAGCGTCCGCACTTGGCCAAGTCAGGAAGACGACTGGATGGGATCCTTAACAATTCGGGAGTGATTGCCATGTTGAATACGAGATTCGCTGCAGCGGCGCTGGTGGCCGCGTTCGTTTCGCCGCCTGCATTCGCGGCCTCGGTCGCAGATTTGCCGCAAGGCAACTATGCGACATGGATCAGCAAAAGTGTCTGCTTGAATGCCGCCGGAGATCTGCTGCCGGTCGATCCATACTTGGCATGTCCAGCGAATTCGACCATCCGAAAAATTCAGGTCGGCGATCCGCTACCTTATGCCAATATCGATCAAGGCGGTTTCCAACGCAGCGATTCCTACCCGATGTACGATAAGAATCGCGCGACCATCTTCATGCATACGTTTGATTACGAGCCTTTCGGCGAATTCAATTTGTACGACGGGTCCGACGGCTACGACGTCTATAAGGTGATGAATGGATTCGTTTCGGTCGTGAATACCCGGGACGGCGGCGGCTATGGGACGACCTTCTTCGGCGCCGGTTGCTCGCAGGGCGACGGCTGGCGGCTGTTCCCGGAGACGAATTTTCTGTCGTCCAACGAACAAGAAACCGTATCCTCGATCTCGGGCGTGTATTGGGAGCAAACCGGACAATCGTTTCCCGGCGGCTGCCCGAGCGGTTATGGTCTGACCACGACGATTTATCAATGGGTCCCCGGCAAATCCTTCGGCGGCATCGCCAGTCACCCAACGAAAACGATGGATACTTTGATGGTGACGCATATCGGAGGCAATATCGAACGTTTCTATTTCACCCGCGAATACGGTTTGACCCGTTGGGAAGCATGGAACGAAATACCTCCCTCGCCCACGCCGACGCCGTATTGCAGCGGCCAGCAGTCGATCGTTGTGAAGGGCAAGCCGTACTACTACGCCGATTGCCGGGACTGGTCGGCCACCCTCGCATTGCAAACATCCAAGGTGCAGCCTTGGCCGTTGGTCAATGCCAACCTGTTGCAGTACGCGCACTTTAGTCCAGGCGGTTTCGTCGACGGCAATCAGGCGCAAGGGTACTGGCATCGGTTTTATCCGGCGCCCGGCGGCCCTGTCTTGAACTGGAGCGGCCTGGTATCCACGACGGGCGGCGATAGCCGCTACGGTTCGGGCACGGCTTATCTCGCCATCAATTGCGGCGCGGCCCAATGCCCGGCTTCGGGGACGCAAGCGGTATACCAGGACATTCCGATCGAGAAGTTCTGCAGCAACTGTAGCTACCTCTACGGAGTCAATGCGCGACGCGAAGCAGGCGATGGCGATTTGTTTCTCGCTCTGCAAGTGGTCTACAACGGCGGCGTCGTTTGGCAGGACGTAACGGGCAAGCGCTTGAAGCCGGACAATGGTTCTGGTGGATATGCGCAGGCCGACTCGGTGGTCAGATCGTCCGCATTCGTTTCGAATACAGTGACGCTGCCGTCCTTGGCGGGCATGCACAGCAAAAATGCGTTCGTGAGGTTCCTGGTTCTTCCCGGCACTCCGAATAATTTCAATGTCGTCGACGCCTACGTCAATCCATTGCCTACGACGCAGACGCAAATCGGGGCGCAATAACCCCCAGGAAAAGGGTCAACCCGTAAGGCGGGTTAAAAACCGCCCTACGAACGCATGCCGCGCCCGCGACGGCAGCAACCGCCGATCAGTCGATGTACGGATTGCCGGAGATATCGGCGATTTCCTTCTCGCTCATCGTGGAGAGGATGCAGGCGAGCACGCCGAGAGTGATCAGATAGACCGACGCGATGGCGAGGTCGGCGGCGCGCGATGGCCAGACCCAGGCCAGCGCATGCGCCAGCGGGACACCCGGCAGAAAGCAGGTGAACGCGGCCAGGAAGCTGCCGACGATCAGCGCGCCGCCGCGCATCAGCGCACTGCGCGCCCAGTACAGTCGCGGATCCGGCGAGGCGCGGGCCTCCCGCAGGAGCAGGCCGCCGCGCACCGCGACCAGCAGGACCACGCCCAGCAGCGACTGCGCATCCGGCCACGGGCCGTTGGCGAAGCCGCCGGCTCCGGCGTAGGCGGCGAGGATGAAGATGGCGAGGAAACACAGCAGGCCAAACATCTTCGCGATGTCGGCAAGATGCCGGCGCAGGCCGCGCTGCGGGTAGAAGTACCAGGACAACGCCACCGTCAGCAGCAGTTCCGCCAGCACCGACAGCAGCAGTGTGGGCAGGCTGAGCCAGCCAACGGCGATCAGCGCGAGCGCGATGAGCAGCTCGATCAGCTCGCCGCGCAGCGTCGCCGGTTTGACCTTGTGCCACTCGATGCGCGAAGCCATGGGAAGCACCATGATGTCAGCGTGACAGTGTGCGCCGCGTCGGCATCAGCGGACAAGCGTTGGCCGGGGAACCCGTGAGGCGGGTCAATGTTTCTTGTAGGGCGGGTCTTGCACCCGCCTATTGAATGAAACAACGGCCTCGCATCCGAGAAGTGATGATGTTTGCTACTCCGCCGGAAAGGAAGCCATCGTTCGACAATCGACGGGTGCAAGACCCGCCCTGCGCATCATCGCTGCTGCAAGGCGGGCCCTGACCCGCCACGAACGCGGCACGATAACGCAGCCGTCAGTTCGTCAATCCCGCACAAGCGCGATGTCGGTTTGCAGCCAGCATAGTCATGCGCTCCAATAGACCACTGGTGGCGCACGTGGGCGGCTCGAGAATCGATGAAGACGTGGGTCTATTTTTTGCTGTGCGAAAACAATGCGCTGTACACGGGCACCGCGATCGATCCGTTGAGCAGGTTCAAGGATCACTGCGCGGGGCGTGGGGCGCGGTTTACGAAAATGCGAAAGCCCATTCGATTGCTCGGTGCGTTCGTCTTCGAGACCCGAGGCGAGGCGCTGTCGAACGAACATCGGTTCAAGCGCCTGCCCGTCCTCGAAAAGCGCCGGCTCGCTGCGCTGGCGTCCGAGGATCCCGCCTGGCTCGCTTACCTGATGCAGCAAGCAGATTAGAACAGAGGGATCAGGTTCAATTCCAACGACTCGGCGTCTAGCGTAAGCGTCCGCCCCCCACCTTTCACGCTCGCAAGGCCGTGGGCCGAGTGGTCGAATGGTCGAATGGTCGAACCAATCTAATCGCTTTCCAAATCCTCCAGAGCCGCCACCAGCCGCTGGACGTCTCCTGCGTAAAAACCTGCCGAGTTGATGGTGTTGATTTCCACGATGCGGGGACCGTCCGGCGTATCGCACACATCGATCACGAACGCGCGGTGTGGTTGCCAATCCGCGACCGCCTGCAGGACGAAATTGTCCAGCCGGTCGTCCACGTCGGATGCATACACGACCCGACGGCCGAGCTTGTACAGCGATTTGGTGGCGATCTCCCCGCCCGCGATCCAGAACCTGTATTCCGCTTGGATGGTCTTGGGCACGCACAGCTGTACCTGCGTCGTGGGCGAAAGGCTGGTGCCGTAGTCCTCGTCCAGATCGCATACCCGTTGCCGCCAGGCCTCGAACTCTTCCGCATCGAACACCCGTCCCGCGAAATACTTCGAATCGTCGATGGGGCGCAGGAACGTGGGTCCATCAAGACGAACGTCTTGAAACGCCATCACGCGCGAATCCGCATTGAGCATACGATCGCCCCAAGCCGCTCTCTGCGCGAGGAAATCCTGATCGAACAAGTCGTAGACCCCCGGAACCCAGCCATGGGCCTTGGCGGAGTGACGCATGGAATAGGAACCGAAGCACACCGCTTTTTCTGTTTGCAGCACAGGAGCAGGATCCAACTCGCCCACGAACGGAATCACTTTGTGAACGCTGTAAGGCAGGTCGAAACGCTCAAGCGCCGCCACCAGGCGCGTCCACTCTGCTTCCTGAAATAAATTGGTTTGCAAGATCCAATGCATGGCAGACCCTCGAAGGGAGGGCAGTGTATCAACCCGATAGACGGATCCTGTACCTGAAACCCACAAGGCGGGTCAATTCTCTCGTAAGGCAGGTCTTGCACCCGTGTAGAGAATGAAACAACGGCTTCGCATCCGCGAAGTGCCGATATTCATCTCGTCGCCGGAAAGGCAGCTTTCGTTCGATACTCGGTGGGTGCAACACCCGGCCTACGGATCATCGCGGTTGTCACCCGCTTGTTGACCCGCTACGAACCAAGCGGAGCATCGCAAGCAACGAGTGCGGCCGGAAGCCGCAGCCGGGCTGCGCCACGGGTTGACCATGCCTGAGCGGAGACGTACCCTGCGGAGGGAATAAAAAATCAGGGAGGATCCATGAGGCATGACCTCATTCTTTTCTTGGCGCTATTGGCGTCCGTCAACGAAGCAAGTGCGCTGGGGCGCGACGCAACGCAGTCGTACCGTCCGCCGGGTGAAGCCAGCAATGGGTCATCGCAGACCGCATGCATGGGTTGATCAAAATCGCGCTTCCCATCACATGTCCACTGCAATGAAGCATGAATACCGGCGAAAATAATCGTAGCCGCAAGTTTGCTTCGATCATTTTCAACCGCAGTGTATGGATCGTAATGCCAAGCATGAAGCCCATCCCACGCATGGGCACTGGCATGAAACGAGCCGCATAAAACGATCCAGCGTTGACTTTGCTTTCTTGTTTTTACCGTCGTTCCAGAAAAAAACACAAGGAGATGAGACGTGATCATAAAGTTTATCGGCTATCGCGGCGATGGCGATGCCCGCACCTACTTCGAGCAAAAGTGGAGATCGGCCTCCGGTATCAGCCTTGCATCTGCGTATGAGCTGTCGTTGCAGGCACTCGAAAGTTCAGCAAACGAGTCGGATCCCTGGGCATGTCTAGGGCAAGCTGGCTTGCCGAAAAACGAAGAACGGCATCGTGCCGTGGCTGTCCGCATCGCAGATGCCGCGATGCCGCTTCTTGAAGGCGAGACACTGATCGAATCGGACAGTTTCGACGTCACCGGCACGGCGGCGTTTGATATCGCGAAAGGCGCACTATGCCTGCGGAGACGAACAACGCATTCGGACATATTGTATTTCTATCCCTGCACGCAGGTGGTCGATGGCGTGCTGTACCGCGGTCTCGCCCATGACGCCGATGATGAAGCCATACTCGGCAGCATGGATGCGCCGGCGCCCGGTAGCGTGCCCGAACCACCCGCCCAGGTGGATGTGGCCGTAGAGCCGACACTCATGGCGACCATCGCAAGTACGATCCTGCTCGGCATTCTCAGCTCGCTCTCAGGGCGCGCGGGCATGCGAGCGATCGATTTCGCGTTCGAATCGCTTGGCATTCCAAATCCGCTGGAAGCCGCCGATGACAGTTATGAGAAGCTGGTGAAAGCATTGCGTATGCAGTCGCGCGCCGATTTTCGCAGACAAATCGCACTGCGCTTGCGCGCGTTCGAACGCTTGCGCGAGGATTATCGGGGCGGGATGCGGACAAAAGACAAGCTCGACTCGATTTACAACGAAATCCGGCAGTTGACCAGTTGGATCGAAGTCGATGAGCGCTCCCCGGATCGGGTCCATCTGCTTGCGTTTGCGCAAGCGATTTATCTTTCCGTGATGCAGGAAATGGCCGAGTGGCATAGAAAAGACGACCCGGAACTCATGAAGTCGTTCTATGCGGCGATCACCCAACGCGCCGCATCCGAAGCTGCCGTGTTGATCAAGGTGCAACAAGAAGCATACGACCAGCGCTTGGCCAAGATCACAGGCTTGCACGACTCATTCGATTTTACGTTTACTTCCAATCGCATCATTTCCTACGACGATGCCGTATGGAAAGAAACTGGCGACGACAAGCCGCTAGAAGACCAGTGGCGGCGCGCTGAAATCAACTGCGTCGAACGCAATCTTCAGACGGGCGTGTGCAATCGCTGGGTATTCACCGATAAGGGCAAGCAGAAGATAGCGGAAATGGAAGCCATTCTGCAGCGTCATCGGCAACGTATCCGCAGCGACCTCGACAAGGCCCTGCATGGAATTCCCCAGGCGATCGCCAACTTTCAGCAAATCGCCAAAATGACCATTCCACCGCCGCCGCCGAAATGACGGCCTGCCTGTCCTGGAAGATCATCAGAAGACCAGGACAGAAGACCAGGACACCCAGAAACTCGAAGTACCGCAGCCCGGATGCGCGCGAAACGCGTATCCGGGGAACCGAGCGGGCGAGAGCGGGAGGCGAGACCGGGACACCTACAACTCAGATCATCCCGACATGCGAGTGGCCGCTTCTCACGCAGGCTGCATCCACCTGGCATCTCACACTCTGCGCATCGCCCGACGGACAGGGAATGGTCGGCGCGCCCGTCCCGGGCCACTTTTCGACGAAAGCCCGACTGCGCCCCTCCCCGCGACGATCTCTGGACCGTGAATCGCGCCCGCCGATACACTATTGGCCTTACTCGCAGACTGGGGAATGCCGATGTTCGAGTGGATCGCAATGCCTGAAGCCTGGATCGCGCTGGCGACACTGATCGCCCTCGAAGTGGTCCTCGGCGTCGACAACATCATCTTCATTTCGATCCTGGCCGGAAAGCTGCCCGAGCATCAGCGCGCGAAGGCACGACAGTTGGGGATCGCGGTCGCCGCGATCAGCCGCCTGGCGCTGCTGTTCGCGATCGCCTGGATCGTCTCGCTCACCGCACCGGTGTTCTCGATGTTCTCGATCGAGTTCTCGTGGCGCGACCTGATCCTGATCGGCGGCGGTCTGTTCCTGATCTACAAATCGGTGAACGAGATGCACGCCAAGCTGGAAGGCGAGGACAACGCGACCGGCAAGGCCGTGCAGGCCAGTTTCGCTGCGGTGATCCTGCAGATCATGATCCTGGATATGGTGTTCGCGCTCGACTCGATCATCACCGCAGTCGGCATGACCGATCACGTCAGCGTCATGGTCGTCGCGATCCTGGTCGCGACCGCAGTGATGATATTGCTGGCGAAGTACATCCACGAGTTCGTGCAGCGCCACCCGACGGTGAAGCTGCTCGCGCTGTCCTTCCTGATCCTGATCGGCGTGGTCCTCATCGCCGACGGCTTCGGTCAGCCTGTGCCGAAGGGTTACATCTACTTCTCGATGGCGTTCGCGGTCTTCGTCGAACTGCTCAATATCCGCTTCCGCAAAGTCAGCGCACCGGTCGCACTGCACGCGCAGGTCGTCGAGGACGCGCAGGCGGGCAAGTGAAGCGAACGTGCCGATACAGGAAAGTCGGGAGCGATTCCGGCTTTCCTGTTTACCCGAACCTGGCGCACGGCGGCCTGGACTGAAAATCAGACCTGTCAGACCACCCTCGATGCATGCGTAGGCACCGGTGATGTCTCAGTTTCTGGCGTTCGGATCTCAGGGCTTGTCCACCGGCGCAGGCTCGCCTGCGGCGCCAGTGTCGCCCTGACTGCCTTGATTCCCCTGGTCGCCTTTATCGCCGATCTGTCCGGGCTCGCCCTGATTGCCCTGCACACCCTGGCTGCCAGTATCGCCGGCAGGACCTGGCGGGCCCGGCACCGGTACGGCGGCGGGCGGCGCCGGCACCGCCACCACGGCAGGCTGCTGCTCGCATGCGGCGATTGAAACGGAAAGCAACACGGTCGCTATCAGCATGTGGCGCTTCATGGTGTTTATTCCTGGATATTGGTGCGTGGATACGGGCGCATGCGATGCGACGAAGACCGTTGGAACGACATCGCAGCGCATGACGGATTGGTATCGGCCAACATAGACGCATGGCGGACCTTGTTCGGTGCGATCGCCAACATAGGCGGTTTTTTCGCGCTGCCATGCCGAATCTTGAGGACCTGCGTTCAGCTTTGCGCCCGAGATGTAGCCGAGTCGACCCTGACGTGATCGCCGCTGGGACGCACGAATGGCCGGCTGCGCTGCGTTCGCCGCCGCCCTACGCAATCTCCTCGCGCCCGTCGCGCGCATGCCGGAATTTCGACAAGGCTTTGTAGATCTTGATACGGGCGCGGTTCAAGCCGCCCATGGGCACGTGCGCGGGCAAGGCGTGGCCGGGCGAGAACATCAGCGATTCGGCCAGCGCGTCGCGCTGTGCGGTACGGAAGCGCTGTTTGGGGATGCGCAGGGTCGCGACCTTCACGAACGGCGAAACGGTTTCGTCCCAGCGCGGGGCCGCGTCTTCGATCGGCATGCCGTCCTGATGCAGCTGCACGCAGAAATCGAAGCTGGCTTCGTGCGTGCTCAGATGCTGCTGCATCGCGTCGCTGAGGTACGACTCGCCCGGCGTTTTCGGCATGCGGCTGCGATGACGCGAGGTGGGAATCAGCGAATACTTCACCGCGCGGCCTTTGCCGAAGCGGTAGGGCGTGGTACTCCAGTACTGGATATCCAGCGGCGATGTCGGGCGGATGCGCAGTGCGACCAGGCCCAGTAGTGCGCGCGCGTGCCCGCGCAGTACGCATTTGGCAGCGAACAGCAGCGGCGAGCTTTCGATGGTGTAATACACCGCATCCCGGAACAGCGCGATGGTGCCGAGCGGCATCACCGGTGTGCTCAGCAGCACGAAATCCTGGCCCAGCGGCGCTTCATCCCTGCGCTTGTTGCGCGGCGCCATCAGTTTGATCGCGAAGCCGCGCGCATCGCCGATGGCGTCGGACTGCGTCTTGCCGCTTGCGTTGGATGTGCGTATCCAGCAGTCATGACTCTGCGGCTTGGCGAACAGACCGACGCGCAGATGCTTCGGCAGATCGGCCTCCACTTCCAGGCGACCGCGAAGCAGGCCGGTAGTTTTTGGATGCGCATCGCGACGGGTCTGGCCGGCGTCGTAATCGCGGGCCATCTTGCGGCGCAGGATGTCGATCATCTCTGCGGTCATCGCCGCTTCGCCGGGTTCGCGCGTTTCGAGGGTTGTCGACATAGGTGCAGGCGGCGCGCGCTTTCGCGCAATGCGGCCGCGTCTCCTCAATGGGCTCGATGTGAAGCACGATCCTACACGGACTGCGGCGTCAGTCAGAACCAGGCCGACTTTTCGACTTCACCGTGCTTTTCATCGGCGTTGATGCACGAAGGACCGTGCATTTCGCACACGATGAAAAGCAGCTGACGCGGCCTGCCTCATTTCACGGCGGCTGTGGAAAACATGTCGATACTCTCCCCTCCCCCCTGCAGGACACTCCCATGAACCATTCGATCGACGGTATTTTCGTGCGCACCCTTCCGCGTCGCGCGCTGCTGGCCACCGGACTGCTCGCGGCACTGGCCGTTGCCGGTTTCGCCTCTGCGCAGGACGGCATCACCGAGGCGCAGGTCGAGTCTGTGCTCAAAGCACAGGGCTACACGAAGATCCACGACGTGAAGTTCAAGGATGGCGCATGGAAAGCCGATGCGCGCAGCGCCGACGGCAACCGCGTCGATGTGCGTGTGGACGCCGCAACCGGCAAGGTGTATCCGGACACGCTGGTCGCGAACCTCAGCAAGGCGGATGTCGAGGCCAAGCTGGCCGTGGCCGGCTATGTCGATGTCCACGACCTGCACTTTCGCGACGGCGTGTGGGAAGCGGACGCCGAAAACGGGAGCGGCCAGGACTTCGAGCTGCGCATCGATGCGGCGACCGGCGACATCATCGGCAAGCGCAAGGATTGATGCGCCTGAATTGCACGGACTGAATCGACGATCCAGCCTGGCCGCCACGGCGCTGTTTTTTCCAGGCAGCCTTGAGATGCATTTGCGGAAAAAAGCGAGCCCCGCAAAAGCGGGGCTCGCTGTGTTGCAGCGCGCGGGAATCAGTGATTGAGAATGATGTCCGCGATGATGCCAGTGGCGACCGCGATCAGTATGTATTTGCCGTCATCGGTGCGGACCCAGCGATGACCGCGCGGCGGCGGGGCGAGGTGATAGACACGATAGTCCTGGACGTAGTATTCGCGTTCCAGATAGACCACCGGAATATGTTCGCCGCGATGCATGTCGTACTGCTTATGCCGTTTTCCCTGCTTGCCGTGCGAGCCGCCGCGATGCTTGTCGTGGCCATGCCCATGAGCACGATCATGAGCGCGATCATGTCCACGCCCATGTCCACGATCTCGTCCATGGTCGTCGGCCAGCGCCGGAGTCGTGCTCAGAAAAGCGAGCGAAATGGCCAGCAGCAATCGTTTCATGACACGTCTCTGGTGTAGTGCGAAGAAGAGCCGATGCTACTCGCTAGACCGCAGATCGAATCGCTTTACGCTTGCGCGCTTCAGGCACCGTTGGGTTCGACCGCAACATCGAGATTCATGACGAGGAATGACGTCCCGAAATGACGGCAGTTCCACTACGGTGTGATGTAGGTGATCGATGGATCCAGACGCATCATGTCGCAATAGTTGTTCGCGCCGGGCGCGATGATGAAAAATATTCCATCGCCGGCGGAGACGTTCGCGGTGATCGGCTGGTCGCTCGGAGACTCGATGCTTTTGCCGACGGTATCCGCAGGGCCGACCGATGTGCTGAAGATCGGGCTGCTGTTGTGTATGACCGAGAAGCCGACACCATCGCCGCACCACGGGAATGCCAATTCGGTGATCTGCGGATTCGCCGAACGCAGTGTTCCCTCGATCCGCACCGTGCCCTGCTTGGGCGCGACCCACGTCAATGCCGGCATTTCGCTGACGCCGGGATGGAAACTGTCGGAATAGATGGCCGCATAGGTTCCGGGCAACTGCCAATAGCCGTTCAGCCAGTGCATATGCTCCAGCGCGGCGCCCGTCCCCCACATGTACTTCCAACGTGCATTTTCCTGACTCGTGTAATCGACCGATTGCCGATACGTATCGACGGCTGGCCCAAGATTCACCTCCCAGCGGTAGATGCCGAAATTCTTCGGCCCGTATGCGCCCGACTCTGCTGGCTCCTGTCCGCCGAATTTCTTTTCGATGATCGGATCTTTCATGCAATAGATATAAAAGCGCTGGCCGACGGTCGCATTCACCCCACCTGCAGTGTCGACAATGCTGCAGTATTGATAGCCTCCGGTCTCCCGCAAGGTCGCGCCCGGCTCGTCCGCAACCACGAACTTCGGCGACGGGTTCCAGTTCACCGCGTCATCGGACTCATAGATCTTGACCGACGAATTGATCGTTTGCCCATTACTGGGCCAGGACAGGAACGTCAACGGCAGATAGTATTTCTGGGTGTATGTGCTGTACGCGGCCTGCGTATGGGTGATCCCCCACAGACCGTTGCCGCCAGCGCTTCCGCCCAGACCGGGACTGGAAAACGAACCGCCCGACGGCGTCGAGAACGCATCGCCGTTCTGCGACGAATACTTCTGCCAAAGGTTGTTGCCCGTGTTTCCGGCCCTGGCTGCGGCAAGCACACTGGCCACGGGCGCACGGGCCGTGGCGATCAACTCGCCGGTCTTCTGGCCGCTCGCATTGGTCAGCGCATCGGTGAAATAGATGTAGAAATACCCGTCCTTGACCACGTATGGCGCGCCCTGGATGTTGTGCTTCTTGGGGTCGCCGCGCGGGCTGATGATCCGCCCCAGATATGTCCAGGTATTGCCGTGATCGGCGGACCACGCCAGTCCGATCCGGGTCTTGCCTTCGGCATTGTCTCCCTCCGCAGCGGCATTCGGGCCGCCGGTTCCGCCCACTCTTTCCTCATGCACGAATGCGAGCAACTCACCGTCGTCCACCGGCTGCGGCTGGTAGAGACTCACGATCCACAGATCGACGACGTCCGTTGCCGAAGCCGCAATCGACGTGAAGACCGTGCCAGGACCGTTGACGCAGTAGTTCTGGGCGTTCCGGTTGCAGGTCTCCTTGGTCCAGAGCGTCGTTTGATACGGCCTCCCGAAATCGCCCTCATGAACCGAATGCGTGATCCCGCCCGCGATTCTGCGCCACTGCGCAGTCATCCAATAGCGATGACCCAGCACGGTGTACGTGGACATCGGGGCGTCCATCTGGGTGTTCGACAATTGCGTGCCAGAGAGCATCTGCTGATGGCTCGCAACAATCGTCGGCGAGAGAATCCTGGTGTTGGTCTGCGTCTGCGCCACCGCTTTTGCACCTGCGAACAGGCTGACTGCAAGCGATACGGAAAACAGGCACAGCAGGGTGCGGTTCTTCAGGTTCATATGCTGCTCTCTGGTTGATGCTGGTCAGGTACAAATACAGGCGCTGTTCGCGCCTGATTCCGGTTTTGATCATCGTCTCGGCAGGTAACGCTCGAACTCCTCGATTGCGGCGCGGGCATCCGCATCGCCTGTCGCCGCCATCGCGGCGAGGCGCTCCTGCGCGGTCTTGCCGCCGGTGCAGTTGCGCTCGGGGTCGGCCTTCGCCTTGAGCAGAAGCACAAGGGTCTTGATGTCGCGCCGGGCGGCGGCGCCGCACAGTGCGGTGTCCTGCCACAGTGCGTTCAACGGCTCGTTGACGTCCTTCATGAACGGCAAGGCGGCCGCCACTGCTTCGGTGCGCCGGTCGAAAACAGCACAGCCCAGCATCGCACGGGCGATATGGGCTTCGAGATCGGGCATGCCGCGCGCGCGCATGACCGTATCCACTGCGGACAATGTGTTCGCACGACATAAGGCTTTGCCGACGGCTTCGGTGTCGAAGCTCGTAGCCTCCCAGCGTTTTGCGATATCCGCACGCGCCGACGGCGCTGCTTCGACGACTTTCTGCAGCTGCACGCGGGTCAACAGCAGATGCATGCGATCGGCTTCCCATGTCTTGGGGATGGGTTCGATCACGGCCATCGCTTCGGCGGCGCTGCCGCCGCAGTCCAGCAGGTCGTCGACATAGTCCACCCGCAGGTCCCATACCTCGGGATGCGCCTGCAGTTGGGCCTTGGCGAGTGCGCCGTATTCGCGGCCTCGGCCAAGTGCGTTCAAGGCGTAACCGAGATGCTTGACCGCGCGATAGTGGTTGAAGACCCGGTCTTCCGGCTTCGCCAGCACACTGCGGTACATGCGCTCGGCCTTCGCGAACTGGCCGGTCGCATAGGCAAGATCGGCTTCGAACAGCGCAAGAGAGGGCACGTCAGGATTCAGACGCCGCGCTTGTGCGAAGTGCTTCGCCGCCTCGGCATCCTTCGACTGCAGGAAGCTCAAGCGGCCGAGATACACGTGCGCTTCGGCGTTGCCGGGGGCGAGCGCAATGGCCGACATCAGATACGGTTCCGGGCGCAGATAGAGCTGGCTGTAAGCCGCACTCGTGTCGGACGCGGCATCGCGGATCTGTCCGCGTTCGTAGGGCGGTTGGAACTGCCGGTGCTGCACGATCATTTCCAGCTCGACCCGCCCGCGCAGGGTTTGCAGCTCGGCATTTTTCGGGTCGTGGATTTCGAGATTCGTCAGCAGGTCGCGCGCCTTCGGCACCACCTCCAGCGTCCCCACGATATCGAGCAATCTGCGCACTTCGGCGAGGCCGCTGGCGACCGATGCCGGCCCCATGGCGGCCACTTTCGGCGCGATCCTGGTTTTCGTGTCGACACCGAGCTGTCCGTACCACTCGTTCATGGCATCGGCATAGGTGACGACCAGCGACTGATAGAACGCACGCCCGGCGGCGGATTCGGCGAATGCGAGATGGCGCTGCAGATCGCGATCGGACACGTCCGCGAGTCGCGGCGCCAACCATTGCTCGATGGCGGCCTGTTCGTCCTGCGCTGCGACAGTGGGTGTCGCGACAATCGGTGCGATGATCGGCGGACGATCGACGGGCGATGTCGGATCGAGCGCGGCCCTGACGATCGTCTGCGCGCGCGCAACGGTGGCCTGACGCACCGCCGGAAAACGGGTCTGGCCGGTCGCGACCCAGAGACGGCGCAACAGTTCGCGACGCGCTGTGCCGATGCGCACGGATTTAGAATCACCCGCTGCGGCGCCCGCAACCATCCGCACGTGGATGTCGCGCAGCGTGTCGTCCGACACCCAGGTGTCCCATGCATCCACGATCGGCTTGTCGCGCGCGTACTGGCTGAAATCGCAGGCGGCGCGCTTGCGCACTTCCTTGTCGGAGAACAGGGGATCCAGCACCGGCCTGGCGTCCGCGAGCGCAGCCGGGTTGCGTTCGGTCAGCACGGCCTCCACGCCAAGTCGCATCTTGCCGAACGCCTCTGATGCGCGCTGCATCTCACCGCTGCGCTGCAGAATGTCGATGGTGCGCGCATAGACCGGATACTCGACGCCGAAGTTGGGCGCGCAGTTCTGCGCCACCGGCTTCGGTGGGAACGGCCTCAGCGGCTCCGTCGCGGGCGAAGCCGCCTCGGTACAGCCGGCGGTGAGCACCGCGATCAGGGCGGAGAAAACGATCCAGCGACGCATGTAACCTCCGGCGTTGCGGCATGTCTTGCGTGGAAAAAACCCGGCGGCATCGAAACAACCCGGCCAGGCGGCGCGCACCTGGTCATCAGCCGCCACGATCGTACTTATCCAGAACCGCCAGCATGGCGCGGGCGGTGGCATTGAAGCCCTCATCGGCACCCGGGCGCGTGGCGCGCTCACTCAGGAACTCGTGCAGTGTCTTGCCGTCGCCGCATCGGCGCTTGGGATCGGCTTTGGCCTTGAGCAGGTGCTCCAATACCTTCACATCCATCAGCGGACCCGCGCTGCAAATGGCCAAGCTGCCTTCGATCGCCTCGTTCGGGCGATTGATATCCTGGACGAACGGCGCAACCGCATCGAAGAAGGCCATGTCCCGCTTCCACATGCTGCAGGCCAACAGACGTTGGGCGAACCGGTCCTGGACGCCGCTCGCGCGGATCATCGCCGGCGCGATCTGCGCGCGTCCCCGCGCCACGCAAACGGTGTCCGCAACATCGATGGGGGCATCCGCGCTCTCGAATGCGAGTCGGGCCTGTTCCGCACGTGCGGACGGCGCCGCCTCGAGAACCCTCAGCAGTTGCAGGCGGAGCATCGCCAGACGCTTGCTGTCTCTCAGCCAGTTGTCGGGTACCGGTTCGAGGATCGCACGCACTTCATCCACTGTGCCATCCGTCGCCATCAGTCGCTCCGCATGCATCAGACGGAAGTCCCACAGATCGGGCGTGCGCCGCAGCTGCTCCCGGGCAACTTCGCGGAACTCCCGCTCCCGACCCTGTTTCATCAATGCGAGTCGAAGGCGACCGAGAGCGAAATGTTGATTGAACGCGCGATCCTGCGGTGCCGCAAGTATCTGACGGTAGATGCGCTCGGCCTTCGAATATTGGCCGGTTTCATAGGCCAGATCGGCCTCGAACAGCGACAGGCTGGGCTGTTTCGGATTCAGGCGACGAACGATGGCGTACTGTTTTGCGGCCTCGTCGTCCTGCGATAAATGGAATCTGATCGTTCCCAGATAAAGTTGAGCTTCGGCGTTTTTCGGATCCAGCGCGATGGCCTTGCGCAAATAGGTCTCGGCGGGCGCGTATTCCTCCGGGCGCGCCGGATGCATCCTGTCGAAGCGGGCGCGGATCTGACCTTCCTCATAGGGCATGCCGGGAGACATCGTGCTGAGCGCGATACGCCCCAGTAGCGTCTTGATTTCGGCATTGTCGGGATCGAGACGTTCGGCCTTGAGCAGCAGCGTGCGCGCGTCGTCCACCACGACCCGCGTACCGACCTGGTCCAGCAAGCGACGGGCTTCGGCCAGCATCGGCGCCGCCGCTTCGGGATCGCGCGCGACCTCGACCGGCCTGGCATTGGTCTTCAGCAATGCGGCGAGATTGTCGTACCAGTCGGTCTGGGTATAGGAGTAGCTCTCGCGCAGGGTTTCGTAATACGCGCGGCCCTCGCGCGTTTGCGCGAACGACAGGAAACGACGCAGGTCCTCATCGGAGATGCCCGACAGCTGCGGCGCGAGCATCTCGACGACGATCGTGTTTTCGTCCGGAGGCTCGATGAATCTGTCGTTGAGCGCGATGTCCTGGAGCGTGGAAGCGCTGGGATCGACTGCGGCCTCGGCAACCGCATCGGCCTGCCGCTGTGCGGACATCAGCGCGGAAACATAGCTGGGGAAACCGGTGGCGCTGGCCACGTTCGCCAGCAGTTCACGGCGCGCGGCGCCGACCTGTCCTTTCGCGCGCGGCATCGACTGCATCGCGCCGAGAATCCGCCCGTGGATCTCGCGCATGGTTTCGTCGGAAGACCAGGCGTCCCACGCCTCGATCTCCGGCTGCGCCCGGTCGTAGCGGGTGAATACGCAGACCGCGCGCTTCTCGATTTCCGCACCCGAGAAGAACCGGTCCAGCGCGGGCTTGGCGCGCGCGGGCGCACGGGGGTCGTCCTGCGCCAACCGCGCTTCGACCACGCCACGCAGACCGGCGTAGAAATCATTGGCGCGCTGCACCTCGCCGTTGCGCCTGAGGACATCGACGATCAGTGCGAAGCCACGCTCGTCCATGGCATGGCTGGGACGACAATCCGGCAACGCCAGCTTGGGCGGCGGCGGGCGCACGCCTTCGGGCGTGGGGGAATAGGCCTCGGTGCATCCCGATGCCAACAGCATGCAGAGCGCGAAACCGGTGTTTCTGATCACCATGATTCTCTCGATGCCATGCAAGGCAGTCAGAATAACGCGAGCGGCTCCGTCTGGCTGCGGGTCGATGCGGCGGCTGTCCGCTGCACGAAGACGCGGTTTTTCCCTCAGGCCCGCGACAGGGAGCTTCGATGAACGACGCGAACAGGACCAACGTGCATGAAGCGGCCGCAGCGTTCCGGCTCGACCGGCTCGAAGAACGCCTGAACGCGCTTTTCGCAGACGAGAAGAAAACCCCCTGCCGTTATCCTCGTCTGTAGTACCGCTTCATGACGATCTGCATCTGCACGATGCTGGGGTCGCGGCCGTACGACATCTGCAGCAGCCGTTCTGCGACGGTGTTGCCGTCGATGCATTTGCGCGCCGGGCTGACCTGGGCTTCGGCCAGCTGCGTGAAGCCTGCAAGATTCTTGGTCGCAGCCGCGTAGCACAGCGGCGTCTCGCCGCCGAGGTCGGGCTGCGACAGACTCAGACGGGCGATGTCGGCCTGCTGGATCGTGCCCCGCACCACGTCGTGGCGCTGCCAGCGCAGACTGCAGACGACCAGCGCGGTGGCCAGCGCTTTGCGATTCCTGCTCACTTCCAGCGTACGCCGCAGCAGTCGTGTGCTCACATCGCCGCGGCACATGGCCTCGGCCAGCGCGGCCGGCTCCGGGTTCAACCCCATGTTGCGCTGCATGAGCCGCATGCTTTCTTCGGTGGGTTCGCCGGTGCGCTTGTCGACGCGCTCCACGGCCTTGCGCACCAGCGTCGCCGACAGCGCGGGAATCTTGCGCGACGGCAGCCAGGCGTCGGGAATGGGTTCGACGATGGACAGGATCTTGTCCGAGCGCGTATCGGTCGAGAGCAGATAATCGGTGTAATCGAGGCGGAAATTCCAGGCCTGCGGATTCTTCGCCAGATAGGCATCGGCGATGCGCGGATATTCGCCAAGCTGCGTGCTCTTGCGCAGCGTCATCAGCAGATTCTTCAGCGCGTTGACGTGGACATAGGCGAGCCGTTCGGGCTTGTTCACCGCCGCCTTGTAGAAACCGGCGGCCTTGTTGTGCTGATTCTGCGCATACGCCAGATCGCCCAGATACAGATCCATGCTGGGGTGATCGGGTTCGATCTCGCGGCCGCGCGCATACAGCTGCAGCGCTTCTTCGTCCCGGCCCTGCAGGTATCTCAGACGCCCCAGCAACATGTGCGCATCGGCCAGTGCGGGCGCCAGTTCGATCGCCTTGGTGAGATAGCGTTCGGCTTCCGCATAGTTCGGCGTGTCGATCACCACCCGCAGCTGGTCCGGCCCCAGCGGCATGGCGGGTGCGGTCTTGATCGCCGCTTCGCCGAGCAGCATCTGGATCTCTGCGTTGCGGGGATCGAGCCGGTCCGCCTGCAGCAATTTGGCCATGGCATCCGCCGCCGCCGCAGGCGAGCCCACATCACGCAGCGAGCGCCGCGCATCCGCGACCAGCGCATCCCTGCCGGGCCCGCCGGCCGTCTGCTCGGCCGGAGGAATATTGTCCTTGAACGATTTCAACAGTTCCGTGTGCCAGTCGCCGGCTTGCAGATCGTAGCTCTGGCTCAACGCGACGTAGTAATCGCCGCCGAAGCGGCTGTTGACGAAAGCGAGGTAGTCGGCCAGATCATCGTCGGGGATCTTGATCAGCACGGGCGCCAGCCAGCGCTCGACCAGGGCGTCCACCGGCGGCAGCGCAACCGGCGCAGGCGCCTCGGGTGGGGCGACCGATACAGGGGCTGCTGCTGGCAGTGCGGCAGGTGTGGGCACTGCGCCTGCATTGGGTGCGGCAGCGGCAGGTGTAGGCGCCACGCCGGATACGGCAGGCGCCACAGCAGGCGCATTCGCGGTGGCTGCTGAAGTCGGAGCCGCTGTTGGGGCAGTCGCAACCGCAGGCTGGGCCGCTGAGGTGGGGTTGGCTGTGGGCGCCGGCTGCGGTTCCGGTAGCGCACCTGCAACAGCAGCCGCAGTCGCTGGGTCAGATGCAGGTGCCGGGGCGGGCACGGAAGGCTGGACCGGACTGGGCACCGGGTTGGGCAAGGGTACCGGCCCAAACACCGCCAGCAGCGCTGCCGCCGCGTCCTGGACGACTTCCGCATTGTTCACCTCGACCTGCTGCAATGCCATCGCAGCGACGATTTCGCCCAGCAGCGCCTTGCGCGCCGGCGTCATCTTCACATCCTCCTCTTTCGACGGCGCCGGAGTGCGGGACCAGATCGCGGCATTGATCGCCTGCATGTCCTTCGAGCGGGACCAGGCGTCCAGCGCCTCGACACCTTCGCGACTGCCCGCCAGCTCGACAAAGGCGCAAGCGCCGCGGGCACGCAGGCGGGCCTCGGAGAACTGCGCATCCAGCACCGGCTTCAAACGCGGGACAAGCTTCGGATCGCGGCTGTCCAACAGGCCTTCGATCGTCTTGCGATGCTGCAGGAATTGCGTGGACACCCTGGCGAGATCGCCCGAGCGGTCCATGGCGCGCACCAAGCGCTCGAAGGCGGCCGCGTCGTAGGTCTGCGCGGCGCTGCACTCGGGGATCGGCAGCAACGGCGCGGCCGGCTGCTCCTGCTTGCCGCAGGCGGTGGCGAACATGGCGATGGCGATACCCACGCACACAAGGGATGAACGCATCTCTTCACTCCGTTCCACTGGAAGCCATCAGGATAAGGCCAAAGCCCGCAAATCGATGACCCGGACCTTAGCGGACGTTTATGCATGTGACCTGGGACACAGGCTGTGGCGCCCGAACGGGGGTCGGCGGCCCTGAGAGGATCGGTTAGAACCGGGTGTCTCTCTCGAAAAAGCCAAACCGTCCAACATGCACGACGTGACCTATCGGTGTGAAATTCCGGGAAAGGGCAAAAATTCGTTCTACGCCGGCGCAGACCTCGCTAACATGGCCGAGCTGAAGTCGAAAAGATCCGGAGTGTTGCATGCGGCATGAATCCCGAAAGAGCGGCCTTCTTTCTTCTCTGGAGCTGTTCACCGGCGCAGGCGGTCTCGCTCTCGCGACGCATGACGCCGGCTTTCGCCATCGCGGACTGTTCGAATGGAACCGAGACGCCTGCGAAACGCTGCACGCGAATGCCAAGGAAGCGGCATTGCGCGGGCTTTCGTGTTGGCGTGGGAACATCCACGAAGGCGATGTGTCGCTCGTCGAGTTCGATCGCTACGCGGACATCGACCTCGTCGCAGGCGGCCCGCCATGCCAGCCTTTTTCGCTGGGCGGGAAGCATCGCGGCATGGAAGATCATCGCGACATGATTCCCGAGTTCATTCGCGCGGTGAGACAGACAAGACCCCAGGCATTCATCATGGAGAACGTGAGGGGCCTGACGCGAAAATCGTTTTCCACATACCTTCAATATTCGATTTTGCAACTCACATACCCTGATATCTCGCTAAAGAAAGGTCAATCCTGGGAGAAACATCACGCAGCGCTTCAGCAGCACCACACATCAAGTCCACGCGCGGACGGGTTGCAGTACAACGTCGTCTCGACCGTGCTCAATGCGGCGGACTACGGCGTTCCACAAATCAGAGAGCGGCTGTTCGTCGTCGGCTTCCGCACGGACATCAATGCGAACTGGTCTTTTCCGGCACCGACGCATTCTCAAGAAGCGCTTCTGTATTCGAAATGGGTCTCCGGCGAGTATTGGGAGGACTTGGGCGTCGATCCAGGCGCAGTTCCAGTCCCGGCCAACGATCGGATCGAAAAAATCAGAAGACAAGGCAAACCGCTGCTGACGAAACCGTGGAAGACCATCAGACAGGCGATTGCAGATTTGCCAGCGCCCTTCCGCAATCATGATCATCGCAAAACGATCTTCAATCATCGCTTTCAAGCCGGCGCACGCCCCTATCCAGGCCACACCGGCAGCCCGATTGACTCACCTTCCAAGACCCTCAAAGCGGGCGGCCACGGCGTGCCGGGAGGCGAAAACATGATCGACTTCGGCAACGGCGAATATCGCTATCTGACCGTAAGAGAAGCCGCGCGGGTCCAGACCTTCCCCGATGCATGGCATTTCCGTGGCGCTTGGAGCGAAGCCATGCGGCAACTGGGCAATGCAGTGCCTGTTGATCTTGCCAAGTCGGTCGCAGGCAGTGTGGCGCGGACACTTCATGAGCACGGAAGCCACCGCTGATGTCCTTCAGGATGTACGACTTCAATTTCCTCGAAACCGTATCCGCACAGCTCGTGGAAACGCTGGATACACTGCCCGCCTCGACACTCGACAGCCGCATGCTCTCCGAACTTTCCCAGTTCCAGCGGCAGGAGCGGTCCAGACAGGGCATTTACCTACTGATGCATGACGAAAAGCCGGTTTATCTCGGTAAAGCCAACGACCTCTCCAACCGCCTAGCCGGACATCTTCGCAAGCTTCAAGGCAGGCTGCATATCGATCGTGGCACGTTGTCGTTCAAAGCGATCCTGCTGGATCGAAGCATGAGTACGGCGGCCAACGAAGAGCTGCTGATCGCTGCCTTCTCAAAAACTCATCGCGGCATGTGGAACGGCAAAGGCTTCGGCAGCAAAGATCCCGGCAAGAATCGGGACCGTACAGAACCGAGCGCCTTTGATCGCGACCATCCGATCATCAGAGACTTTCCGGTTGTCTTGGACAACACCGAGACGGTGTTATCGCTTTTCGTCAAACTCAAGAATCAACTGCCGTTCCTTTTCAGACATGAAAAATTGCCGAAAGAGATTGCAGACATACCACTTGATCTTCAGCAAGTCGACAGACAAGCCGAAGCGGTGTTGAGACATGCAATCTCAAAGTTCCCAAGCGAGTGGCATGGCGCAATCCTGAGTTATGGAATCGTCGTTTATGCCGGACTCGATGCCTATTGGCACACGACCAACGTGTTCGCCTCCCCGGGCAGCGGACCGCTGCCATCGCCCATCAACAATCCAAATCGCAAGCAACAGAAAGACAACCCCTCATTCGCTGATGACGAGTAGCCTGCAGATCCACTCTGGCAGCCGCAGCAGCCCGCCTCAGGTCAACACCCGCAGCGGATTGAAGTAATAGACATTGCCGTCGTCCGAACCGGCGATGCAGGCCATGGCGTTGCCGGCGAGCTGGATCGGCCAGCTCATGTTGCCGGTGGTGTATGACCAGATCTGCGCGCTGCTGCCAGCGTTGAAGAGCGTGAAATGTCCGGGCGTACCGTCGGGGTGGCCGTCGGCGACGGCGACGAAGAGACCTTCGCTGTCGATCGAGGTCGAATTCGGATTGGCGGTGAGGCTTTGCTGCCAGCGCAGCGTGGCGGCGGTGCCGCCGTTGTCGTACACGGCCACGGTGCCTCCGCTGCTGCCGATATTGCCGACCGCGCTGACGAAGCTGGCGTCGGATGCGATGGCGACCCCGTAGACGCTGCTGGCGCCGGTCAAGGTCTGCGTCCATGCGGGCTGGGCGTTGCCCAGGAAATCATCGCAGGCGAAATAGACGAATTCGCCGTTTTTCATGCCCACCGCGAAGCCCTGCCCGGTGCTCGCCATCGCCACGCTGTGCACGGTGTTGCTGGTGGCTGGCGTCCATGTGTTCGACGACACCGGCACGCCGCCGACGATCTTCACCAGCAGCACGGTGCCGTCGTAGGTACCGGCAGCGACCCACTGGCCGTCGGCGGAGATGCCGATCGAGATCACGCTGTCGCCGCTGGCGACGGGCAGCGTCGATGGCGTCGTCGAGAACTGCGCGCCGCTGCGGAAAAACAGATACAGCTGGTCGCCGCCGGCCGCCAACACCGAGCCATCGGCGTTCAACGCCACCTGGTTCACGCGGCTCGGGGTTTTGTAATAGTCGAGCGCCGACGCACCGGTCGCGGCATCGAACGCGGCGATGAAACCGTTGTACGTCGGCGTCGACGAATACCAGCCGCAGCTGGCAGCGTAGCCGGCGTCGTTCGATACCGTGGCCCAGTACACGCCTTCGAAGCCATCGAAGGTATTCGACCACCGCGTGGCCCCGGTAAGTGGGTCCAGACTGTAGATGCCGAAGGTGCCGTTGTTGCTGTTCGCGCCAGCACGACGCTCGTCGCTGTAACTGTGGAAGAACGTGCCGGCCACCAGGGTGCGGCCGTCGCCGCTGGTGCCGACCGAGTTGATGAAGTAGCCGGCGTGCGGCGTGGCTTGCCAAAGCAGTGGAGCGGTCATCGCAGAGCCCCTGTTCCGAGTAGTGGCGACAGCCTGCCACAGCCGGCATTGGAATGGACACCGTTGGACCGGGTGCCGCCGTTCACGCGACAATCGCTGGATGTCGCGCCCGCCCAAGCCATTCGCATCGCCCGTCGGTACCGCGCTGCATCCGCGAAACCGGCATCAGGGCCGCTACGATTTTCCGGCGTTGACCGCAGCGTTGCCGGCGCTCTCGGCGTTCCTGCTGAAAACGCCAGGCGGCGAGACGAGCATCGATTTCAGCGACCCGGCTGCGGTGCGCGCCCTGAACCGCGCGCTGCTGAAGACGCAGTACGGCATCGCCCACTGGGATCTGCCCGAGGGCTATCTGTGCCCGCCGATTCCCGGCCGCGCCGATTATCCGCACGGGCTTGCCGATCTTCTGGCCGAATCGAACGCAGGCGACATTCCACAGGGGGCCGCGATCCGGGCACTGGATATCGGCACGGGCGCGAATCTGATCTACCCGTTGTTGGGTCGGCATGAGTACGGCTGGCGTTTCGTCGGCACCGATATCGACATCACCGCACTGCGCGCAGCGGAAGCGATCGTGGATGCCAATGGCTTGCGCAAAGCGATCGAACTGCGCCATCAACCCGAGCCCGCATGCATCTTCGCCGGTCTGCTGCGTGACGACGAAGTATTCGATATCGTCTTGTGCAATCCGCCCTTCCACAGCTCAGCCGAAGGCGCTGCGCGCGGCAGCCAGCGCAAATGGCGCAACCTCGGCAAAGCCGAAGCGACGCGCGGCGGCGCACGGCTGAATTTCGGCGGGCAATCCACCGAGCTATGGTGCCCCGGCGGCGAAGCGGCGTTCGCACGCCGGATGATCCGCGAAAGCGCGCAGATCGCGACCCGCGTCTACTGGTTCAGCACACTCGTCGCGAAGTCCGAACATCTTGCGGACATCCAAAAACAACTGAAGCAAACCGGTGCGCAGGATGTCCGCGTGGTCGCGATGGCGCAGGGCAACAAGCAGAGCCGCTTCGTCGCCTGGAGCTTTCTGGACGCGGCGCAGCGCGACGCATGGCGGGCAGCGCGCTGGCGATAGCAGCTTGCTGAAATACCTCCATCCAGGAGGTATTTCAGTTCGCACGTCCGGCACATGTCCGGACGTACTCACGGCGAGTCAATCGCTTACGCGCTTGCTTCGCCGACGCAGCCATCCATGACTGCATTACCAGACTGCTGAATACTTGCTGTCGCAGGTATTCAGCAGCCTGGTAAGCAACCTGAACATTCCGAACCGCAGGCATCCCATTCCGTCATGCACGACCCGCTCGTTTCCGCCAGCAAATTCCTCAGCCTCGTGCTCCGCCATCAGCCCGAGGCGATCGGGCTGACGCTGGACGACGCCGGCTGGGCCAAGATCAACGACCTCATCCGCCTTGCGCAGCCGCACAGGCCGCTGACCCGTGAGCTGATCGATGCGGTGGTCGAACAGAACAACAAGCGACGCTTCGCGATCAGCGAAGACGGATGTCGCATCCGTGCCCAGCAGGGCCATTCGATCGATGTCGAACTCGGGTTGACGCCGGTTGCGCCGCCGACGCTGCTCTATCACGGCACCGCGACGCGCTTCGTCGAGGCGATCCGGCGTGAAGGTCTGCACAGACGCAGCCGCCAGCACGTGCATCTGTCGGCCGATGCCGATACCGCAGCGAAGGTCGGCGCGCGTCACGGTAAGCCGGTCGTACTGGTGGTCGACGCCGCCGCGATGTCGGCGGCGGGCCATGCCTTCTTCCGTTCCGGAAACGGCGTGTGGCTCACCGACGCGGTGCCGGCGGCGTTCATCGACTTCGGTCCGCGCTGACGCGCAGCTGCGGTCGGCGCGGATGCCTGTGCCGCATCAGGCCACTCTGGGCCCGCTGCGCACCGGCTCTTCCTGGGTGGGCGCCTGTTGCGCGCGCGGTTGCCCAGGCTGTTCGGCGATGCGCTCGTTGGCGCGATCGACCTGCTGCGTGCTGGCCACCAACGATTGCCGGGTACCCTGCGACACGTCGGCGAACGCCACGCGCTGGTGCGAATCGAGCGTATCCACCGCGAAGATGCGGCTGCGGTCGCTGCTCAATTCGACCCGGGCGATGCGGTCCAGCCCGGCTTCGACCGCCTGCGCGGTGAGCGCGCCGGCCAGCTGTTTGCTGGCGATGTCCGGGGTGCGGTTGTGCTTCTCGTCGATCGCATACACGCCCTTCTCGGCGCCCACGAATACGCCGTTGCTGGGATGTATGGGGTTGTCCAGCAGCATGCCGGTGCGCTGCGGGATTGGCGTTGGTGTTGGTGTCGACGGCACGACCCGCTCCTGCGGCGCGACGGGTTGGGTCGGGTGCGCAGGTGCGAGCACCTGTTTCGCCTGGCGCTCCTGCTTTTCGACGACGGCATCCAGGCTGGGAATGACCGAGCCGGCCATGCCGTGGCGGAACACCGCTTCGCCCGCGACCGTCTGTCCGCGCTGCAACACGGTGATGGTCTGGTAGAGGTTGACGACGTTCTGCGGATTCACCGGCGCATGCGTGGCGAGCGTGGAGGTCACGCCGCCGACGGTACCGCCGACGACCAGACCGGCGACCGGCGCCTTGTCGGTCACCGTGCGGATGCCGTGGCCGGCCGCATCGGCGCCCTGCTGCAGCACCGCGCCGGTCTGATGACCCACTTGACGCTGCGCGTTGGCGACCGTGGCGGTGGTCTGGTCGATGCGGGTCGCGACCGCCTGCGTGCCCTGACGGATCGCGGTTGCGTCGCCATTCGCGGCGGCGCGCGCCTGCTGCGCTTCGCGCTGACTTTGCCGCATCGCCTCGTTGCCATAGCTCTCGATGCCCTGCGCCTGACGGCCGACCCATCTTTCGGCATCGTCCGGAAGGATCTTCGCGCCCAAGCGCAGGGCGCTGGCGGTCCACGACGACGCGGCCTGCTGGGTCCTGCCCTGCAGGTGATCGATCCCGGCCTCGAGATTGCCGGCCTGCAGGCGCACCTGCGCGGTGACCTCGCCGCTACCGCGCACCGTGGTGCTGGTGAGCGTGCCAGCGGTGTTGGTCATGAACGCGCCGGTTTCGCCCTGCACGCGCGCAACGGTGTTCAGCCCCTGGCCGACGACATGCAGCCCCTGCTCGGTCACCTGCCCCTGGAATTTCACCACTTCGCCGACGCTGCGGCCGGCGCGCGCGCTCATCGCGGTGGCGCTGAGCACATTGGTCAGCGGTCCGGCGTAGGCCGCCAGCTCGCTCAATGCGAGCTCATTGGGGCGATTCACCAGACGCCCCTGCTCATCGCGGGTTTTCGGCGCGAGCAGCGGCTGCACCTCGCCCGCCGCAGTGGGCAGGTTGCGCAGCGCCTGATTGCCGGAATGGGTGGCGAGGAATTCGATCGAAGCGGCAGCGGCTTGACGCGCATGCGGCGGCAGGCTGTCGCTCACTGCTTTCTGTACCAATTCCTTCGCGCCCGGGGTTTCCAGCAGACTGGCGACATCGTTGGCGAGCATCCCCGCCTGCAGACGGCGGGCCGCATTCATCTTCTGGATCCCGCCCTGACCGTCGGTCAACATCTCGCCGCCGACCTGGAAGGCCTGAACGCTGTCGCGCGGGTTGTAGACGGTCAGACCGTTTTCAGTCGCGTAGCGCTGTGCGGTTCTGGGGTGGAGGCCCGCAGCGTTGAAGGTCGTGGTTTGGACACCCGTCACCGCTGCGGCGGCGGAGGCCATGCCACCGGCAAGCGAATGACCGGCCATTTCGAATTCAAAACCCGGCTGGCGTTTGAGCAGGACCGCCGCACTCATCGCCCGATCGTAGTAGTCGGTCTTCAGCCCCAGACCTTGCGGAATATTGTTGCTCAGGAAATCTTCACCGGCGCTTTCGCGGCGGCCACCGGGGGCCGCCGGGTCCACGATCATTCCGGTCGAGCCCTTGAACACCAGCACCGGTTTGGCATCGGGCCCGAGCACCGATTTGTCGGGCAGGTAGATTTCGGCCCGATAGCCGGATTTGTCGGGATGCAACATCTCATTGATCTGTTGCTGTGTAAGGCGGGGTGCCAGCGCCTGCAGCTGCTCCGGGTGCTCACTGGCACGCGTCCAGCCCGCCGGCGGCTTGCCTTCGCCGCGCGCGGATTCGTAGACATCTTCGGCCAGATCCGCCATACGCTGCGCGTGGTAGCCCTTGGCGAGTTGGCTGGCCTCGCCGGTTTTGCCGGCACCGCGCAGTTGCGAAAGCAGCTGGTCCTGGGCTTCGCGCTCGGCGCGGACAGCTTCTTTCGTGGGGTCGGTCATGACGCAACTCCTGGGCGCGATCGTTTGCGCGCATCGTAACCCAAGCGCGTCGGCACCCGCCCGATTCATATCGCCGATTCATGCCGCCGATCCGGGATTCTGTTATCTAATGCCCCGGACTTCCCCGCACGGCCCGCCATGTCCCGTTTTCTGTCCCGTTGGGCGACCGCCCTGTCGATCTGTCTGGTCCTGGGCGGCTGCGTCGCACCGTCACCCGCTTCGGGCGAGCACAGCCGCTCCGAACACGGCGCGGAACGCCTGTTCGAAGGCAAGGGCCTCGCACTGGCGATCGCCGCCGAGCATGGTCAGACCCAGACCATCCGCCGGCTGATGCGCGACGAGAAGGTCGACCCCGACACGATCTTCGCCAAGGACGAAGGCCTGCCGCTGGTCGCCTGGCCGGTGTACACGCGCAACCCGGAAGGGCTGAAGGCGATGCTCGAGAACGGCGCGGATCCCGATGCCCGTCGCCCGGAGTATGTCGACAAGCATTACGACGATGGCAGCGGCGGTCGTTACTTCAGCTACGAAAACGCGATGGTCTATGCGGCGCAGGAAGCAAACCCGATCTACCTGCAGCTATTGCTCGATCATGGCGGCGATCCGAATACGCGAAACGGCAACAATGAGCCGCTGACCTACGTCGCCTTCCTCAAACAGAATCAGTGGCAGAACGTGAAGCTGCTGATCGAACGCGGCGCAGCAGTGAACGACGCCAGCGTTTATCCCGGATCGCCGTTGGACTGGTATGCGGGCCGGGGCGGCTTCGAACAGGTGTATTGGCTGCTGCAGCACGGCGCCGATCCGACCAAAAAAGCCATCGGAACGGTCGCGGCGCCTGGCGATGCGAAGGGCACGCCGCTACCGCAACCGACCGCACCAGCCGACGGCTTCGCCTGGGTGAAGTACGGCAAAGACGGCAAACCTGTGTATGTCGATGCGATGCCCATCGTGGAAGACATCTACTGGCATCCGGGCAGCCCCGCCACCACCGAATGGCAGCGCCGTTGCCAGCATTGGCTGCGCGACAAGGGCATCAAGCGTCCGCCCATGCCCGAACATCTGCGAAAGATGCGCAAGGCGTTCAAATTCCCTTACGAAGAGAAAGACATCCCGCTGCTTTGAACGCAGAAGCGGCCGCCCACGCGGTCAGCCGCGCATCCTCGCAGCATCCTCAGGCCTATCCTGCATGCATCGAACATCTCCGCCCGATCTGCCGCCGCTGCCGCCCGCCGCTCCGAAACGCGATGTGGTCGCGCCATGGCAGCAGCGCAACGCGCTGTATCACCTCGCGGCCATCATCGCCCACCTCATCGGTTCCGCTTTCGTGCTGCAGTGGCTCGCGGACGACTGGAAGGCGCAGTGGGGCGACCAGTCTTTTTTCGATGCCGCATCTTTCGCATTGGACGGAACGCTCGTCGGCGCGTTCGGCATCTGGCTGCTGATGGCGTTCCTGCTGTTCTGCCTGGTGTTCGGCATCGCGCAATTCGCATTGACCGCCGCAGTGTTCCGCTCCTCCACGCGTCGCAGCGTACTGATGGTGTTCGCCTGGCTGAGCATCCTGACGCCGCCGGCGGGCACGCTCGCCGGCCTGCATGCGCTTCGCAACCTGAAAGACGACAGCAGGGCGCCCTGACGAGCTCGTTGAGCGCAGATAAGTGCCAATAAACCCGGACCACGTCGGGTAGACGCAGGAATACGTTTTCACAGGGTGCGGATCGCCTTGTGGCAGGCAGGGATATGGACCACAGTGCAGCGCGGTCGAATCCTCGTGTTTTGCAGCATTTTTATGCTGCGCTGCACAACGACCATGATCTCCATCCCTGCGACAAGCCTCGGAGGCTAGGATGCGCACGTTCTCAACACGCCACGGCAATCTGCTGTCGGCAATTCTCGTTTTCTTCCTGACGCTGTTGCTCGCGGCGTGCGACCTGCCGATGAGCGATAGCGGCGCTGCGGACAATTCGGTCGCACTCGACGCCATCGCCGCGCCCAAGCACGGCGGCAGTGCCACCAGTGGCATCTGCGACGCGATCCCCGCCAGCACTGTGCTCACGCCGGTGCCCAACCCACCGCGCGATGGCGCGCCGATCGATGTGCGCATCCACTACAACCGCCCCGACGGCAACTACGGCGACTGGGGTCTGCACCTGTGGCAGGTCAACGACGCCGGCCAGTACATCGCCGATTATCCCGGCGTGTCGTGGCCGTCGCCGCTGGTGCGTTCCGGCGTGGACGATTACGGCGCGTACTTCGAGATCCGCGCGTCGCAGTTCACCAATCCCGCCGCAGCCGGCTTCGGTTTCATCGTGCATCCGCCTGGCCAGAACGGTGATCCTGGCGTCGACCGCGTCCTGAAATTCACCGACGGCAATGAATTCTGGCTGCGCTCCGGCGACGCCACCGTGTATCGCAGCAATCCACTGAGCGGCACGCCGGATATCGACACCGTCCGCGTGCACTACAAGCGCTTCGACAACATCTACGACCAGTGGGGCCTGCATCTGTGGCCGACCAGCGGCATCGATCCGGGTCGTCTCGCAGGACTGACGTTGGACCAGTGGGGCAATCCGGTACCGTTGGCTTCGATGCCGAATTATGCGGCGGGCAGCGGCGAAGTGACCTTCGATCTTCCGGTGCTCAATCCGCAGGGCGACGCCAACCGCAGCGCGGTGGAATTCATCATCCACGGCATGCCCAGCAATCCGAACGGTGGCGTCAACAACAAGGACGGCTGGAACGACAATATCCGCGTCAGCTACGCGTCGCTGTCGATCAGCAACCGCGTCGGCCAGATCTGGCTGGTGCAGGGCGAACCGCGCGTGTTCACCTCGCCGCCGAACACCCGCCGCGTGTCGACCACCGATGCGCGCGCGGTGTGGCTCACCCGCAATCTGCTGAAATGGCCGCAAGCCGACGACTTCGGCACCTTCAAGCTGTATCACTCGGCGAACGGGCAGATCATCGCGCCGCGCGGCCAGCCGGTGAGCGGCGCCGACGGCGCACTGACCCTGCAGCTCGGCGGCAGCGTGCCCGCCGCCGCAGCGGAGCGCTTCAAATACGTCGACGCCGGCGCGGTGCTGGCGGTAAACGCGGCGGATGAAGCGCGTCTGGGCGACCTGCTCAAGCAACAAGTCGTATTGGTGCAAGAAGACGCGGACGGCAAAGTCCTTGCCGCCACCACGACCCAGCTCGCCGGCATACTCGACGAGCGCTATGCGGCGGCCGAAGGCATCGATGACCTCGGCGTCTCCGTTCGCCACGGTCGCGCCAAGTTCAAGCTGTGGGCGCCGACCGCACGCAAGGTCACGCTCTGCACCTACGGCGCGCAGGGCGTGGCGCACAGCGAAGACACGATGAGCTTCGACGCCGCCACCGGCGTGTGGGGCTTCGATCAGCGCGGCCAGCGTCACGGCCGTTACTACAAGTACGCGGTGGAAGTATTCGTGCGCGGGGTGGGCGTGGTCCGCAACCTGGTCACCGATCCGTACTCGATCAGCCTCAACGCGGATTCGCAGCGCAGCTATATCGCCGATCTCGATTCGCCGTGGCTGATGCCGCCGGGCTGGCGCTTCTACCGCTCGCCCAACAATGTGCGCGCGCAGGAAGACATGTCGATCTACGAACTGCACGTGCGCGATTTCTCGGCCACAGACACCAGCGTGAGTCCGCGCAACCGCGGCAAGTATCTGGCGTTCACCGAGTGGAACTCCAGCGGCATGCGCCACCTGCGCGGGCTTGCGCGTGCAGGTCTCACCGATGTGCATCTGCTGCCGGTATTCGACTTCGCCAGCACGCCGGAGAAGAACTGCGTGACGCCGACGATTCCGAACGCGGCGCCCGATTCCGACGCGCAGCAGGCCGCAGCCGGGGCGGTGCGCGGCACCGACTGCTTCAACTGGGGCTACGACCCGTGGCATTTCAACGCTGCGGAAGGCAGCTTCTCCAGCGATGCCAACGACGGTGCCGCGCGTATCCGCGAGTTGCGCGCGATGGTGATGGCGTTGAACCTCAACGGCCTGCGCGTGGGCATGGACGTGGTCTACAACCACACCAGCGCCTCCGGCCAGAACGACAAATCGGTGCTGGACCGCGTGGTGCCGGGCTATTACCAGCGCCTGAATGCGGCCGGCGACATCGAGCGTTCGACCTGCTGCGAGAACACCGCCACCGAAAACCGGATGATGGGCAAGCTGATGATCGATTCGGTCAAACTGTGGGCCACCCAGTACCGGATCGATTCGTTCCGCTTCGACCTGATGGGCCACCAGCCGCGCGCGGTGATGGAGCAATTGCGCGATGAGGTCTCCGCCGCTGCCGGCCGTCCGATCCAGCTGATCGGCGAAGGCTGGAACTTCGGCGAAGTCGCCAACGGCGCGCGCTTCGTGCAGGCCTCGCAGCTGTCGCTCAACGGCAGCGGCATCGGCACCTTCAGCGACCGCGCCCGTGACCATGTCCGCGGCGGCTCCGGCTTCGACGGCGGCGTCTCGCTGCTGCGCAACCAGGGCTATATCAACGGCATGCATTACGACGACAACGGCAGCGGCGGCAACAAGAGCCGCAACGACCTGATGTGGTCGGCCGACGTGATCAAGGTCGGTCTGGCTGGGTCGATCCGCGACTACGTGCTGAAGACCCATTGGGACGCCACGCTGCGCCTCGAACAGATCGACTACAACGGCCAGCCGGCCGGTTACGTGGTCGATCCGCAGGAAGTGGTGAACTACGTCGAGAACCACGACAACTGGACGCTGTTCGACAACAACGCGTTCAAGCTGCCCACCGCCACCAGCCGCGAGGACCGCGCGCGCGTGCAGATCCTCGGCGCCGCGATCAACAGCTTCAGCCAGGGCGTGTCTTACTTCCACGCCGGTATCGACACGCTGCGCAGCAAATCGCTGGACCGCAACAGCTACGACAGCGGCGACTGGTTCAACCGCATCGACTGGAGCTACCAGGACAACGGCTACGCCGCCGGTCTGCCGCCGCAGGGCGACAACGGCGACAACTGGTCGGTAATGGGCCCGCTGTTGGCGAATGCGCAGATCAAGCCGACCGAAGCCGAGACCCGCTGGACCCGCGACGCGTTCCGCGACCTCATGAAGATCCGCGCCAGCTCGCGGCTGTTCCGCCTGCGCACCGCCGACGAGATCAAGCAGCGGCTGACGTTCCGCAACACCGGCAGCACCCAGGTGCCGACGGTACTGGCGGCGCATCTCGACGGCAGCGGCTATCAGGCCGCCGGTTTCCGCGAAGTGCTGTACTTCGTCAACGTCGACAAGGTCGGGCAGACGCTGACCATTCCGGAAGAAGCCGGCAAGCAATATCGCCTGCATCCGGTGCACACCGCCTACGACGCCGCCGACCGGCGCGCGGCTGCGGCCACTTACGATCGCAGTAACGGCCGTTTCACCGTGCCGCCGCGTACCGCCGTGGTATTCGTGGTGCGGTAAGCGCCGGCGACGCGGGCACGTCACATCGAAACGGCGACTGCAGAGTCGCCGTTTCCTTTTTTGGGCGTTCAAAACACGCGCATTCGCTTATGCTCGTCCGCACGCGCGCCGGGCGCGCAATTCCTGGATGGGAGCGCAAGGCATGATCGAAGTGCAGGGGCTGACCAAGCAATACGACCGGCTGACTGCGGTAAAGGATTTGAGCTTCAGCGTACGTCCGGGCGAGATCATGGGGCTGGTCGGCCCCAACGGAGCGGGCAAGACCACCACCCTGCGTTGCGCGACCGGGATCATCCCGGCGACCCACGGCACGGTGCGGCTGTGCGGGGTCGATCTGGCCGCCGATCCGGTGCGCGCGAAACGCCATATCGCGTTCATCGCCGACGAACCACGGCTGTTCGACTACCTCACCGTGCGCCAGCATCTGAATTTCGTGGCGCGGCTGTACGGCGTGCCCGACTATCTGCAGCGCGCCGAGCCAATCCTCGCCGAGCTTGAGATGACCGACAAGCGCGACATGCTGCCGTCGGAGCTCTCGCGCGGCATGAAACAGAAACTCGCCATCGCCTGCGGGCTGCTGCACAGGCCGGACATCATCATCTTCGACGAGCCCTTGACCGGGCTGGACCCATCCGGCATCCGTCGGATGAAAGAGGTGATGCTGCGCCTGGCGCGCGATGGCGCCGCGATCATCCTCAGCTCGCACCTGCTCAGTCTGCTCGAAGTGGTGTGCACCCATCTGATGATCCTCAAGAAGGGCGAGAAAATGGCCGACGGCAGTGTGGCCGAGGTGCATGCGCGCTTCTCCGACGGCGGCAGCGCCAGCCTGGAGGACGTGTTCTTCCGCGCCACCGACGACGCCGAAGCCGTGTCCGCATCGTGAGCCGTGCCATGACATTGCTGCAGGCCTTCGTCTATCTGCAGGCGACGACGATCTTCAACCTTGTCCGTCAGCGCCTGCGCCGCCTGCGCCAGCCGCGCTATCTGATCAGCGCTGTCGTGGTCATTGCGTATTGCTACATGGTGTTCGTGTCCGGCCGCTGGCGATATCACGCGAGGCGCGATGCATCCACGGCCCCGCAATGGTCCATGGACGCTTCAGTGCACGACCTGCTGGCCGATGCGACGGGCGCCATGCTGCTCACGCTGACGCTGCTTGCCTGGCTGCTGCCCATCAGGCGTGCGGCGCTGCGTTTCACCGAAGCCGAGATTGCATTCCTGTTTCCGGCGCCGCTGACCCGACGGACGCTGATCCATTTTCGGCTGCTGCGCGCACAGCTGGGCATGCTGTTCACGGCGCTGTTGATGTCGTTCATCGCACGCAGCGCCAGCGGCAGCGAGGTGCACCCTCTGCTGCTTGCCGTCGGCTGGTGGCTGATGTTTTCGACGTTGCGGCTGCATTTCCTCGCCGCCTCGTTCGGCCGCGAGTGGCTGCTCGATCTGGGCGTGCACGTGCGGCTGCAACGCGCCATGGCCGCTGCGGCCGCGATCGCGCTGCTGGGCGGCGCACTGTGGTGGATATCGCAGCTGGACGCGCCGCCGGTCATTGCCAGCGTCAGGGATCTTCCCCTGCTCAAAGGCTATCTGGCGGGCATGCTCAACACGCAGCCACTGCCATCCATGCTCACACCGTTTGCCTGGCTCACCGCACCGATGTTCGCGACCGATACCACGATGTATCTGCGCGCCCTGCCGTTGGCGGTGGGCATCATGGTCGTGCATTACCTGTGGGTACTGCGCTTCGACACCGCATTCGAGGAAGCGACCATCGAAGCCGCGCAGCGCCGCGCAGCCGCCACCTCGGGCAGTGGGAGGCGGGCGCCGCAGAAAGCCCGGCCGGTGCCGTTCGCGCTGGCGCCAGCCGGTTTCGTACCGTTGGCGTTTCTCTGGAAAGGGCTGATCGCGCTGGGCAGCGTCTATCGCCTGCGCAACTGGCTCATCGCGTGCGGCATTGTCATCGCCGGCCTGAGTTGGCTTGCCGCGTCTCCCGACACGCGCCCGGCCTTGCCCGTGATCGGCGGCTCCGCAATTGCGCTCAACTTCTGGCTGTTTGTCCTGGGGTCGATGTTTGCGCAACAAGGGCTGCGGCGGATGTTCGAGCATTTGGACATCCTCAAGGCCAGTCCGTTGTCTGGACGGCAGATCGTGCTCGGCGAACTGCTGACGCCGGTCGCGGTGATCACCGCACTGCAGTGGCTGCTCCTGCTGATCGCCGGACTGTCGCTTCGGCTATCCAATCCGAACGGGCCCATGGCATGGGATGATTTCGCGGTGATGGTGATCGCAGTCGCCGCACTGTCTCCGGTGTTGTACGGCTTGATGCTGTGCGTGCCGTTTGCGGGGATGCTGCTGTTTCCGGCCTGGATGGTCGGAACGCCCGGAGAAAGCCGCGGCGCCATCGAGTTGATGGGGCAGCGCCTGATTTTCTTCGCCGGGTACGTGCTGGTGCTGCTGCTGGCGCTGCTGCCGGCGGCGCTGTCGAGCGTGCTGGCCTTCATCGCAGTGCAATGGTTGGGCAGTACCACCACCGTCGCGTTGGTGATGGCCACAACGGTCGCGCTGGTGCTGCTGATCGCCGAATGGCTGCTTGTCGTCGCTTGGCTTGGGCGACGGGTGGAGCGCCTCGATTTGTCACTTGAGCGGCTGGGTTAACGCATGTGCGCCGAGCCACGCGAGGGTCACTGCCGAAGACGGCTTGCAGGTTGCTGAAAGCCCGCACTGGATATTCCAGCAGCCTGCTGCTCATGCGCGATGGCTCACCACAGGAACCGGCTCATGGTGCGATCGACCCGGCAGGCATTGCAGCCGCTCCACCGAAAACAGTGCCGCCCACATCCTCATCGCGCCAACCACGATCCGTATCGACGCCAGTGGTCCACCAGGTATGGGCATCGATGCGCAGCGGACCGCGCACGCGTTCGTGGAAGCGCACCGGCAGCAGATAGCCGGCGACATTGCGGTACTCCAGAAACGTGGTGTCGACATGCGCGCCGACCGTGGTTTCGAATCCATTGAGGCTCATGTGGATCCGGAACAGCCGCGAGGTGTCGCGATCGATCCACAGCACGACATCGTCTTCTTTCGATTCGCCGAAGCCCGGACGCACGGTGGTGCGCAATCGGTAGTACGCGCGCCCCTTCTCGTCGGCATCCGCCAATCGGACCCACGCCGAAGCGCGGTCGAGAAAGAAGCTCGGCCCGAAATGGAACATGCGGAACGCATCGTTGGTCATCGCGGTGGCGCGCAGCTTCGCAGGATCGGTTGCGCGCACGCCGTTGTACGACACCGCCAGCCCATCGCGGCTGCGCACCACATGCTTGCTGCCCTCGGGCCCGGTATGCGTCACCGCGTACAGGCCGTCGCGCGGGCGATAGCGTTCCTCGGAGCGGATGCGGAAAGCGCTGTCGGTGACCAGCGGCTGGATCTTCTGGATCAGCGCGAACCATTGGCCGTCGGTGGACAGATTGATATCGCCGGGATACGCGCGCAGATCGCCACCGTGCGCGGCGAGCGTACGCGCGAAGATCGCATCACCACTGAGTCCGTCGCCGAACGCGGCGGTGGGTGGCTCGGGCGGAAAGCGGACGCTTGCACACCCCGATGACAACGCCAGCGCACACGCAAGCAGGCAAGTGAGAATGCGGAACGGTCGCATGGGCTGATCTCGGGATGGTACGGATAGTCGACTGTGGAACCCAGACCGTTGCGGGTCAAGTCATACCGTGACCATCGGCAGGAACAGCGATCGCCGTGACCTCTGGCAGTGTCGTGGACCACGCACGCGTCGGAGCATGCCCGCACTGTTGCTGCCGACACACCATCCATGCGCGCCATCCGTATTCCACAACGCACGAGCCGCATCGCCCTGCTCGCTTTCGCCTTCGGCCTCGTGCTGTCGGCCACGGCAGCGTCGAAGCCGCCGCTGTCCCTGCCCGCTGACGCGGCATGGCAGAAGCTGCAGACCGAGCCGTACAAAGGCAAACAGGACGACATCCATTTCATCGATGCGAACCGCGGCTGGTACGTCAACGGCGCTGGCAAGATCTTCGCCACCAGCAATAACAGGGACACCCACAAACCAGAAATCCCCTACAGCCACCTGCGCCATTTCCCGACGGCGAATTCCCTGCCGCCGGGCCTACGATGCCAGCCATGGCCCAGCCGCGATCACAGCTCGTTCCAACCGATACCGCATGCACATTCCATTGCGTGCATCGCTGCGTGCGGCGCGCGTTCCTGTGCGGTATCGACGATTACACCGGTCAGTCGTTCGAGCACCGCAAACATTGGGTGCAGGACAGGATCGCGCTGGTTGCTTCATGCTTCGCAGCCGATGTGCTTGCCTATGCGGTGATGAGTAACCACTTGCACATCGTCGTGCATATGGATCCAACGCATGTCGGCACATGGGACGACGAAGCGGTCGTCGAGCGCTGGCTTACGCTGTTCCCGCCCCGAAACGACAGCCATGATGCCCGCGAGCACAAGCGGCTACGTATTCTGCAGGATTTGCCGTATCTGACCGAACTGCGTCGACGCCTGGGCGATCTGTCGTGGCTGATGCGCTGTCTTGCCGAGCCGATCGCCAGACGCGCGAACGCCGAGGATCGCTGCAAACAACAACAAGGACACCCACAAACCAGCCGAACAACAAGGGCCGAACAACAAGGACACCCACAAACCAGAAATTCCCTACAGCCACCTGCGCCATTTCCTGACGGCGGCTCCCCTGCCGCCGCCCTACGATGCCAGTCATGGCCCAGCCGCGATCACAGCTCGTTCCAACCGATACCGCATGCACATTCCATTGCGTGCAGCGTTGCGTGCGGCGTGCGTTCCTCTGCGGCATCGACGATTACACCGGTCAGTCGTTCGAGCACCGCAAGCACTGGGTGCAGTCCAGGATCGCGCTCATCGCATCCTGCTTCGCAGCCGATGTGCTCGCCTATGCGGTGATGAGCAACCACTTGCATCTCGTCGTGCACATCGACCCGACGCATGTCGGCACATGGGACGACGAAGCGGTCGTCGAGCGCTGGCTGACGCTGTTCCCGCCGCGAAACGACAGCCACGATGCCCGCGCGCACAAACGGCTGCGTATTCTTCAGGACGCCCCCTATCTGGCCGAACTGCGCCGGCGGCTGGGCGACCTGTCGTGGCTGATGCGTTGTCTGGCCGAACCGATCGCCAGACGCGCGAATGCCGAGGATCGCTGCAAAGGGCGGTTCTGGGAAGGCCGCTACAAATGTCAACTTTTGTGCGACACGCGCGCCGTATTGGCTGCGATGGCCTATGTCGATCTGAACCCGATCCGCGCCGGAATGACCAGGCGGCTGGAGGACTCCGACCACACCAGCGCGCAGCAGCGCCTCGATCACGCCAAACGCGATGCAAGCGTCTTGAAGCAATCGTTGTTGCCGACATCGGGCTCGCTGTTGCGCTGCCTGCCGATTCGCACGGGCGACTATTTGGAACTCGTCGACTGGACCGGGCGACAACTGCGAGAAGGCAAACGCGGCGCGATTCGCAAGGATGCGCCACCGGTGCTGCAGTCATTGGATCCGACCAGTCAGCGCTGGGCCGTGCGGGTGAATGCGATCGGATCGGGCTACTGGCGCGTCGTTGGCGAAGCTCAGGATCTGATCGCTGTCGCGCAGCGCATTGGTCAGCGGTGGGTCAAGGGACTCGGGTTCGCAAGGAAGACCGCTCAGCCCGCTTGATCGAAGATGGAAACGTTGTGGCCCGCGAGGGAGGATGCGGCGTGGGCGATGATCGGCAAGCCCACGATGTCGAGCGCAGTGTGCATGACGTCGGGGCTTGGCTTGTTCTGAAGCGATTCAAGCTGGGACTGCGTAGCGAGTGGTGGGTGTCCTGTTTCTTGTTGTTGTTGTTGTCGAGCGCGGTGTGGATGACGCCGGGGCTTGGCTTGTTCTGAAGCGATTCAAGCTGGGACTGCGTAGCGAGTGGTGGGTGCCCTGTTTTTTGTGATGGAAAATACTGGGTGTCCTTGTGTTCGTGGCGAGAAGGCAAACGCGGCGCGATTCGCAAGGATGCGCCACCGGTGCTGCAGTCATTGGATCCGACCAGTCAGCGCTGGGCCGTGCGGGTGAATGCGATCGGATCGGGCTACTGGCGCGTCGTTGGCGAAGCTCAGGATCTGATCGCAGTCGCGCAGCGCATTGGTCAGCGGTGGGTCAAAGGACTGGGGTTCGCAAGGAAGGCCGCTCAGCCCGCTTGATCAAGGATGGAAACGTTGCGGCCCGCGAGGGAGGATGCGGCGTGGGCGATGATCCGCAAGCCCACGATGTCGAGCGCGGTGTGGATGACGCCTGGGCTTGGCTTGTTCTGAAGCGATTCAAGCTGGGACTGCGTAACGAATCGTAACGAATGGTGGGTGTCCTGTTTCTTGTGAATGGTGGGTGTCCTGTTTCTTGCAAGGTTGCTGATCATCAATCGGGGTCAGGCCCGCTTCGAGAGAAGCGAGCCTGACCTCGCGTGCTGTGCGGCCATGACGCTGCGGATCCGGCAATCGCGGCCGACCGGCTCAGCTGCCCCCTTCAACTGCGCGAGACGGTGCGGGGACTTTCATCCGCGATAACGCTCTGCGAACCATATCCAGAACGATTTTCGCGAATGGCGCGGAATAGTGATCACAGTGGTTCGACGCCGCTCAGCTCACTTTTTGGCATTGGCTGCGCGCTGCCTGGATTTTTTCAGCTCCAACTCCAACGCGGCGGCTTCGTCCTGGGCGCCATTTTCGCGCAAGAGATCGATCAGCTGCTCTATGATCTTTAATGTGTCTGCATGCTCGTTGCCCCGCATTTGGCGATAACCGGCCAAGGCCTCGCGCAACAAGGTTTCGGCACGCGTAGGATCGCCTTCCGCACGCGCCACTGCGGCCAGCTCACCGATCGACTCTAATGTATCCTCGTCCAAATCGCCCAATGTCCGGCGCTGCACTTTCAGTACATCCTGAAGCATGGCTTTCGCCTCGCCGATCTTGCCCTTTTTCCGCAACACACTTGCCATGCCACTCATCGCATCCAGGGTATAGCGGTTTTCGTTTCCGAGAGAACGGCGCCATGACGCCACCAATTGCGTGAACATTGTCTCCGCTTCATCGAGCTTACCTTGGTCGCGCAGGACATATGCCAAAGTGAACTTGAAATCGCTCGTGTTGATATGATCCTCCCCGAACAGCCGCCGAATTTCGGCAATGGCGTCACGGAGCATCGACTCGGCTTCAGATTTTTTTCCTTGCTTATCCAATGTAATTGCAAGGCTGAGTCGACGGTAGAGTACATCCTCATTCTCGTCGCCGAGAACTTCGCGGGCGCTCTCTAGTGCCTGCCGATTGTAGATCTCAGCTTCCGAATGCCGACCCTGCTCATCGAGAGTATCCGCCAAAATGCTTTTCGACTGTATCGTCGACCAACTGTTTTCGCCATACACCCTGCTGCTTTCTTCGACGGCCTCTCGTGAAAGCGCTTCCGACTCTGCGTATCTGCCTAGCTCCATATACAATGAAGAAAGGACATCTTTTGAGGCCAACGCCCCGGAGATTCCCTGATGGTCGTGA
>JBIITV010000030.1:0-39946 GCA_044340325.1 Lysobacteraceae bacterium
TGCTCAAGCGCGTGCTCGACGCGTATGAGGCCCTGGGGCTGCGTCCGGTGGTCGCGCCCGAGGTCGAATTTTTTCTGGTGCAGAAGAACACCGATCCGGATTTCCCGCTGCAGCCACCTGCTGGGCGTTCCGGCAGGCCGGAAACCGCGCGCCAGTCGTATTCGATCGATGCGGTCAACGAATTCGACCCGATCCTCGACCTGATGTACGACTACAGCGATGCGATGGGCCTGGATGTCGACACCCTGATCCACGAATCCGGCGCTGCGCAGCTCGAGGTCAATTTCATCCACGCCGATGCGATGTCGCGCGCCGATCAGGTGTTCCTCTTCAAGCGGATGATGCGCGAAGCCGCGCTGCGCCACGGCGTGTACGCGACCTTCCTCGCCAAACCGATGGAGAACGAGCCCGGCAGCGCGATGCACATCCACCAGAGTCTGGTGGATGTCAAAACCGGCAAGAACGTGTTCGCGGGAAAAGGCGAGGGCAAGCACAGCAAGCTTTTCGAACATTACCTCGGCGGGCTGCAGAAGTACGTGCCGATGGCGATGGCGTTCTTCGCGCCCAACGTCAACTCCTATCGCCGGCTCGCACTGGGCCAGGTCGCGCCGATCAATGTGCAATGGGGCTACGACAATCGCACCTGCGGCCTGCGCGTACCGATGGATACGCCGGAGAACATGCGCGTGGAAAGCCGCTTCGCCGGCTCAGACGCCAACCCTTACCTGGCGATGGCCGGGACCCTGGCCTGCGGCCTGTTCGGGATACGCGAGAAGCTGCAGCCGACCGCGCCGCTCACCATCAGCGCCCAGGATGTCGGCTTCGAGCTGCCTCGCTCGCTCGGCGAAGCGCTGGACCAGCTTGAAGCCTGCACGATCCTGCACGACCTGTTGGGCGCGCGCTTCGTCCGCGCGTATATCTCGGTGAAGCGCAAGGAGTACGAAACCTTCTTCCGCGTGATCAGTTCGTGGGAGCGGGAATTCCTTCTGTTGAACGTTTGATGCATCGTTCCTTGTAGGAGCGGCTTCAGCCGCGAACCGTTCAATCGATCAATATTCAAAATGTTCAATCGGCGAGGGTTTCGCGGCTGAAGCCGCTCCTACAGCCGCTCCTATAAATTTTTCGGAGTCATTATGGATAAAACCGATCTCGTCCACCTGCAGCAGCTCGACGCTGCGCATCACCTGCATCCGTTCAACGACAACGCCGCGTTGGCGAAGAAGGGCACGCGCATTCTGGTCAAAGGCGAGGGCGCTTACGTCTGGGACGCCGAGGGCAACAAGCTGCTCGACGCCTTCGCCGGGCTGTGGTGCGTGAATGTCGGTTATGGCCGCAGGGAGTTGGGCGAGGCCGCGTCGAAGCAGATGACGCAATTGGCTTACTACAACAGCTTCTTCCAGTGCACGACCGAGCCGGCGATACTGCTCTCGGCCAAGCTCGCCGAATTGACGCCGGCCGATCTCAATCACGCCTTCTTCACCAATTCCGGCTCCGAGGCCAACGACACCATCCTGCGGCTGGTGCGCCATTTCTGGGCGGTGCAGGACCAGCCGAAGAAGAACATCTTTATCGGTCGCCACAATGGCTACCACGGTACGACGATGGCCGGCGCCAGCCTCGGCGGTATGGCCGGCATGCACAAACAGGGTGGCTTGCCGATCCCCGACATTCACCATATCGATCCGCCGTTCTGGTTCGCCGATGGCGGCGATCTCTCGCCGGAAGAGTACGGTCTGCTTGCCGCGCGCCGGCTCGAAGACAAGATTCTCGAACTCGGTCCGGACCGCGTTGCCGCATTCATCGGCGAGCCGATCATGGGCGCGATCGGCGTGTACATCCCGCCGATGAGCTACTGGCCGGAGGTCGAGCGGATCTGCCGCAAGTACGACGTGCTGCTGGTCGCCGACGAAGTGATCTGCGGCTTCGGCCGCACCGGCGAATGGTTCGGCGCGAACTATTTCGGCTTCACCCCGGACGTGATGACGCTCGCCAAGGGCATCACCTCGGGCTACATCCCGCTGGGCGCAGCGATGTTCAACGACCGCGTGGCCGGTGTGCTGAAGTCGCAGGGCGGCGAACTGGCCCACGGCTGCACCTATTCAGGGCACCCGGTCTGCACCGCAGTCGCGCTGGAGAACATCCGGATCCTGCAGGAGGAAGGCGTGGTCGATCGCGCCCGCACCGAGATCGCGCCCTATCTGGCCCAGCGCTGGGCCGAACTGGGCGAACACCGGCTGGTCGGCGAGGCCCGCATCGCCGGGATGGTCGGCGCGCTGGAGCTGGTCCCCCGCAAGGGCAAACGCGCGTTCTTCGAAGACCGGGGCAGGGTGGGCATGCTCTGCCGCGACATGGCCCTGCGCAACGGGCTGATCCTGCGCGCAACCTATGATTCAATGCTGCTGTCGCCGCCGCTCATCATTAGCCGCGAGCAGGTGGACGAGTTGTTCGAGAAGGCATGGAAGTCCTTGAACGAAACCGCCGCCGTACTGGAGAACGCCTGACCACTGGCGGATGTCGTCGCGCTACGCGACACTCCGTCGAACCTGCCACCACCGCCACGCCACCGTAGCCCGACCGGGCGAGAGGAAAGCCATGAAACTGCGCATGCTGGGTCTGTCCGTTGTCATCTCCTCCCTCGTCGCCTGCAGCGGCGCCGACAAACCCGCCGCCGACGGCGGCAAATCGGCCGGTACCGGGTCCGACGGCGGCGAGAAAACCGTCAACGTCATCAACTGGTCCGACTACATCGCCGAGGACACCAATCCGAATTTCGAGAAGGCCACCGGCATCAAGGTCGTCTACGACGTCTTCGACAGCAATGAAGTGCTGGAAACCAAGCTCCTGGCGGGCTCCAGCGGTTACGACGTGGTGGTGCCGTCTTCCGATTTCCTCGGTCGTCAGATCAAGGCCGGCGTGTTCCATCCGCTCGACAGAAGCAAGATTCCCAACTACGCCAATCTCGATCCGACGATCATGAAGCGTCTGGAGAATCTCGACCCGGGCAACCAGTACGGTATCCCGTACATGATCGGCACCACCGGCATCGGCTACAACGTCGACAAGGTCAAGGCCGCGTTCGGCAGCACCGACATCACGAATACCCTCGATCTGATCTTCAAGCCCGAGAACATCGCGAAGATGAAGGATTGCGGCGTCACCGTGCTGGATGCGCCGATCGATATCATCAAGATCGCTTTGCACTATCAGGGCGAAGACCCCAACAGCGAAGATCCGGCCGTCATCGCCAAAGCGGTGCCGCTGCTGAAGGCGATCCGCCCGTACATCACCACCTTCCACTCCTCGTCCTATATCGACGCGCTCGCCAGCGGAGACACCTGTCTGGTACTGGCGTGGTCGGGCGACATCATCCAGGCGCGGAATCGCGCGGCGGAGGCCGACAACGGCGTCAAGATCGCCTATTCGATTCCCAGGGAAGGCGCGCCGCAGTGGTTCGACATGCTTGCGATCCCGAAGGATGCCCGGCACATCGATGCGGCCTATACCTACATCAACAATCTGCTCGATCCGAAGGTGATGGCCGCGAATTCCAATTTCATCAGCTATCCGAATGCGATTCCCGCGACCAAGCCGATGATCCTGCCGGAAATCCTCAACGATCCCACGCTGTATCCGCCGCCGGAAGTCGCCGCCAAGCTGTGGACCTTCAAAGTCGTGCCGCCGAAGGTGGCCGAGCAGTACACGCGCATCTGGACCGACCTGAAAACCGGCCGCTGATCCCACGGGGCCGGCACGTCCGGCCCCGCATTCGCGCTGTACGACACGACGGGAATCATCGATGACCACTGAGCACAGCAACAACGGCAAAGACAAAGACAGCGACCAGTACCTGCGGATCGTCGATGTGCGCAAGGAATTCGACGGCTTCGTCGCGGTCGAAGACACCAATCTGAACATCCGCAAAGGCGAGATCTTCGCGCTGCTCGGCGGTTCCGGCTGCGGCAAGTCGACCTTGCTGCGCTGCCTGGGCGGGTTCGAGCGGCCGACGTCCGGCAAGATCTATCTCGACGGCCAGTTGATGAACGACCTGCCTCCCTACGAGCGGCCGATCAACATGATGTTCCAGTCCTACGCGCTGTTCCCGCACATGACCGTGGCTCAGAACATCGCGTTCGGCCCCAAGCAGGATGGCCTCGGCAAACAGCAGATCGATGAGCGCGTGAGCGAGGTTCTGAAGCTGGTGCAGATGGAGAAATTCGCCAAGCGAAAACCGCATCAGCTCTCCGGCGGCCAGCAGCAGCGCGTGGCACTGGCGCGTTCGCTGGCCAAAGGACCGAAGCTGCTGCTGCTGGACGAGCCGATGGGCGCGCTCGACAAGAAGCTGCGCTCGCAAATGCAGTTGGAGCTGGTGAACATCATCGAGAAGTCCGGCGTGACCTGCGTGATGGTCACCCACGACCAGGAAGAAGCCATGACCATGGCGACCCGCATCGCATTGATGGACAGCGGGCGCATCCGCCAGGTCGCCACCCCGGACGAGATCTACGAATCGCCGACCAGCCGTTTCGCCGCCGAGTTCATCGGTTCGGTCAATATGATCGAAGGCAAGATCGAAGAAGACATGAAGGATTACATCACCATCCGCACGGCGCAGCTGCCGGATGTGATCTATGTCGGTCACGGCGTGTCCGGCTACGAAGGTCAGGAAGTGGCATTCGGCGTGCGGCCGGAAAAAGTCCAGATCAGCAAGGAAGAGCCGGCGCAGGCGCACAACAAGGCGCGCGGAAAGATCGAGGACATCGCCTATTTCGGCAGCCACTCGGTCTTCCATGTGCGTCTGCCCACCGGTTTCAAGATGATGGCCAATTTCGCCAACCAGGAACGCTGGGCCAGCGAAGGCATGACCTGGGGCGACGAGGTCTGGCTGTCGTGGGGCGAAAACGAAGGCGTGGTGTTGACCTCATGAACGCGCGCATCGGCACAATCCTGAAGAAACTGATGCCCGGCCAGCGCTGGGGCGTGATCGCGGTGCCCTATCTGTGGATGCTGTTCTTCTTCGCGATCCCGTTCCTCATCGTGCTGCGCATTTCCTTTTCCCAACGCGACCAGACCAGTTCGCCGCCGTACACGCCGATTCTCGAATACGTCGACAACGCGGTCACGATGAAGCTCAACCTGAGCCATTACGTGACCTTGGTGACCGATTCGCTCTACGTGCAGGCCTACGCCAGTTCGCTGTGGATCGCGGCGGTGTCGACGCTGCTTGCGTTGCTGATCGCTTACCCGATGGCCTATGTCATCGCACGGCTTCCGCCCGCGTCGCGCAATATCGCGATGATGCTGGTGGTGCTGCCGTCCTGGACTTCATTCCTCATCCGCGTGTACGCGTGGGTCGGCATCCTCAAGAACAACGGCCTGTTGAACGGGCTGCTGATGAAGCTCGGCATCATCGATGAGCCGCTGAAGATCCTGTACACGCCGCTCGCGGCCTACATCGGCATCGTCTATTGCTATTTGCCGTTCATGATCCTGCCGCTGTACACCAATCTGGTCAAACACGATAACCGGCTGTTGGAAGCGGCCTACGATCTTGGCGCCAAGCCTTGGAAAGCCTTCCTCACGATCACGCTGCCGCTGTCGCGCGCCGGCATCATCGCCGGCTGCATGCTGGTGATGATTCCTGCGGTGGGCGAGTACGTGATTCCCGAAATGCTCGGTGGCCCCGACACGCTGATGATCGGCCGCCAGCTGGTCAACGATTTCAGCGCTGCGACCGACTGGCCGCGCGCCTCGGCGGTGGCGATTTCCATGCTGCTGTTGCTGCTGGTGCCGATCCTGATCTTCAACCGCGTACAGCAGCGGGAAATGGAAGGGAGGCTGACATGAGCGCTTCCCGCTCCGGCTGGCTGACCTGGCCCGTGCTGATCCTCGGCTTCGGGTTCCTGTACGTGCCGATCCTGATCCTGATGGCGTATTCGTTCAACGAGAGCAAGCTGGCCTCGGTGTGGTCCGGTTTCTCGTTCAAATGGTACGGCGCGCTGTTCCGCGACCGCGAAATGATCCATGCGGCGGTGCTCAGCCTGAAAGTCGCCTTCTTCACCGCCACTACTGCGGTCGTGCTGGGCACGCTCGCGTCGCTGGTGATGACCCGCATGCGCCATTTCCACACCCGCACGCTGTTCGGCGCGCTGATCACCGCACCGCTGGTGATGCCCGAGGTGATTCTGGGTCTGTCGCTGCTGCTACTGTTCGTCTCGCTGGGCAACGCGTTGAATGGGCTGGGCATCGGTCATTTCCAGCCCAAGGGCGTGCTGTCGATCTGGATCGCGCACGTCACCTTCACCCTCGCATTCGTCACGGTGGTGATCTCTTCGCGCATGTCGGAGCTCGACAAGTCGCTGGAAGAAGCGGCGATGGACCTCGGCGCCAATCGCATCAAGGTGTTTTTCCAGATCACCCTGCCGATCATCGCGCCCGCGCTGGTCGCCGGCTGGCTGCTGGCGTTCACGCTGTCGCTGGACGACGTGGTGATTTCCAGTTTCGTCACCGGACCGGGTTCCACCACGCTGCCGATCAAGGTCTTCTCTTCGGTGCGCCTGGGTCTGAACCCGAAGATCAACGCGCTGGCGACGATCATGGTCGCTGTGGTGTCGCTGGTTGCGGTGATCGGCTGGTGGTGGATGCGTCGAGAAGAGCAGCGGCGCCAGCGCGACATGCAGCTTGCGGTGCAGGACAACGGCTGACATCGGAGACGTTTGCAGGATGAGCATCGAATTGATCCACCCGTGGACCGGCCAGGTCGACTACGTCTACGACTACATCGGCGAGGCCGAAGTCGAACGCGTACTGCACGCCGCAGCGCAGGCCGCACCGGGATGGGCCGCGCGCAGTCTCCACGAACGCGGCGCGATGATGCGCATGGTCGCCGCGTGCCTGCGCGAGCAGCGCGAGGCCATCGCCGCGACGATGACCGCCGACATGGGCAAGCTGCGCCGCGAGGCCCTGATCGAAATCGAGAAATCGGCGTCGGCCTGCGAGTATTACGCCGACCATGCCATCGACTATCTGCGCGACGGCTTGATCGCCACCGAGGCTCAGCGCAGTTATGTCACCTACGAGCCGCTCGGCTGCATTTTCGCGGTAATGCCGTGGAATTTCCCGATCTGGCAAGTGTTCCGATTCCTCGCGCCCGGTTTGATGGCGGGCAATGTCGCCGTGCTCAAGCACGCGACCAACGTGCCGCGCTGCGCGGATGCGATCGCCCGCGTGCTGCGCGACGCTGGGATTCCGGAAGGCGTGTTCGGCGTGCTGCACATCGACAATTCGATGGCGTCGCGCGTCATCGCGGACCGGCGGGTCCGGGCCGTGACCTTGACCGGCAGCGAACGCGCCGGCAGCGCGGTGGCCTCCGCCGCCGGCAAACACCTGAAGAAGTGCGTGATGGAACTCGGCGGCAGCGACCCGTTCGTGGTGCTCGACGACGCAGATCTCGATGTCACCATTCCCGCAGCCATCGCCTCGCGCTTCGGCAACGCCGGCCAGACCTGCATCGCCGCCAAACGTTTCATCGTCACTCCGGGCATCGCAGAGGCCTTCGTTGCGCGCTTCGTGGAAGCCGCAGGCAAGCTCGCGGTCGGCGACCCGAGTCTCGAAGCGACCACGCTCGCACCGATGGCCCGCGCCGATCTGCGCGACGAAATCCATGATCAGGTGCAGCGCAGCGTCGCAGCGGGTGCGAAGCTGCTGATCGGCGGGACGCCCGGGCAGGGCGGTTCGCACTATCCGGCCACCATCCTCGACCACGTCGTGCCGGGCATGCCCGCCTACGGCGAGGAGCTGTTCGGCCCCGCCGCGAGCGTCCTGCGCGCCCGCGACGACGACGATGCCGTACGCATCGCCAACGATACCGATTTTGGTCTCGGCGCCAGCGTGTGGACCGCCGACAAGGCGCGCGGCGAAGCGGTCGCGCGCCGCCTGCAGGCTGGGGCGACGTTCGTGAATGCGATCGTCCGCAGCGATGTGCGGCTGCCGTTCGGCGGGACGAAGACATCCGGTTTCGGCAGGGAACTGGCCGAACACGGCATCCACGAATTCATGAATATCAAAACGGTGTATGTGGCTTAGATGGAGGAGTCAGGCGATCCGGGGCAGACGCAGAAGCGAATCCAAAGCTGACCAACACTTGCGAAATGCACAACCTCAACTGGAAGGAAATACATGTTCAGTCACGTGATGGTCGGATCAAACGACATTGAACGCTCAAAGCAGTTCTACGACGCCGTCCTGGGAATCCTCGGGGCAGGTGAGCCTGTGCACAACGCGGCGAGCACGGGGCACAACCGGCTTTTCTACCGGCATGATGGTGTCACTTTCTGTGTCAGCCAGCCCATCAACGGACAGGAAGCCACTTGCGGCAACGGTAGCACCATCGGCTTCAAGTGCAGCTCGCCAGAGCAGGTTCTGGCGTTTCATGACACGGCGGTTGCGCACGGAGGCACTTCGATCGAAGAGGCCCCGGGTTTGCGCGAAGGCCCTTCGGGTGCATTGCATCTGGCTTATGTGCGCGACCCCGATGGCAACAAACTCTGCGCGCTTCACCGGCCGAAGCCGAATCCCTGAATCATCGCCGCTACTACAGTTGAGAGCGGCAAGCCGCTCGACACCGATCTACGGATGCCGGACGCTCATCCACAAATGCGGCATCGGCCTGCGGCCCCTCCCTCGACGACATCAAGGCCGTGCAGGTGCGCTACCGCGAACACCTGCACGCGACCTGTACCGATGTCGTCTGCTATCGACACGAACCGTTCTGGTCGCGACGGACCGGCGGATGACGCGCAGTCGGGCGGCGTCGCGTCACGGCCGGCAGCCGGCGATCAGCCCTGCGTCCCTGCCGGGTCGATCAGGGCGTTGTTGCGGATCGGTTCGCCGTGCTGGATGTTGCGTTTGACCGGTTCGCTCTGGCGATAGTCCGCGCGGATGAATTTGCCGGTGAGGCGGCGGAAATCGCGATATGGAATCTCATCGGCCAGACGCATGACGTAGCCTTCGCTGTGCGGCCCGCCATGGCGTCGCCAGACCTCGTCGATGCGCGAGAGATCGAAGAGACCGTCATAGAGCACGGGCACGCAGGCCAGGCCGATGCTGTCCATGAACCCACGAGTGGCGTCCCAGTCGAGGCAAACATTGCGCTCGTTCCAGACCGAAAAACCGAGGAAGTAACTCGGCAGATTGGCGTATTCGATCGTGTGCGTGGCGAACACATATTCGCCGCAGATGCGCCAGCCCGGCGGAATGCGTTCGCGGATCTCCTGCCAGCGCGATTCGAGCCATTCGCGGCTGGCATGGCGGTGGGTTTCCACGCTGCGCGTATGCATGAAATCTCGATAGAGGGTGACATTTTCTCCATCCATTTTTTCGGTCAGCAAGACGCGGCGGCCCATGAACGGTTCGATCGAGGCAAGGTCGCGTTCCCCCTCATTGGTGGACTCGGACCACGGCAGCAGATACGTGCGCGGATACTTGACCCAATGACTGAAAAGATCGAGCAAGCCGGCTTCGCTGACTTGGCGTTGCACGTCGGGATGCCAGAACAGTTCTCCGCGCGCGCGGCGGCCATCCTTGAGCACCGGATTGCCCCAGCGGTCGTAGCGCTGCATGGCGTAGAGCTGTGGGGGTATGCACAGCGGCACGCCGGCGGCGACGCGTAGTGTTTCGAGATCGATGCGCGTAGAGAGACACTCGGCCGCGTGGAAATCGCACAGCGATGCGCCGTTGTCCGCGTACAAGCCGCCATCATCCCAGAGACGACGGTCCATGATGTCCTGGACTGTGGATGCGGCGTCGCCGCAGATCACGCACAGGCCGCTGTCGCGCGCCCGGACCGTCTCGCGAAATTCTGTCTCACTCAATGATTCCATGGTTTCTGTTCCGATACTTCAGGCCGGAGCTCCGGTATGCCGATCAGCGTAAAAAGCGGATCGAAAGGATCACATGCCGGGCGTGCAAACCGGACGCTTCACATACTCATTGTTCATGCTAGGATCTTCGGCCTCAATAGGGCGTGCAAAGAAAATCCGCTACGACGCCTGGACGATATCGGGCAACAGGAGCGAGGCGAAAAGTTTGGCCCAGAACATCCGAAAAAATCCAACCGTCGCCGATCCATCGCGACATGGCGTCGACAGCGACGAACTGGCGGCGCGGGATCCATCCGTACTGCCCACCTCTGCCTCAGTGCGCTGGGCGAGCGTCTTCGCGATCACGACGATAGTCGCTCTGTTCGCGATCATCTCGCTGGCCCGCTACCCGCATGTGCTGCACGTATCATCAGCCGATATCGAATTCGAGCAGGATACCGTTGCCCTGAGCTTGCCAATCGCCCGCAGTGTTGCGAAGCGTTTGCAGGTCGGTCAGCCGATCGGACTCGAGTTCAGCACGAACACGGCACAAATGACGTGTCGAATCGAAGGCCATCTCTCAGGGATGTCGCAGCAACTCGGTGCCGCGCCGACATCAGGCCCGCCGATCCATCTGATCCGCATGGTCATCGAACCCTCGCAGCGTGGCCACTGCCGGCCGCTTCCCAAGGCGCACTTCGAAGCCCGGATCGATCTCGGCAGCGACAGTTACGCGTCGATGTTCGCCGCCGCGCTGTTCCGTCGCTGACCCTGTGCTCCAGGCGATCTTCCATGCGGATCCTGTCGACCGATCTCATCGGTTGATCCTGTCGACTGCTGTCATGTCGACTGTTCTCATTGGGCGGGCTCCGATCGAGTGATCTGATCGGATGATCCTGCTGACTGCTCTTTTACGCTAATCCGACGGGACGACATGTTCTTGTCGTCCATGCTTACCGTTTACTCCGACCGATCTTCCGATCGATCCTTTCCATTACCTGCAGGGCGCATGAATTCTTCCACGATTCCCCGGACAGACACCGCCATTCCACCCACTTCAGCGCCCGCGCCGGTTCGCGCCAGTCTGCGGCAATTGACGGGGGGTATCAGAGGCGTCAAGCGCGCCGCGCTGCCGATCCTGATGATCGCGCTTGCGCTGGAGGTCTGTCAGATCCTGGCGCCCCTGCTGCTGAAGATCAGTGTCGATCGCGCCATTCCCGAGTTCGACATGAACCTGCTGCTGCCGCTGGTCGTGATCTTCGTGGCCATCGCCCTGCTGCAGGGGGCGCTTTCTTATGCGCGCACTCACGCGCTGATCGTGTTCGGCGAGCACCTCAACGTGATGTGGTTGTCGAACCTGTTCGCACATCTGACATCGCTGCCGATGCGGTTCTTCGAATCGCGCTCGATAGGCGAAGTGGCCGCAAAATTCTGGTCGGTGACCTACGTGCAGCGTGTGGTCACCGCCGGTTTCATCGAAGGCCTGCTCGACGGCCTCATGGGCGTGTTCACCCTGGCGGTGATGCTCACGCTGCAGCCGTCGCTGGTCCCGCTCGGTATCGTCGCGATGTTGGCGTATGCCGGGTTGCGGCGCGCGCTGTTCCGTCGCCAGCTGCGTGCCGACGAGCTTCGCGCCGAGCATTCGATCGCCCAGCAGTCGCACCTGTGGGAAACCATTTCCGGCATACAGTCGATCAAGCTCTGCGCGCGGCAGTCGATCCGCAAGCGCCGCTGGCTGGAACGCGTCATGCGCATGCTCGACGGCGAGCGCGACTTCCAGACCACCACGGCCGCGATCAAAGCCTGTTCGATCGCACTGTGTTCGGGCGCGCGCGTCGCGATCATCGCGATGGGGGCGATGGCGTGCATGCGCGGACACCTGTCCTACGGCGGGTTCTTCGCCTTCGTCGCCTACAACGAATTGTTCATGACGCGAATGACCGGCCTCGTCGACCGTATGGCCGAGTTCCAGTTGCTCGACGCGCATCGCCGGCGGATCTCCGAGATCGTGTTGACCGATCCCGAGCGCGACCGTCCCGGCCTGCAGGCGATCGAGATCGTTCCGCAGACTGCATCGATCGACCTCGTCGGCGTGGGCTTCCGCTACGAGGGCGCCGATCAAACCGTGTTTTCCGATCTCGACATCCATGTCCGCGCGGGCGAATGCATCGCCTTCGTCGGCCCGTCTGGCTGCGGCAAGACCACCTTGGTGCGGGTCATGCTCGGCCTCATGCCGCCCTCTGCGGGCCACGTGCGGATCGCCGGCACCGATCTACGCGACATTCCGAAGGCCGCTTACCGGCGTTCGGTGGCGACGGTGACCATGCAGGACAAACTGTTCGCAGGCTCGATCTTCGACAACATTTCATTCTTCGACGAGCGCGTCGATGAAGCCTGGGCGCGCGACTGCGCGATGGCCGTCGACATCCACGATGAGATCGAGCATCTTCCGCAGGGCTACTGCACCGTCATCAAAGACGATGGCGCCTTGCTGTCGGCAGGACAACGGCAGCGGCTGATCCTCGCCCGGGCCCTGTATCGGCGCCCCAGTATCCTGTTCCTCGACGAGGCGACCAGCCATCTGGACCCGCATCGCGAACGCCTGTTCGTCGAATATCTGCGCCGCCAATCGATGACACGCATCGTCGTGTCGCATCGCCAGCATCCGCTTTCCGCCGCAGATCGCGTGTTCGAATTCCACGACGGCAGCTTCCGCGAAGCCGCGCGCCACGACCGGAAGGACGCGCATGCAGCCCATTGACAGCTTCTTCATCGATCCGTCCATGGGCGAGGCGGTGCACAGGGATCTCGAAACGGGGGCTGTCGCATCGCTCGTTTCGATTGAGCATTATCTCAAGCGCAGGAACAAGATCGTCGACTACACCAACGAAGTGCTGTTGGCGACGTTCGAGAGCGGCCGGATGGCCGTATTCAAGCCCGACGAAAAGAACGAGGCATGGGACGACGGCAGCGCCGAGGCCGAGGTGGCTGCCTACAAGGCGTCGAACCTGCTGGGTTTCCATTGCGTGCCACCGACGCTCATGCGCACCATCGACCACAGAAGCGGGTCGCTGCAGCTGCTTCTCGAGTCCGAATTCGATTCCTGCGACACGGCCCAATTCCAGGCCTGCATCCGCAATACCGACGTGGACTCGCTCGCGACCCTGCAGATTTTCGATTTCATCTTCGGTCAATGGGACCGGCGCTTGTCGAACATTCTGTTCCTGACCCGGGATGGCAGGACCTTCGTCAGCGGCATCGACAACACCAAGATCATCAGCCGGCAGCAGACGCAGTATGGCCAGCGGCCGTTCGTGTCCGTGCTGGCGCATCCGAGTCTGTGCGGCGCGAACGATGCGGCCACATTTCCGTTCCATCGCGCCGAGACCCTGATCGTGGGAAATGCGGATGCCTTCAGGCAGCGTTTCGGCGACGAGGTCGGTGCGCATCTGGCGAAAATCTACCGGCAGTGTGCGGGCATGCGTGTCCGGCATGTCGTCTGGAACGGGCATTTCTGGCAGCAGCCGTTCGCTTTCGACGCCGACGAACGCCGATCGATCAAGCCCTTCAGCGCATATCTGCCGAACGCCATCCGCCGATCCATCGAAAAGCTCGACCGGGCGATGCTTGGTGTCATTTTTTCGCACGCCTGCCACAGACGATTCGTGAACGCAGGGTATTTCGATTCGATTCTCGGACGACGCGATCAGGTGCTGCGTCACTTCGATCGTGCGTCGGGCGCGATGACTCGGACGTCGCGTCGTCGCTCGAAGGCCGATGCGACCGTTTCCGCCGCGACATGATCGGACGCTCCCTCTTCTTCAAACCGGGCGCAGTACGTCGGCGTCCATGCGATGCGCGCCATGCGCATCCGCTGTGCCGGATGGCGACGCGTACGGACACCCTCGGTGTCCGCAACGAAGCGTCCGGCGATCCCAAGCCAGGAACCATGCAAGGATACCAATGAGTTCTACCGTATTTTTCGATGCCGACGATATCGCCATTCTGGCCCGGCTGTGCGAAACGATCCTCCCGCGTGAATCGGACTCGCCCAGCGCCAGGGACGAAGCTGTCCATCTTTTTCTCGACGACTATGTTGCCCACTCGCATCCCGAGCAGCAATCGTTGTGGAAGGAGGGCATTCGGACCTTGGCGCGCTTCAGCGGTGAGCGCTGCCCGGTCGCATTCGCCGATCTCGACGACGACAGCGCCCACGCTCTGGTTTCCGAGGGATTGCAGGACACGATTGCGGATCCATTTTTGGCCGCGTTCCTGCAGCGGGCGAAGGCGGCGATCGTCAAGGCGTACTATCGGACGGAGCACGGCCTCCACAAAGAACTCAGGGTCCGCAAAGTGCCCAGGGCAGGGCACATTGCCCCAGGCGATAGTGTCCCAGGCGATCCGGAGAACGATGCGCCTGCCGAGCCGCTGCGGTCCCACTTCGATGTGATCGTCGTCGGTTCCGGCGCGACCGGATCGTGGGCGGCCAAAGCGCTGGTCGAAGCCGGCCTGGACGTGCTGATGCTCGAGAACGGCGACATGCCGCCGCCATCGCCGATCGCGAAGTATCCGTACGAGCTTCGTTTCCGCAACATGTTCGACAACGGCGTGCTGAACGGCACTCGCCAGCCGATACAGACTCGCCTGTGGGCATGCGACGAATATCGAGCCGCTTTCTTCATCGATGATGTGAGCCATCCCTACGAAGGTCACGAGGGCTATACCTGGATACGCGGGTCGCGGGTCGGTGGTCGCATGAACATGTGGGGGCGTCAGGTCTATCGATATTCCCCGCGCGACTTCCTGGCGGAGTCGCATGGGCCGGGCGCGGAACCGTGGCCTTTCGGCTACGAGGAACTTGCGCCGTACTACAGCGAGGTCGAAACCGGGATCGGCGTTAGCGGCGCGATGGACGGCATCGCCACCTTGCCGGACGGAGAATTCCTGCCGCCGATGGAATTCACCGACGGCGAGAAACATCTGAAGACGGCGGTCGAATCGACGTGGCCGGATCGCAGGGTCATCATGGGGCGCACCGCGATTCTGACCGTCAACCATCAAGGCCGGCTCGCCTGCCGATCGGCCGGGCATTGCTATCGCGGCTGCGACACCCAATCCTTCTTCGATCCAGTCGGCGGAGTGTTGAACGGGCTGGCGTTGCGGGACAATTTCACGCTGCGTACCGGCGCGAAGGTGACGAACATCCTTCTGCAGGCATCGTCGTCTACCGCGCGCGGCGTGGCGTTCGTCGACACCAGGACCGGTGCGAGGCACGAAGTCTTGGCGCGCGCCGTCGTGCTGGCCGCGTCGACGATCGCGTCGACAAGGATTCTGCTGTCGAGCCGGAGCGAACGCTTCCCTGAAGGCATCGGTGCGGGTTCGGGTGTCCTCGGAAAGTACCTGCACGGGCATGTCCATTCGGTGACGTGTTCCGGAAGCGTGCCCTGGCTCCGCAAGCCGGTGGGAATCCATGACGAGGGGCGCTCGAACCAGATCTATATTCCGCAGTTCCAGAACCTGTCCGGCGCGGCGGAAGATCGTACCTACTTCGGCGGCTTCGGCATTGAGGGTGCGGTCAAGCACTACATGCAGCCACGCGATCTCACGACACGGCCGGGCATCGGTCTGGCGCTGAAAAAAAGCGTGAGGGAGGATCACAACCCCGCGTTCTTCTTTCTGACGGCATTCGGAACGATGCAGGCGCGCGCCGAGAATCAGGTGCGTCTGAGCGATCAGATCGACCAGTGGGGGGATCGGACGATCAAGGTGGAATGCAGCTATGGCCCCAACGATCATGCCATGGTGAAGGCGATGCGCGACGCGGTTTCGGAGACCGCAAGCGCAGCCGGTTTCGAGATCGATCACATCACCGACACGCCCGGCATGCCAGGTCTCTGCATTCACGAAGTGGGAACGGCCAGGATGGGGAACGATCCGAAGCGATCCGTCCTCGATCCGTTCAATCGCGTGTGGGATGTGCCGAATGTGCTGGTGGTCGACGGCGCATGCTTCCCGAGCAGCGGCCCGCAGAATCCTACCCTGACCATGATGGCGATATCGCTGCGCGCGGCGCGCAGACTCGCCATGAGTCTCAAGGCTCGGCACGCGGGCGAAAGCCTCCTGAGCAGCGCCCACTCCCGCTCCGAGGAGCGCGAAAGCGTCTGATTCGCGCGAGGATCCGGGCATCTCCATTTGCATACGTTGCGATGACGGCGGATCCATGGTGGGATGCCCGCTGCGTCGCGCAGCGGCTGTTGCAATCCGACTGCAGCGGTTCGCCTGGGGACAACGGATGTCTTCGGTGGCCCCGTCATCCGGACATCCTTCAAGACTATCGATGGAAAACGCAGTGCAAGACATCCGTTGGGGAATGATCGGAGTCGGCTCCGTCGCCGAACACAAGAGCGGTCCTGCGTTCGCGCTGGCCCGCGGCGGCAGGCTGGCCGGCGTGGCTTCGCGGCGACCGGAAGCCGCAGCCGACTATGCGGCCAGACATGCCGTAGAACAGGTCTTCAGCACGCCGATGGCGCTGATCGAATCCGGAGAGATCGACGCCGTCTACATCGCGACACCGCCGTCCTCGCATGCGGTACTTGCGCTGCAGGTCGCGCGGGCGAACAAGCCCTGTTGCATCGAGAAACCGATGACGGTGCATTACAAGGATGCGGAAGCGATCCGGGATGCCTTTTGCGCCGCAGGCATTCCTCTGTTCGTTTCGTACTACAGGCGCTCGTTGCCCAGATTTCTGCAGATAGCAGAGTGGATCAGACAGGACGATATCGGTGCCGTGCGGGAAGTCGCCTGGGAACTGAAGCGTGTGTCGTCGGCCCCGGCTGCGGCGCAAAACTGGCGCATCGATGCGAAAGAGGCGCCCGGCGGTTTGTTCGAGGACCTGGCCTGCCACGGTCTGAATCTCTTCGACCTGATGCTGGGGCCGATCCTGCATGTCGACCATGCGCGACTGACCGCAACGAGCGTTGCCGCCGATGTTCCAGATCGCGTACAGGCGACTTGGCGCCACGACGGCGAGATCCGAGGCGTGGGCGATTGGAATTTCGCGGCCGCCGAAAGGGGCGATGCCGTCACCATCAGGGGGGAGGCCGGCATCATCCGTTTCTCGATGTTCGAGAACGAGCCGGTCGAGCTCATGGGGCGCGATGGGTCGATCCGCCGGATGATCGATCACCCGGTGCCGATCCAGCTTCATCATGTCGAAGCGATGAACGCACACCTGAGAAACGGCCCGGTGCATCCTTCCACTGCGGATTCCGCCATCCGCACCGCCTGGGTGACAAACCGGATTTTGCGCGGGAGGACAACCGAAGTCTCCGGTTTCCGGTTTGCCGCAGGCGATTGAATCCGCCGATGGCGACGCGCAGCGGTTCGAAAGCGATGCATTGATCGCCGCACACACGTGCACGATCGAGAATCATCGTTTGGTCGCAGATCAGATCGGTTGTCCGGTCGGCCGGATTCGAGTAGCGGCGTTCGGCATTGTGTTTGGACTTGACGCGCGTGGCCAGCCTCGTGCAGACGATGCAGTCACAGGAAACCGAGCGGGAGACGGTGAACACCCAGGCGTTCACAGGCGTGGCGCCGGGTGCGCTGCGCATTCCCGGCCCGTTTCGTCAGCGCTGCAACTGTTGCCTTGGCCTGGTCATTGACGGTCGGAAACAATGCCAGGCTCACTCACCGCGCTTCCACGGCCATCGGCTGCAGCCGCACCGCCACTCCGCTCAACACCGAAGTACCCGACAACGGGTCGCGCGCCTGCTCGTCGAGCAGCGCGTTGAGATTGGCGCCGGGCCGTTCGCTGGCCAGCCGCTGTGCGGTGCCGGGCAAGTCATGCCCCCAGCCGTGCGGCAGGCTGAGCACGCCGGGCCGCATGTCCTCGCTGTATTTCACGCGTACCGTCAGCTTGCGCCCCGCCGTGCCTTCGAGCATGGCCAACGCGCCGTCGGCGATACCGGCCGCAGCGGCGTCCTGCGGATGCAGCAGCGCGAGACATCGCTCCGGGCCTTTGGCGAGCGTCGGCAGGTTGTGCATCCAACTGTTGTTGGAGCGCACATCGCGCCGACCGATCACGATCAGCGGATGCCCTTCACCCGCCACCGGTACGTCGGGCGTCGACAGGGCCGCTTTCGACAGTGCCGCTTCGATGCGCGCCAGATCGCCGAGCAGCAGAGGCGGCGCCGCATGGATGCAGCCATCGGGCGTGCGCAGCACGCCGGGCAGCCGCGCCTGCAGGGGGCCGAGATCGATGCCGTGCGGCGACGCGCGCAGCTTCGCCAGCGACAGACCATCGGGGCGTGCCCCGAAACGGTCGCCCCAGGGGCCGGCGCGCAGCGCCAGATCGAGCTGACGCTCCGGGCCCGACAGATGCGCGCTTGCCTGCAGCAGGGCCGCGACCTGTGCGTCCAGCTGTTCCGCCGGCATGCCTGCGAACATGCCGTGCAGGTCTTTCTTCAGCGCGTCTTCGTCGCGGGCCTCGACATCGGCCGCAGCTGCGGCATCGTGACCTTCGAGCAACGCCGCCAAGCGGGCCAGCACCCGCCACTCGGGCCAGTCGCCTTCGGGGGTCGGGAGGATCGCGTCGCTGTAGCGGGCGGCGTGGCGCCAGGCCAACTGCGTGAATGCGATGTCGTAATGCGATTCCTGCAGCGGCGACAGCGCTGGCAGGATCACATCGGCGTGCCGCGTGGTCTCGTTGAGGTAGGCGTCGATGCTGAGCATGAATTCGAGCGTGTCGAGCGCGGCGGCGAGGCGCGGGCCGTTGGGCGATGACAGCACCGGATTGCTGGCGATGGTGACGAGCGCGCGCACCCGCGGCCCGGCTTCGCTGTCGGGCGTGTCGATTTCCTCGGCCAGACAGCCCATCGGGAATTCGCCCATCACTTCCGGCGCACCGCTCACGCGCGAATCGCGACGCCCCATGATCACGCCGCGCCCGCGGCCACCCGCGCCGGTGCTGTTGGCCTGGAATGCGGGCGCCTGCGGCCAGCGCATGCCGCCTTCGGCGTCGATCCGCCCGGTGACGAGATTCAAGACTTCGACCAGCCAGCTGCAGAGCGTGCCGTAGGTCTGGGTGCAGGTGCCGATGCGGCCGTACAGTGCGGCACGCGGTGCCGCGCGCAGCGCGTCCGCGAGATGGCGGATGACCTCCGCGTTCAAGCCTGCCGCTTCGGCCATGCGTTCGGGCGTAAACGCCGCGACGGCGTCCTGCAGTTCCGCAAGACCGGCCACTTGGCCTTCTGCTGCGCCGAGATTCGGCGTTCCACTGGCCAACACATGCTGCAGCATGCCCAGCAGCAGGAACGCATCGCCGCCCGGGCGGATCGCGTGATGCTCATCGGCGACTGCGGCGGTTTCGCTGCGGCGCGGGTCGATCACGATCAGACGGCCGCCGCGTTCGCGAAGCGCGCGCGCCTTGCTGCGGAAATCCGGGACAGTCCACAGGCTGCCGTTGCTGGCGATCGGATTCGCGCCGATCACGATCAGCAGATCCGTGCGTTCGATATCCGGGACCGGGATGCTCAGCCAATGCCCGTACATCAGCCCGCAGGCGACGTGTTTGGGCATCTGGTCGAGCGTGGACGCGCTGAACACGTTCGGCGTACCGGCGGCGCGCGAAAGGCGCGGCACATACAGCTGCAGGCCCAGCTTGTGCACGATCGGGTTGCCCAGACTCAGCGCCAGCGTGCGGCGGCCGTGCGTATCGAGCAACGGCAGCAGGCGACGTTCGATCTCGGCGAATGCGTCATCCCAACTGCAGGATTCCCAGTGCGCCTGCGCGCCGCGACCGCGCCGGATCATCGGTGTGCGCAACCGGTCGGGGTCCTCGTGCAGATCCTTCAGCGCCACGCCTTTGGGGCAGAGATAGCCGCGACTGAAGACATCGTCGTTGTCGCCGCGCACCGAGAGCACCTGCTCGCCGCGCAACTGCACGGTCAGCCCGCAGGCGGCTTCGCAGAACGGGCAGATGCGGTGCGCGGTGCGAAGATTGTCGTGGGTTGCATCTTGAGACTGTGCCATGGCGTTTTCGTGCTCCGGTCTGTGACGTTTCCGCCCGTATGGATTCTGCAGGAAAACCGCAACCGCCGCTCGGCGACAGGCCGGCGCATTCGCCGGCCTGCACAGCATTCAGGGCAGGCAGGATGACGCCCGATCGGGAAAGCGGCTCGCATACGCCGCCAGCAGTTCCTGAGCGATCGACGCGCCGGCGAGGGCGGTGATCTCACTGTGATCGAACGGCGGAGACACTTCGACCACATCCATGCCGACGATCTGCAGACCGCCGAGCCCCCGGATCAACTGCAGCGCGTCGTGCGTCGAGAAACCGCCGACCACAGGCGTTCCAGTGCCCGGTGCGAACGCAGGATCGATGAAATCGATGTCGAAGCTGATGTAGCATTTGCGGTCGCCGACGCGTTCGCGGATCTGCGCGATGCAGGCATCGGCGCCGTGCGCATGCAGCCAGCGCGCATCCAGCACGCGGTAGCCGTGATCCTCGGGATTCAGTGTGCGCATGCCGATCTGGATCGAATGCGCGACGTCGACGATGCCGGTGTTCGCGGCGTGCCAGAACATGGTGCCGTGATCGATCCGGCCCTCGCTGTCGGCCCAGGTGTCGCTGTGCGCATCGAAGTGGATCAATGCGAGCGGACCGTGGATCTCGTGCAATGCCTGCAGAATCGGGTAGCTGATGAAGTGATCGCCGCCGAGCGACAGCGGCACCACATCGGCAGCGACGATGCCGCGATAGGCGGCGCGGATCATGTCGGGCGCTTCGTGCGGGCGGCCGTGATCGAAATGGACATCGCCCCAGTCGATCACATTGAGGCGTTCGCAAGGATCGAAATCCCAGGCGTAGGGTCCGCACCAGGCCAATGATGCCGATGCGGCGCGGATCGCACGCGGGCCGAGGCGCGTGCCGGGGCGATTCGTCGTGGCCAGATCGAACGGTACGCCGATCACGGCGACATCGACGCCGGTGAGCTCTTTCGTATATTTCCGCCGCAGAAAACTCAGCGCTCCGGAATAGGTTGGCTCGGCGTGCGTGCCGTAAGGCGAGGTGCGGGTGAACGCCTGGTCGACATGCGAATCGACGGGGGCGGTTGGGTCCGGTTTGCTCATGACATGACCTTGAGACAGACCGCTCGTCGTTCGCCGGGACGCGCGTGACCGGATGCGGATTCAGTGCGGTCGCAGCAATGCCTTCAAACGGCGCTCGCGTCGGCTCGGACGCCCGTCGCTGCGATAGACGATGTCGTCGAGCTTCCATGTGCTGCCTTCGAGCACCCACTCGTAGCGATCCTTCCAGCGGACGGGGGTGTCCTGTGCGCTCCGAACGAATTCGACATCGACGGCAGAGCGGTTCTTCGCGGGCGAGTTGGTGAGCCCGACGGTGTAACTGTCGAATGCGTTCTCCTCGCCGGAATTGAAGCCAATTTTGACCAGTCCGGCCTTGGCCGGGCCGACCTCGACCAGACCGGGTTTGCCGCCGGGAGGCGTCTCGGCCAACGCGTCCTGCCTGATGCGCGCGTCGCGCAGCGCGGTGAAGAGGTCCTTGCTGAGCAAGGGGCGCATTTTGTTGAGCTGTTTGATCTCCTGCAGCGCGGTTGCTTGGCCGTAGGTATCAAGGAATTGACGGGTCTGCGCCGCCGGCGTTTTCGGCGGCGGCTTGCCGCCGCCGGCATGGCACAGCGGAATGGCTGCCAGGAGCAGGAGAATGGCAAGGATAGGGCGCATGGTCATTTCATCGTCGGCATCACGAACTCGGCGCTGCGGGCGCCCTCCGGCCAGCGTGCGGTAATCGTCTTCAGGCGGGTATAGAAGCGCACGCCGTCGGGCCCATGCACATGCAGCGGGCCGAAGATCGAGCGCTTCCAGCCCCCGAAGCTGTGGAAGGCCATCGGCACCGGGATCGGCACGTTCACGCCGACCATGCCGGCTTGTACGCGATGCGCGAATTCGCGCGCAGCGCCGCCGTCGCGGGTGAAGATCGCGGTGCCGTTGCCGTATTCGTGCGCGTTGACCAGTGCGAGCGCAGTGTCGAAGTCGGGCACGCGCATCACGCACAGCACCGGGCCGAAGATTTCCTCGCGATAGATGCGCATGTCTACGGTGACGCGGTCGAACAGACAGCCGCCGAGGAAGAAACCATTGTCGTGGCCTGCGACCGCGTGGCCGCGCCCGTCGACCACCAGCGCTGCGCCTTCGGCAACACCGACATCGACATAGCCGACGACTTTATCGCGATGCGCGCCGGTGATCAGGGGGCCCATCTCCGGATCGAGACAGCCAGGGCCGATTCTCAAGGCCGCGACTTTCGGCGCGAGCTTTTCGATCAACACATCGGCGGTGGCATCGCCGACACAAACAGCCACAGAGATCGCCATGCAGCGTTCACCCGCCGAGCCGTAGCCGGCGCCGAGCAATGCGGACACCGCGCCGTCGAGATCGGCATCCGGCAGCACCACCATGTGGTTCTTGGCGCCGCCCAGCGCCTGCACGCGTTTGCCGTTGGCGCTGCCGCGCGCATAGATGTATTCGGCGATGGGCGTGGAGCCGACGAAGCTGATCGCCTGCACGCGCGGCTCGTCCAGCAGCGCATCGACCGCGACCTTGTCGCCGTGCACGACGTTGAACACGCCATCCGGCAATCCTGCCTGTTTCAGCAGATCGGCCATGAACAGCGATGCCGACGGATCGCGCTCCGATGGTTTCAACACGAAGGTGTTGCCACAGGCGATCGCGACCGGAAACATCCACAGCGGCACCATCGCCGGAAAATTGAACGGGGTGATGCCGGCGACCACGCCCAGCGGCGCGTATTCGCTCCACGAATCGACATCGCGACCGACGTTCATCGAATGCTCGCCCTTGAGCAGATGCGGGATGCCGCAGGCGAATTCGACCACTTCCAGGCCGCGCGTCACTTCGCCCATCGCATCCGATAGCACTTTGCCGTGTTCGGAAGTGATGATCGCCGCCAGATCGCCGGCGTGGTGTTCGAGCAGCGCCTTGAACTTGAACATCACCCGCGCGCGGTTGAGCGGCGTGGTTGCGGCCCAGGCGGGAAACGCTGCGGCCGCAGCCTCGACGGCCGCGCGTACATCGTCGGCCGATGCGAGTGCGACGCGTTTGGTGACCTGGCCGGTGGCGGGGTCGAAGACATCAGCGTGACGATCTGCTGATTCGAATGGTTTTCCACCGATGTAGTGCGGAATCGAAGCCATGTTCGTCTCGACGTTAGTTTGTAGGAGCGGCTTCAGCCGCGATTGCATGCCTCGATCGGGTCGATTGATTCGCGGCTGAAGCCGCTCCTGCGAAAGCCGCTCTTACGACATGCGGTGCGCCTGGGCGCACCCCATGCAAGCGGGTTACGCCAGCGCTTGCGCCGCCGGCACGTATTCGTAACCCAAGTCGTCGGCCACCGCCTTGTAGGTGATCTTGCCGGCGTGGACATTGAGGCCGTTGAGTAGATGTTCGTCGTCGAGCATCGCTTTCTTCGCGCCCTTGTTCGCCAATTGCACGGCGAAGGGCAGGGTGGCGTTGGTCAGCGCGAACGTCGAGGTGCGGGCAACGCCGCCGGGCATGTTCGCGACGCAGTAATGGATGATGCCGTCCACTTCGTAGGTCGGGTTCTGATGGGTGGTGGCCTTCGAGGTTTCGAAGCAGCCGCCCTGATCGATCGCAACGTCCACCAGCACCGAACCCGGGCGCATCAGCTTGAGCTGATCGCGCGACAACAGCTTGGGCGCGGCGGCGCCCGGAATGAGCACCGCGCCGATCACCAGGTCGGCAACCGGCAGCATTTCCTCGATCGCGTCGTGGGTAGAGTACAGCGTGGTGATCTTGTCGCCGTACAGTTCGTCGAGATACTTCAGGCGATCGAGCGAGCGGTCGTAAATCGTCACCCGCGCATTCAGGCCCATCGCCATGCGTGCGGCGTTGATGCCGACCACGCCGCCGCCGATCACCAGCACTTCCGCCGGTTTGACGCCCGGCACGCCGCCGAGCAGCACGCCGGAGCCGCCCTGGGCTTTTTCCAGCGCGTGCGCACCGGCCTGGATCGACATCCGTCCCGCGACTTCGCTCATCGGCGCCAGCAGCGGCAGCCCGCCCTTGCGGTCGGTGACGGTTTCGTAGGCGATCGCGGTACAGCCGGATTTCATCAGCGCGGCGGTCTGATCCGGATCGGGCGCGAGATGCAGATAGGTGTAGAGCACCTGGCCATCGCGCAACATCGCACACTCGACCGGCTGAGGTTCCTTGACCTTGATGATCATGTCCGCGCGACGGAAGATCTCTTCCGCGGTATCGATGATCTCGGCGCCGGCTTTCTGATACATCTCGTTGGTCAGGCCGATGGATTTGCCGCCATCGCGTTGCACCATCACTTTGTGACCATGGCTGACCAGTTCGCGTGCGCCGGCCGGCGTCAGACCGATGCGGTATTCGTGGTTTTTGATTTCTTTGGGGACACCGATCAGCATGGCTGGATTCCGTCGATAGGGTGGTTGGCGCGCATTAGGCCGTCTGCGCGATCACATGCGCAAGGGTGTGGAAGAGGCGGTCGATATGCTCGCGTTCGAGGATCAGCGGCGGCGACAGCGCAATCACGTCCCCGGTCACGCGAATCAGCAGATTTTCCTCGTGGAAGCATCGGGTGAAGACGTCGTACGCGCGTGCCCCCGGCGCACCGGCGCGCGGCGCGAGTTCGATCGCGCCGATCAGGCCGATATTGCGGATGTCGATCACGTTCGGCAGTCCTTGCAGGGCATGGATGGCATCGGCCCAATACGTTTCCAGCTCGATCGCTTTCTCGAACAGGTTCTCTTCGGCATAGGTGTCCAAGGTCGCCAGCGCAGCGGCGCAGGCCAGCGGATGACCCGAATAGGTGTAGCCGTGAAAAAGTTCGATAGCGTTGTCCGGCCCATGCATGAATGCTTCGTGGATCCTGTCGGCGACGAACACCGCGCCCATCGGCACGCAGCCGTTGGTCAGGCCCTTGGCGGCGGTGATCATGTCGGGCTGCACGTCGAAGCGCTGCGCGGCGAACGCCTTGCCGACCCGGCCGAAGCCGGTGATGACTTCGTCGAAGATCAGCAGGATGCCGTGTTTGTCGCAGATTTCGCGGAGCCGTTTGAGATAGCCTTTGGGCGGCAGAATCACGCCTGCGGAGCCGGCCACCGGCTCGACGATCACAGCTGCAATCGTGCTGGCATCGTGCAGCAGCACCAGCCGTTCGAGGTCTTCCGCCAGCTCAAGCCCATGCTCCGGAAGACCTCGACTGAAGGCGTTGCGGCCGATGTCCAGGGTATGGCGGATATGGTCCACGCCCGGCAGCAGGCTGCCGAACCATTTGCGGTTGTTGGGCAGGCCGCCGACCGAAATGCCGCCGAAGCCGACGCCGTGATAGCCCTTCTCGCGGCCGATCAGGCGGGTGCGCTGGCCTTCGCCGCGGGCGCGGTGGTAGGCGAGGGCGATCTTCAGTGCGGTGTCGACCGATTCCGAACCCGAGTTGGTGAAGAACACATGATTGAGATGATCGGGAGCTATCTCGACCAGGCGCTCCGCCAATGCGAACGGCAGCGGGTGGGCCATCTGGAAGGTCGGCGCGAAATCCAGCGTGGCGATCTGCTGCTGCACGGCTTCGACGATGCGCGGCCGGGCATGGCCGGCGTTGCAGCACCAGAGGCCTCCGGTCCCGTCGAGAATCTCGCGGCCGTCGACCGAGCGGTAGAACATGCCCGAAGCGCTGGCCATCAGCCGGGGGTGGGACTTGAACTGGCGATTGGCCGAGAACGGCATCCAGAAGGCATCCATGGCCTCGGGCTGCCGGGTGGCCTGACGGGCGTAGTGCTCGCCGAAACCGGTCGATGGGGCTGGAGCATGGTCGTCGCGCATGGAGGTCCCTGGGCCGGGAGTCGCCCGATGGAAGTCGATGTGTGAAGCTTAGCGCGTTGAAAAAACTTTACAACCGATGTCGAAATTGGCAAAAAATGCGCCGCAGTCTTAACCGTGTAAAGTATCCCACATCAACAAAGTCGACGGATTCTGAATGGATATCGGCGCTCGCCTCCAGCTCGTCCGCAAGACCAAAGGCCTCAGCCAGCGTGAGCTGGCCAAGCGGGTCGGCGTCACCAACAGCACCATCTCCCTGATCGAACAGAACAAAGTCAGTCCGTCGGTGAGTTCGCTCAAGAAAGTCCTGGACGGCATCCCCATTTCGCTGGCCGACTTCTTCACCATGGACCTCGATTCGGGCCCGGTCGACAGCCCCTTTTACGAGCGCGGCGAACAGCCCGACGTCGGCAACAACGACATCCACTATTTTCTGGTCGGCCAACGCCGGCCGCAGCGGCAGATGTGCATCCTCCGCGAGATCATGCCGCCGGGCAGCGACACCGGCGAAAGCATGTTGGCGCACGAAGGCGAGGAGGGGGGCGTGATCGTCCGGGGCCAGGTCGAAGTGACCGTGGGCGACCGCATCCGTATTCTCGGCCCCGGCGAAGCCTATTACTTCGAAAGCCGCATTCCCCACCGTTTCCGCAACGTCGGCGACGAGGACGCAATCCTCGTCAGCGCCAACACGCCTGCCTCGTTCTGAGCCCACTGGAGCCGCCCATGACCGCACCCCATACCCGCGACAGCTGGCAGAGGCTTGCCGACGGCCTGCAGATCCGTACCCAGGCCTTCATCGATGGCCGCTATGTCGATGCGGCCAGCGGCAAGGTCTTCGACTGCATCAGCCCGATCGATGGCCGGGTGTTGGGCCGGGTCGCCGAGGGCGAGGCCGAGGATATCGAGCGCGCGGTCGGTGCGGCGAGGCGCAGTTTCGAGGCGGGCATCTGGGCGAATGCCAAGCCAACCCATCGAAAGAAGATCCTCATCAAGTTCGCGCAACTGATTGATCAGTATGGCGATGAGCTGGCGCTGCTCGAATCGCTCGATATGGGCAAGCCGGTCAGCGATGCCCGGGCCGTCGATGTCGCCGCCACCATCCGCTGCGTGGCCTGGACTGGCGAGGCCTTGGACAAGGTCTACGGCGAAGTGGCTTCTACCGGCCCCGATGAGCTTGGACTGATCACCCGCGAGCCGCTGGGCGTGGTCGGCGCGATCGTGCCGTGGAATTTCCCGATGCTGATGGCGGCGTGGAAAATCGCGCCCGCCCTGGCGACCGGCAATTCGGTGGTGCTGAAGCCCTCCGAAAAATCCCCATTGACCGCGATCCGGCTGGCCGGGATCGCGATGGAGGCGGGTATTCCCGCCGGTGTCTTCAACGTGGTGCCGGGCTTCGGCAAGGGCGCCGGCGAACCGCTGGCGCTGCACATGGAGGTCGACGGGCTGGTATTCACCGGCTCCACGGCTGTGGGCAAACATCTGCTGCAGTGCGCCGGCCGTTCCAACATGAAACGCGCCTACATGGAATGCGGCGGCAAGAGTCCCAACCTCGTTTTCGCCGATGCGCCCGATCTGGCCGAAGCCGCAAAAGCCGCGGCCGGCGGCATCTTCTACAACCAGGGCGAGGTCTGCACCGCCGCATCGCGGCTGCTGGTCGAACGCTCGATCAAGGACGACTTCATCGCAGCCGTCGTCGAAGCCGGCAAAGCCATGCAGCCGCGACACCCGCTGGAGCCGGGCGCACCGATGGGTGCGATGGTCGACGAAAGCCAGACCGCCCGCGTGCTCGACTACATCGCCAAAGGCCGGGCCGACGGTGGCCGGGTCCTGCTGGGTGGCAAGCGCGCCGACGTCGTCGCCGGTGGCTGCTACATCGAGCCGACCGTGTTCGACGGCGTCGAACATCACCACACGATCGCCCGCGAAGAGATCTTCGGCCCGGTGCTGTCGGTGATCGCCTTCGACGACGAGGCCGACGCGCTGCGCATGGCCAACGATACGGAATACGGCCTGGCCGCCGGCGTCTGGACCCGCGACATCGGCCGCGCGCATCGCGTCGCCCGCAAACTCCGCGCCGGCAGCGTCTGGGTGAACTACTGGGACGGCGGCGACATGACCGCACCGTTCGGGGGCTACAAACAGTCCGGCAACGGTCGCGACAAATCGCTGCATGCCTTCGAGAAATACACCGAAGTCAAAGCCACCTGGATCAATCTGGCCACCTGAGCAGCGCTGGGCATCTATTGGTGGTCTATCATTTTTAACATAATATGCATTATGCGAAATTAAAGATAAGACGCCAGATCGACTACATGCAAACATGATCACCCCTCCCGCCATCGATGGTGTGTCCGCCAGCCGTCTGCAGTTACCGCCGGGGCCTTGGACGACGCTGCTCGATGCCCTGTGCGCGCGGTTCCCTGCAGTCGACCGTGAGACGTGGCGCAGCCGTTTCATCCGTGGCCGGGTGCTCGATGCCATGGGCCAGACACTGGGCCAGCACGCACCGTTCCGTATCGGCGCCGAGATCCACTATTACCGTGAGATGCCGGCAGAGCCCAGACTGGCCGCCGAGGAAGTGGTTCTCCACGTCGATGAACACCTGATCGTCGTCGACAAGCCGCATTTCCTGCCCGTGACTCCAGGCGGCGGATACGTGGCCGAGACCTTGCTGGCGCGGCTGGTGCGGCGATTCGGCGACATCGGCATCGTCCCGCTGCACAGGCTGGACCGGTTGACCGCCGGGGTGATGCTGTTTTCGGCCAACCCTGAGACGCGCGCGCAATACCAGTCGCTGTTCCGCACCCGGGCCATCGGCAAACGCTACGAAGCGATCGCGCCGCCTTTGCCGATGGCCACGTGGCCGCTGGAGCGCCATTCACGGCTGGTGCGCGGCGAGCCGTTCTTTCTCACCCAGGAAGTCGGCGGCGAGCCGAACGCGACGACCCGCATCGACGTGATCGAACGCGCAGCGGACGCGTGGCGCTATGCCCTGGAACCGGTGACAGGTCGAAAACACCAGTTGCGCGTACATATGGCCGCACTGGGTGCGCCGATCCAGAACGATCCGCTGTACCCGGTGCTGGCCGAACAGTCCCGTGACGATCTGGATCGGCCCCTCAAGCTGCTGGCGCGATCGCTGACGTTCATCGATCCGCTCGACGGTTCGATGCGGAGATTCGAGAGCGGGCTGAGGCTTTGACAGGCGGCTGAAATACCTGAGGGCGTCGGCCCTGGCTTCAGACCGGTGCGTCGAGGCGACGCGCCGGCTTCATGACAGCACGTTGCCCCCGGCTTGAATACGCTGCGTGGACCGCCTCGGTTCCGTAGGCCAGTTCGAGCCTGCGGATGATGAAATGCCCCCGGGCGATGTCCTGATAGTGCCGGATGAACAATGTGTTCACCGCTGCACCGCTGGCGGCGCCGATCACCGGCATCAGCTGCGCAGCGAACTTGTGGGTGACCACCACACCGAAACGCGAAGCCACCGTTTCGATCATTTTGGCCAGCCAGACGCCTGCCCTGCCCGCCGAGACCGTTGAAATGCCGTGCTGGCCGGCGCCGACCGCTGCGCTTTTGGTCAGTGCGGCCGTGGTCTGCTTCAGCACCTCGTTCAACATCACACGGGTGGCGTAGTAACCGGTTTCGGATGCGTCGTCGTCGCTGCGCGGACCGCCCAGGGCGAAGACTGCGACACAGTCCTGCGCAACCGTCGGGTCCTGCAGCGAGAACCCTTCGCTGCGGGCGATATCGGCGATCGAACGCAGCATGATGGTGGTGGTGACCGGCAGCTCGACCAGCAGCCCGGCGAAGCCGAAAAAACCGCCCGCAGCGCCGCTGGCCGCCGACATCACGGTGTGCGAACGGCTCGACGCCGAAGCCTTGGGATCGTCGCGCAGGCTGTTCAATGCGACGCGCACCGACTTCGACAGCGCCCCCTGCACTGCCGAATGGATCCGGCGGCTGGCCCCATCAGGCAGTTTGCCGAGCGCCGATTCCAGCGGTTTGCCCACCACCTGGGTCAGCTTGGCGACGATCGAGGGAGACTCGAGCAACGCGCGGGCGCGTTCGAGCGCTTCGATATCCTGCGGGTGGTCTTCGATTCGATCCATGCGGTCGTCCTGCTGCCTGACGCCATGCTACAGCGACTGCCATGATGAATGGGTTGCAGTCGCAGCCGTGCCCTGGGGAATTTTGGGATAATCCAATGTCGACCTGGGCTGCGACCCTTTTTTGCCGGAGTATCGTGATTTGAGCGGTGAATCGTGAGCAGCCACTTGACTGCATCCGCAGCGCAGCCCGCCCTGTTCGCAGCGCTTCCTCAGGGATTGTTCGGCCCGCTGGCGTCGCCGAACCGGGTGCATTACTGGCGGCTGCTGTGTCGTCTGTTCGACGAATTCTTCGGCCCGGACGCGCCGATGCCGCCCAGCATCGGCTTCCCGCGCCGAGAGATCACCGCTGCGATCGAACGTTATCTGCTGACCGACGACCCCTGGATCACCGACGAAGGCGATCTGCCGGACACGCCGCTGGCGACCCGCGCGAATCTGGTCTATGACCGCTTCCGCCAGGCGGGTTGGCTGCGGCAGGAGCGTATTGGCGCCCGCGACATGGTGTCGATGACCCACCCGGTCGCGCAGTTGCTCACGCTGCTGATCGACTTCGCCGAGCGCGGCCCCACCTTCTTCGGGGCGAAGGTCCGATCGATCGAACTTCAGCTCAGCCAGATCATCGCCGGCAAAGCGATGGGCGACACCCTGGACGAAGCCGCCGCCCAGTCGCGCCAACTGCTGTCCAATGTGGCATCGATCAGCGTGCAGGTACGCGACCTGATGCCCGAGTTGAGCAAGGCCGAAAGCACGGCGGTGTTCGCCCGCAAACTGTTCGAACGCTATGTCGGCGAACTGTTCGTCGGCGATTACGCCGAACTGCACAATGCCGATCACCCGCTGGCGAGGCGCACTTCAATTCTGGGGATGGTGCGCGAGATCGAATACGGCCCACTGCGCACGCAGTTGCTGGCCTGGTATGCCGAGCGTGCACCGGGCGGCGATACGGCAGTGGCCGAGCATCGCTTGAACAGAAGTCTGCGCAGGCTCTACGAAATCGACCGCATCGACGAATACCTCGGCCGACTGGACGACGACATCCGCCAGGCCAATCGCCGTGCCCTGGCATTTCTCGATTACCGTCTGCGCGCGCCGGATCAGCTCGATACCCTGCTCCGCCGCGCCTGCCGAGGCGTGCTGGCTGCGCCCGAAGAAGCCTTGCGGTTGCCGGTAGCGCCGGGTGGACTGATGGACGAACAGCGTCTGCGTCCGCCGAAGCAGCGCCCCCGCCCGATACCGCGCACCGCCAACGTCCAGGCCGAACCCACGCCCGAACAGCTGGCCCGGCTGAACCTGCTGCGGCAGATGAAGCGGGTGCGACTGGTGCTGCCGGAAGATCTGACCCGGTATCTCGATCACCATTGGGATACCGCGAGCGCCACGCTCGATTCGGACAGGCTGCAGATCGCGACCATCGCTGACTTCCGCGCCTACCAGACGCTGGTCACGCTCGGCCTGCGCAGCCGTCGCAAAGGCGGGCTGCGCCGCGACGATCCCCTGCAGCGGCTGCTGCGCGGCTTCCGGGTCGAACTCGTCGGCGACGCCATGCCTTCCTCCGCCGACAACAACTACCTCAACGCACCGCGCTTCGTCCTGCACCGCAGCGGCAACCACGCCAACCGTGAAGACATCTCTGTATGAAAACCGCAGCATGAAACGTTCCTGGGCCCATCTCAGCCAGCTTTCGGGCGATCTGTACATTCCGCAGGATTTCGAGCGGGCCGCGTACCGGCTGGTGACCGAGCAGGTGCTCTACAGCAGCGACAGGATGTCGAAGAACGCTTACCACCTCGTCGAATCCTATTTCAGCGATTTTTCCGCTGCGCTGGAGCCGCTGGGCATCCGTCTGGAACGCAACGCGCACTATCGCTACGTCGTGGCGCTGCCGACCCACGGCGAGGGTACGGCCGTATCGCTGGAGCAGACGTTGCTGATCCTTGTGCTGCGACATCGCTACGACGTGGCGATGCGTCAGGGCCAGATCGAAGACCAGGGCGAAGTCATCGTGGAATTGCCCGATCTGCAGGAGGCCTACCAGGCATTGACCGGCCGGCCGATGCCGGAGCTGGGCCCGCTGCGCGATACGTTGCGGATGCTGCGACGCTGGTCGGTCTGCAAAACCGTCGAATGCGAACCCGACGACCCGCAGCCGTTCCGGATCCTGGTGCGTCCGGCCATCGTCGAGATCGTCGGCGCGCAGTGGCTGCAGCGGCTCGACCAGCACAACCGCGACGACGATGAGGACAGCGGCGGCGACGCCGATCACGACGCTGCGGCCACGGACACTACGGACACCGACGATGTATCAGCTTAAGCGCGCCCATCTGGTGCAGTTCTTCCTGTTCCAGGCAGAGACTCTGGAACTGGATGCCACCACCGCGATCATCGCGCCCAACGGCGCCGGGAAGAGCGCCCTGCTCGACGCCCTGCAGATCGTGATGCTGGGCGCGGACCGCAACCAGATCCGCTTCAACGCACAGGCCGGCGGCAGCCATCGCGCGCGCAGCATCCGCGACTATTGCCTGGGCGTCTATCGGGCCGGCGACGATGGCCGCGTACGCGACACCGCGACCACCTACATCAGCCTGGTGTTCGAGGACACGCTGGGTGGCGAAACGCTGACGGCCGGTATCGCACTCGGTGCGTCGGTCGACGAGCCCGATCACCGCATCCACGGCATGTATCTGCTGCCGCAGGTGACGCTGACCCTGGAAGACCATCTCGAAACGCTGGAGGGTGCGCAGCTGCCGCTGACCTGGGCGCAGTTCCGCACGGCGATCGCCGCGCGCTGCAAAGCCGTCGGCACAAAGGCCGAACTGCATGCCACCAGCGACCGTTTTCTGCGCGATCTGCTGCTGCAGCTGCGCCCGGCGAGCAATGTGCATATCGACCCGGCGGCGTATCGCAAAGCGTTCCTGAACGCGCTGAACCTGCAGCGGGTGAACGATGTCGATCTGTTCGTGCGTACGCTGGTCGCCGAGGACCGTCCTACCGACATCGGCAAATTCCGCGCGCTGCTGGAAGGCTTCCGCCTGATCAAGGAAAAGATCGAGCAGGTCGCGCGTCGCATCGATGCGGCGGAAACCGTCGAGGGGCTGTACCGCAAGGTCGCCAGCCAGGCCACGCGCGCGGCATCCTATCGCGCGCTAGGCGCCGAATACCGGCGCGATGCCCATGGCGAACAGGTCGACGCCGCAGAAGAGGGTCTCATGCAGTCGCTGGATGCGCAGCAGCGCGCCGCCCGCGCGCTGGAACAGGCGCGCAGCGACCGCGCGACCGCACGCCTGCAGACCGAAGACGCGCAGCGCCGTTTGCAGGGCACGCGCGGTTACAGCGAGCAGGCCTCGTTCGACCAGATCGCCGGCCGCTACCGCGACGAACTCGCCCAGCACAAGCGCGACCTGATGCTCAACGCCGGTTTCGTCCGCGATCAGCTGATGGCCGTTTCGAAGCTCGATCTCCCGGGGATGGATACCGGTGCGCTGACCCAGGCCATGGCGCCGTGGAGCGCGCTATACCGGCAGGTTTCGGAACTTGCGGCCGATGCCGGCATCGATCTGCCGCCGGATGCCCTGCATGCGCAGCTGCTCGCTGCGATGGCGCAGGCGGCGCCCGCGATGGCGATGGTGTCGTCGCGCGCCCACGCTTTGCGCAGCGAGCTGGACGCGGCGCGCCAACGCGCGGAGCATGCGCGACAGAACCAGAAGCGGCTGAGCGCCGGCAAGGCCGAACTGCGCGCGGATGTGATCCGCTTGATGGGTTATTTCGAAGATGCGGGCATCTCCTGTCGGCCGGTCTGCGATCTGGTGCAAGTGACCGACCCGGCCTGGCAGGGCGCGATCGAAGCCTATCTGCGCAGCCATGTCGAAGCGCTGCTGGTGCCGGCCGAGCACGAAGAGCGTGCGGTGAAACTCTATCGGTCGCTGCAGGGCGGGCGTTCTGTCTACGGCGTGAAAATCGCGTTGACGAGTCAGGCGCGGCAGTCGCGCGCCGACGCACGCACCGATTCGCGCACCGGCGACGGTCAGGTCGCCGCATTGCTGCGCGGCGATGACGACGCCCTCGCCTACCTGCGTCGCCAGCTCGGGGAACTGCGCTGCATCGAGACCGAAGCCGAAGTCGTACGCACCAGGCAGGGGCTGAGCCGCGACGGTCTGGTAGTGAAAGGCGGCGGAGTGGAGCGTATGCGCCTGCCTGCTGTGAGCGAATTGAAGATCGGTGCCTCCGACAACCGCGAGCGTCTGAAACTGCTGCGCGGGGATATGGAGCGCGCAGAGCAGGACATCCGCCGCCTGGAAGCGGAATGGAAAACCCTGGATGCCCGTGTCGCCGACTGGGCGCGCATCGGCAGCCCCGAACATGCGGCGCAGGCGATCCATGGCCTGCTGCTGAAGCACCGCGAGGCCGCCGCACGCTACCGGACGCTGCGCGAGAATCACGCCACGCTGACGGATCCGGATCTGATCAGCCTCAGCGAGCACGCCCAGACCTGCGCGCAGCGTCGGGACGCGCTGGAGTCGCTGGTCGAAAAACTGGTCGGCGAGGAAGCGGTCGCCTTGGGCAAAACCGCTGAAGCCCAGGCCATGCTCGATCGCCTGAACGCCGACAGCGAGCGCATCGCACGCGCGGCGGTGGACGCGTTCCGGCACCCCGATGTCGACCCGAATCTGGTCGAACACCATCGCGACGAACTCGACGGGAAGTTTCCCGAGCTGCCCGAACGCATCGCCCGCTGCCTGCATCGCGCCGATGACGCCGAAAAAGCGCTCAACGCGGTCTTGCCCGAAGCGTGGTCCGGTCTGGCCCAGTACGCCAAGGATCACGGGGTCGCGCTGGACGTGGAGCCCAATGACTGGCGCAGGGCGAATACCTTGCTGCACGCCGAGATCGCGCATCTCAAGGGCACCGAGCTGGTGCGGCATCAGGCCCAGGCCGACGAAGCCTACGCCACCGCGGTCGAGACCTTCCGCAGCAATGTCGCCTCGGCGCTGTACGACAACTTCACCCGCCTGAAGCACCAGATCCAGATCCTCAACCGCACATTGATGAGCAGCCCCGCGTTCTCGAACAACGAGCGCTACCGGTTCCATCACGAGATCGCACCCGAGTTCAAGGCGCTGTACCGCTTCATCGAGAAAGTCGCGGATGTGGGCGAGACCGACACCCTGTTCGGCAGCGCCGGCGAAGTGCCGGACGCATTCCGCGAGATCATCGAGGAGAAGATCGGTGGCCGCGGCAGCGCGCCCTCGCCGCTCGACGACTATCGCCGCTTCTTCAGCTTCGAGGTCAACATCCAGCAGGACGGCCGCGTCATCGGCACGCTCAGCGAGCGCATGCGGTCCGGCTCCGGCGGCGAACACCGCGCGCCGATGTACGTGATCGCAGGCGCCGCGCTGGCGGCGGCCTACGGCAAGCGCGACGGCCAGCAGGGCGGCCTTGGTCTGATCATGCTCGACGAATTCGGCGACAAGATCGATGCCCAGAACGCGCGCGCCACCACGCAATACCTGCGTTCGCTCGGCCTGCAGTTGATCCTTGCCGCGCCCGACACCGCCCAGGGCACGCTGACCGGCGTGCTCGACAGCTATATCGAACTGTTCCGCGACGGCCCGCTGCTGCAGGTGGAACGCGTGCAGGTCACCGATGCCGGCCGCGCACTGCTGCACGGTGACCAGTTCGCGCTGCATCCGGAGTTGTTGCAGGCGGAAATCGCGCGGATCGAGGCGGCGCGGGCCGCGTCATGAGCCCTGCACGGCAGTCCCTCATGCGCCTGCTGCGCAAAGGCGAACGGGCGCGCTCGCGCGAAGCTGCGGAGACGGTGGAACTGCCGGTGACGCCATCGAGCTGTCCGGAATACTGCGATTTGCGCACGCTCGACGAGATCGAACGCTTCGAAGCCGAGATCGACCTGGCCGCACGCGCCGGCGCGATCGCGGCCGAACGCGATCGTTTCACCGGCCGTTTGAAGCGCCTGCGCCTGACCGGTCTCGAACGCCTCGGTGCGCATCTGGACATGCCGCTGCTCAGCGCACAGGTCGAAACGGCTGCTGCCGCCCTCGCGAGCCTGCGGGACACTCACCCGATATTGAATACGGTGCTGGAGGCATGGCGCGGTGGCCGTCAGGTGCGTGGGCACGGGCCGGATGCGGCGGCCAAGCTTGTCCTCGCCGCAAAAGCCATCGACGCGCGCCGCGACGACGCTGCCCTGGAACGATTGCTGCGGCGCGAGAGCGTGCGCATCTTCGGCGACAGCAAACGCCTTGAAGCGTTGACGCCGTGGCTGGAGCTGCTGCTGACCGGCGAATTGACGCCTTCCGGTCTGGACGATGCGCAGATCTGGTCGGCGTTGGGTCTGCGACGCGAGCCACAGCCGGTATTGGTCGCGGGCCATGGCATCGTCGTGCTGGCCGATGCCTCCATCGCCTTGTGCCATCCCTACCTCGGCTTGCCCGTGGATGCCGTGCGCAGCATTCAGACCCGGGCACGGTATGTGCTGACCATCGAGAACCTCACCAGCTTCCACGACGCCGCGCGCGCATTGCCGGATCGCGACGGGCTGTTGATCTATACCGGCGGCATGCCCTCGCCGGCGTGGCGGCACTTCTTCGAACGGCTGCTCGAGTCGTTGCCTGCACAGACGGTGCTGTACCACTGGGGCGATATCGACGAAGGCGGCTTCCGGATCGCAGCGCACATCGCGGCCATCGCCGCGCGCTACGACAGGTCCATTCATCCATGGCTGATGTCGCCGCAGGATATCGAACGCAGCGATCGGCCTGCACAGCAGCCGTCGCACGCATGCCTTTTGAAAATGGTCGACTGGGCCGAGCGCGCGGGGTGGCAGCAGATCGCTTCTGCACTGATTCAAGACCCGATCCGGGTCGAACAGGAAGCGGTCGATCCACGCTTTCCATGATGCGGTTTGCCTGATCCCCACGCTGCTTCAGGTCAATGCAAGTTCAAGTCACAGGCCCTTGCACAGCTCCCACACCTCCGAATCGAGCCGGCTCAGCAGGTCGTAGGTCCGCTTCAAACCTACCCGCTTCAGCGTGGCCTCGCGTTTGATTTTCGCGGCCTGGCACGGCGTCGGGCCTGCGCGGCGTGCCGAGGCTGCACGAACGACGGTTGCCTTGCCGCTGGGCCTGTTGCGGCGATCCATTTCCTGCTGGATGGCGGCAGTGCGCGCGGCCAGCGCCGGGTCTTCGGGTTTCGTTTCATAGGGACGCACCGATGCGGTGCGCTGATCCGCTGCGCACGGCAGGTTCTGATAGCTCCGCGCGCCCCTGGCGTCGACGCAGATGTGGATCCGCTGGGCAACGGCGTCCTGCGCGACCGCATGCGTCCCAGGCAGAAGCAGGATGGCGATCAAGGCCGACATGAGGCGTCGGCTGCAAGCGTGGAACGGCATGGGGCACGTACTAATCGGGCACGTACTCATCGGGCATGTCCTTGGCGAATGCCATGCGATATGGCGAGGACTGCACGATAGGCAACACCGATGGCAGCGTCTGTCGGGCCATGCCGATGCATCGCATCGGACGGAATCCCGCAGCTGGGTCAGGAAATCCTGAGACCCGATGCCACCCGCGCGCCCAGCCATACCAGACCCAGGCCGGCCACGAGCGTGATCGCCAGATAGCCGAACATGAGCCCGCTGCGCTGGGATTTTGCGTACAGCAGACATTCCAGCATCAGCGCCGAATACGTGGTCAGCCCGCCGAGCACACCGACGATCAGGAATGCGCGCCAATACAGCGCGGCCGGGCCCTTGCCCTCCAGCCAGATGGCGATGAAACCAGCCGCGAACGAGCCGATCAGATTGACCGCGAGCGTACCCCAAGGGAAACCGCTGCCGAGCTGCCGCAGCAGCACCCCGCCCAGCCAGAACCGCCCCGCTGCGCCAACGGCACCCCCCGCAGCCACCAGCAACAGTTGTTGCCACCAAAGTGCGGCCATCAGCAGCGACGCCGATGAGCGGATTCAATATTGTTTTCTGATTTCATTGGCTTGGAGAATACTATTGAAGTTATTCATCACTATCGCACCCCTTAGGATTCGGCTTTTCACGCTGCGCTTTGGCGCGATCCGCACGCAGCCGGTCGAGCTTTTCCTTGAGCTTGAGTTCCAGGCCACGTTCGACCGGCCGGTAATACACGCGCTCGCCCATCGCGTCCGGGAAACCCGTCTGTTCGAGCGCCACGCCGCCCTCGGCGTCGTGGTCGTATCGGTAGTCCTTGCCGTAGCCGATCTGTTTCATAAGCTTGGTCGGCGCATTGCGCAGATGCAGCGGCACGTCCTGGGTCCCGTAGTCGACGACATCGCGCCTGGCCGCGCCGAAAGCCTTGTACGCGGCGTTGGATTTGGCGGTGCTGGCCAGATAGATCACCAGTTGCGCCAGCGCCAATTCGCCCTCGGGGCTGCCGAGACGGTCGAAGGTCTCCCACGCGTCGATCGCCATCTGCAGCGCGCGCGGGTCGGCGAGGCCGATGTCTTCCACCGCCATCCGGGTCATGCGACGGGCGAGATACACCGGGTCGCAGCCACCATCGAGCATGCGTGCCAGCCAGTAGAGCGCTGCATCCGGGTTGGAGCTGCGCACCGACTTGTGCAACGCCGAAATCTGATCGTAGAACTGCTCGCCGCCCTTGTCGAAGCGACGGGTGCGGTCGGCCAGCACCTGTTCGAGAATCGCGTCGGTGATCGTGCCCGCCTCGGAAGCAGGATCGCCCTCGCCGGCCAGCTCGGCGGCGATTTCCAGCAGCGTGAGCCCGCGACGCACGTCGCCATCGGCAGCCGTGGCGATCAGCTGCAGCTGTTCCGGCGCGATCTGCAGACCGCGCCCACCGAGCCCATGGGCATCGTCGTCCAGCGCGCGCTGCAGCGCGATGGCGATATCGTCGGCGGATACCGCTTCCATCACGTGCACGCGACAGCGCGACAGCAGCGCCGAATTCAGCTCGAAGGATGGGTTCTCGGTGGTGGCGCCGACGAACAGGATCGTGCCGCGTTCGATATGCGGCAGGAACGCGTCCTGCTGCGTCTTGTTGAAACGATGCACTTCGTCGACGAACAGGACCGTGCGCCGCCCTTCGGCAAAACGATGCGCGGCTTCGGCCAGGACCAGGCGCACCTCGGGCAGACCTGAGAGCACAGCCGAGATCGCCTTGAACTCGGCGTCGGCGTATTTGGCCAGCAGCAAGGCGAGCGTGGTTTTCCCGCAGCCCGGCGGGCCCCACAGGATCATCGAATGCACATGGCCGGTTTCGATCGACTTCCTCAACGCAGTGTCGGGCGCGAGCAGCCTGCGCTGGCCGACCATGTCGTCGAGCGTACGCGGGCGCATGCGTTCGGCGAGCGGACGCAGGGCGTCGCGATCGACGGCGAGCAGATCGGGTGCGTCGAGCAGACTCGAATTCGAAGGAGGTGTGCCTGACCGGGCCACGGATGCCGACATGGAGGGAGGGGATAGCAACCTTATCAGGCGCTGGCCCCAGCTTGCTCAGCGCCCGCTGACCGGTGCGGGCGAGGCTGGAGGCGGTGTGCCGTCGAGCGTATAGGCCACGCGCAGCCATCCATTCTGTTCGCGGTCGTAGAGCGCCTCGACCCGGGTCGGTGCGGTGCCGTCGATTCCGAAGTCGGCGATTCCGCTGGCGTCGATGCGCAGGTAGCGGACACCGGCTTCGATCGTATCGATCCGGTCCAACTGCAGCCGCACCCGCTGGTAGCCGAACTCCTCGCCGAGCATGGTCACCACCCGGTCGTCCAGTTCGCGCACCAGTTTCGAGTCATTGGGCAAGGTGCGCCCGCCCGGGCCGACGGTGCCGATGCTCAGCTCGGGATAGCCCGCATTTTCGAAGATCGCGTCGTACAGGGTGCTGAAGCGGAAACCGATCCAGTCCTGGGCGGTGTCGATCTGCAGCTCGCCCTGGCCGCTGACCAGACGGTCGCGCAGGCTGGTGACCTGTACGTCGACATGCTTGAGCTTGACCTTCACCGGCCGATCGCCTAACTGCTCGGACAATGCGCCGACCAGCGATGCCGCGACCACACCGTCGAGCGTCTCGCGTTCGC
>JBIITV010000252.1:0-2924 GCA_044340325.1 Lysobacteraceae bacterium
GTGCACGTGTATCAACCTGCGTCGGGCTATGTCGATTTCAACGTGACATACGCGGACGGCGCCTTTCATTTCGTCGACGCGAAAGGTTCCAAAGACGCATCGCCGCTCGATGTGAAGTTTGAATCACAAGGTGATCGCATCCGCAACGTCCGCTATCTGTATGGAATGTCGGAAGGCAATGGCTACAGATTCGAACAGAAGGACGGATGCTGGTATCTCACCGAAGACCCCGATCCACCGAGTCCATGATCCCGGGCGCTTGACGCTTAACGTTCCAGAAGCCAAAAAAACAGGGGGCAGGATCGCCTCCGCTCTGAAATTGCTTCCAAACATTCACAGATGCGTTAAGCACAGGAGATTCCGGACATGTCCAAGATCACGATCGTCGAAAGCGTCGGAGGCAGTATCCAGACCGTTCGCAGTTATCGCGATCTGGAAAATCATCATCCCAGCAAGGCTCTGCAGGAAAGCGGGCGCGTCTACGCGCGCGTCGGCGGCGAGGCGGAAGAGATTCTGGGCGACTATCGGGGCACCGCTGTGCTCACTCCGGGCGGTGAGTACATGGTCAGCAAGGACATGGTGTTGACCGCGCCCGGGCTCTCCAACGGCAATGTACCGATTCCGTCGCCGGCGGCCGGTGTGATCGGCAAGATCGATCGCGCCGATGGCGTCATCACCATCAACGATCCCAAGACCGGCGACACGATGTTCCAGATACGCCACGCCAAGATCGATCGCGATCTCAAGCCCGGCGACAAGGTCGAATACGGTCAACCGCTCGGGCTGCAGCACGGCTACAACAAAGGCAACCCGAATGCGTTCGGCGACCATGTCCATTTCGACGTGAATACCAAATACATCGCCCAAGCCGACAAATGGATCAAGGATATGAGCAGCGGGGCGTTGACCACCGACAAACGCCCTGCGCAGACCGAAAACATCGTCACCGAACGGCCGAGCTTCGTCCCCATTTCGGGTAACTTTCCCAGGCCCGCCGATCCACCGCTGGCCGATGGCAAGCTCAGCATAGGCGAGCAAGGCGCAGAGGTCGAAAGGCTGCAGATTGCGCTCAGGAGAGCGGGCGCTCGCGACGCCGATGGCAAAGAGATCAATCCGGACAAGGATTTCGGCCGGCGTACCCAGGAGGCTGTCGCGAGCTATCAGAAGACTCATAACCTGCCGGTAACGGGCGTTGCCGACAAACAGATGCTGATCGATCTCGGCGTGATCGCGCAGCAAGCCCCTGCGCAGAACAAGCCCGTGCAGACAGCGCCGCCGCAGCAGGCTTCAGGCAATCAGGTGTCCGGTGGCCCGAACGACTTCGGTCCCAGCAACAAGCTTGGCAAACTCATCAGCAGCGGCGAGGGCGGCTACAACTCGTACAACCGCGGTGTGGCCGGCGATGCGAACGGCGCGCAGATCGATTTTTCGCAGATGACGGTCGGCGAGGTGATGCGTCGCCAGGACCTTTCACGCAACGATCCGGATCGTCTGTTCGCAGTAGGCAAGTACCAGGTCATTCCGGGGACGATGGAGGAAGCGGTGAAGTCGCTCAAGATCGACACCAACGCCAGGTTCACCCCGCAGTTGCAGGAAAGGATCTTCGCCGACTATCTCATCGACGAAAAGCGCCCATCGGTCAAGGCCTACATCACCGGTCAAACGAACGGTGAGCAGGGGCTTTCCAAGGCGCAATTGGCGCTGGCGCAGGAATTCGCAAGCGTCGCCGATCCGCGTACCGGCAAGAGTTATTACGACGGCGACAGCGGCGGCAACCATTCTTCGATTACTGCCAAGCAGGTCGAGACCGCACTGAATTCCATGCGCGAGCAATACCAGAAGAATGTGCAGGGCGGCCTGAGCGCTGCGGAAGCGTACCGCGCGTTGAGCGGCGACCCGACGAAGACGCAGAGTCAAACGCCGAGCGGTCAGACGCAGGCGCAAAGCGGCGGCCTCAACGATACCCTGCTGCTCAAGGGCGAACAGGGCGAGGGCGTGCGTCGCCTGCAGGAAGCGTTGAACAAGGCGGGCATTCGCGATGCCGAGGGCAATCCGCTGCCGACGACGGGTTATTTCGGCGACAGGACCGAAGCGGCGGTGCGCAAGTACCAGGACTTGCACAAGCTCGAATACGACGGCAAGGCCGGCAAGGAGACGTTGACTGCGCTGGGCATTTACCCGGGGCAACAGCAGACGACACCTGTCGACAAGCCGCAAGCGGCTGCGAACACGGTGGAGACACCGAAACTGCCCGCCAGTACGACAGACAAACCTGCGGACAAAGCTCCACTGCCGACCACCGCAGCACCGCTGCCGACGCAGACCGACACACCGCTGATCTCCAGTCCGAATCATCCGGACAAGACACTGCATGCGATGTACGGGCAGGCGCTGTCGAATCTGCAGCAGCTGGGCCCCAGCGGTGGTTTCAAGTCGCGGCAGGAGCTGGAGCAGGCGGCTGCGGCGGTAGCGGTGGACGCGAAAGCGAGCGGGCTTTCGGAGATCAACCATGTCAGCCGCACGAAGGCACCGGATGGCCAGATCTTTCTGGTGGCGGTGCAGGGCGATCCGACCAGCGCGGCGTCGAAGAATTCGTACATCGATTGCGGCCAGGCGGTGAACCAGACCGTGCCGGACAGCACCGCCATGGCAAACATGATGAAGTCGGCGACACGATCACTGCAGCAGGTCGTCGAGAAGCCGCAGGAACTGCAGGAGGTCGCCACCGTGTCTATCAATGGCCGCTGACCCTTCGCGAAGGAATGTACCGCAGGCGATTTGGTGAGATTGCCAGCTGTTGCAGTGCATGCCGAACTGCCCGGAATGGCCGCCGACGATCGGCACAGCCACAAAACGAAAGCCCGGCGAAAGCCGGGCTGTTCGAGATACTGGTGGGCGGTGCAGGGTTCGAACCTGCGACCCTT
>JBIITV010000253.1:0-2919 GCA_044340325.1 Lysobacteraceae bacterium
CGGATCGAACCGCGCGCCGTTAAACAAAGGCCAAAGCCATATCCACTACTGACCAAACCGCGTGCGGTTGCTCGCGAAGCCGTCAGAGTCCACGGCCACCCGAAAAAGCTTAAGTAAGTGCTATTCGGATCAGAGTGGAGTGGCGCTTACTTAAGCCTCGCCACTCCAGAGAAGACAGGGATCCAGTGTCTTTGCTGGTCGTAAACAAATGAAATCACTGGGTTGGAAAGCGCTTAAGTAAGTCCATTCGGATCAGAGTGTGCTTTTGGGGCACGGCGCGAAATGTCTACTCTGACCCCCGTTTTCGATGCCTCTGGCCTATCCCCCACCGAAACGGCGTATACACAAAGGCATCGCATCTGATACGACACTCGGAAACGCAGCGCACTCGGAACCGCAGCCCATCGCGCAGCGCATCATGATGCCACCTCTCGAACACACAGGAAGAACGACGACATGCCGAAGGATCGCGATCCGACACTTTACATTCCGCGTAACGCGCGCTCGACAAAGTCTTCGAGGATCGACTCCCGAACGGCCGTCAAGCGACCGGTGCTGGATCAGTCCCCGGAATTGAGTCGGGACGAATCGCTGAAGGAGCGAATCGGAACCTCGCATCCTGCGCTGGACGAGCCCACCCTCGAGGGTCACGGACGTGCGCAGGGAGAAGAATGGCTGGGAGAAGCGGGGCGCGGCGATGAAACGCGCGAACGCATCGAGCAGGGGCTCGGCGAGATCGGCCGACAGCGGCAGGACAGCGGCATCGGCATCGGCTTCAGCACGACATTCGGCGGCGGCAAGGGCGGGAAGCAGACGTTCGGCGTAGTCGGCGACCCCGGCGGCGGCCTCGGTCTGGGTGGCGTGGGCGCAGGTGTCGTACACAGCGAAAAAGGCTACGCATTCGGACTGGGAACGGGGAAGCTCGGTGACCCGGTCAAGGTCACCACCCTGGATGACATCATCGGCCGTTTGAGCGGATCGCAATCCGGTGGTTCGAAGTCGGGCGGCTCGCAGGCCGGCGGCTCGCAATCCAGTGGCTCGACTGCGGGTTCGACGCCTGCGCCACCCCAGTCCCAAGAGAACAAACCCTCGGACGGCGACGAAAAGAAGGAAGACGATCCGGCGAGTCAGGGCGAATCCAACGGCAGCGACGAGTCGACGGACACCAACACATCGAAAGGCGACTATCCCGAGCCCACGGGCGATCCGACAGTGATTCCGCCGCCGGAAGGGCAGACCGAAAACGGCGAGTACAGCGACGGTTCCGACGGCACGCCATCGGGCAGTCTCGAGCGCAAGGAGTGGTTGAACCCGCAGGGCGCTGCGCCGACCGGCACCAGACCGCGCATCAATCGCAGAAGACCTGTGCTTGGGCCGATCCGCGTAGGACCAAGCGATGGCGATGGACGAGGCACCGGCGATGTCGTGATCGGCACGGGCAACGACCGGCCCGTCGTACCGGTCATCGGCGGAGACGGCACCGGCTTCAAGCCGACGCCCTGCCCGGAAGATCTTCTGATCAAGCGCGCCAAGCGGCAGTTCAAGCGCGAGAAGCCTGTCTGATTGGTTTAGTAGGGTGGGGTGAGCGCAGCGATGCCCACCATCATGACGTATCAGATTCAGAGACAACCAAGCGACACCGGGCTGTTCGGGTGGGCATCGTTGCGCTGACCCCACCCTACGCGCACCGCCAATCGCCTCGATCATTTCCGATTTTCGGATCGTTGGTGTCCCGGTTTTCTTGCATTTTGCAGGGCCGACTCAGTAAGGTTTCCTATCCCGCATGTGGTCCTTCTTCACTACGTAAGGAACGTCGCGCCCGTCCTCGTCGCGGATCTGGAACTTGGCGTGCCGACCGTCACGCATCTGCATGCACGTCACCACGTAACGCTTATCGGCTTCGAGGTCGAATTCCAGATCGACGCTGGAGGCGACGTCGCTGCCCATCAGGCTGCACCAGAGCAGGACGCTATGCCTTCCGGGAAGCACCAGCATTTTGTCTACGAAATGACCACCCGAGGTGGCGTTGTAGAACACGGTCGGCTCGTAATTGGCGTATCGGCCATCGACCGCCAGCAACCCGACCTTGACGGCCCCGGCCGGATCTTCACCGGGCACGATCACCGCATGCGGCACCGGGTTCGCTGGATCCGCGTAAGGAGGCTTGATGTTCATGACGAAACACCCGGACAACAACACAGCCAACGTCACGGCCACGCACCATGATTTTTTCATTACTCCCCCTGGATTCGATCTTTTCTCGCTCACCGCTCAGGCTCTCGAATGACACGTGAAACGAGCACGTGAAACGTGACACGTGAAACGAGGACACCCACAACTCAGACTTTCCCGACACGAACTTACCGCAATCTCCGACATACCGCCACATTGCGCCGTGGCACGATGGCCGCATGACCCGACCGCGTTCCCATATCGCCCCACCCGATCTCGCCGGCACCTATCACTGCGTCCAGCGATGCGTCCGCCGCGCCTTCCTGTGCGGAGTCGATCACTACTCCGGGCGTTCGTTCGAACATCGCAAAGACTGGGTCGAAGCGCGCATTCATCTGGTGGCCGAATGTTACGCAGTCGCCATCCATGCCTATGCGGTCATGAGCAATCATCTGCATCTGGTGCTCAGGATCGATCCCACCGAGGCTTCGGCACGGAGCGATGAAGACGTGGCAGCCCGCTGGGTGCGACTTTTTCCACCGCGCGAAGACACCGAGTCCGCCATCGAACACAAGCGCATGCGTCTGCTCGCCGATCCGGCGCGGCTAGCGTTGATACGTCGGCGGCTCGGAAGCCTGTCCTGGTTGATGCGTTGCCTGGTCGAACCCATCGCACGTCGCGCGAATCGCGAGGACGGTTGCAAGGGGCGCTTCTGGGAAGGCCGCTACAAGTGCCAAGCATTGTGCG
>JBIITV010000255.1:0-2869 GCA_044340325.1 Lysobacteraceae bacterium
CGTGCTGGCGGCGGTGCTGGCACACATCACCGGACTGGCGCGCTTTGGCGACGGGCTCGGCTTCAAGGCCATCGTCGGTCTGGGGCTGCTCTGCGGCATCGGTTTCACCATGAGCCTGTTCATCGCGTCGCTTGCGTTCAAGCAGCAGCCCGCGCTGGCGGACAGCAGCGTGCTCGGGGTGCTCTGCGCGTCGGTGATCGCAGCAGTCTGTGGGTACCTGTGGTTGCGTGTGGTGTTGCCGAAACCGCGCGCCGAAGCATAGGCCACCGCTGCCGCCGACGTTACACTGTCCCGGTCTGTGGTCGTCGCGAATTCCATCAATGCTCCGCATGCCGCGCAATCCGTGTCTTCGTCTGCTGCAGTGCCTTTCGCCCGCGCTGCTGGCGATGCCTGCGCTTGCGCTCGCATCCGACGCCCGCATCGATCTGACCGCGCACTGGGCCGGTTACGCTGCCATCGCGATCTTCGCCGGCGCCTATCTGCTGGTGGTGGCCGAAGAGTTCACCCATCTGCGCAAATCGCAGCCGGTGATGATGGCGGCCGGTGTGATGTGGGCGCTGCTGGCCATCGTATCGGCGCAGCAGGGGCAGGCCGATCTGGCCCATCATGCGGTGCGCGAGTATCTGGTGGAATTCGCCGAGCTGCTGCTGTTCCTGCTTGCGGCAATGACCTACGTCAATGCGATGAGCGAACGCAATCTGTTCGAGGCGCTCCGCGTCTGGCTGTTGCGGCGCGGGCTGGGCTATCGTGCGCTGTTCTGGGTCACCGGCGGTCTGGCGTTCGTGATTTCGCCGCTGATCGACAATCTCACCACCGCGCTGGTGATGTGCGCGGTGGTGCTCGCCGTCGGCCGGGACAGCCCCAAATTCGTGGCGATGTCGTGCATCAACATCGTGGTCGCGGCGAATGCCGGCGGCGCGTTCAGCCCGTTCGGCGATATCACCACGCTGATGGTCTGGCAGCGCGGCCTGGTCGAGTTCTGGACCTTCTTCGCGCTGTTCCTGCCTTCGCTGGTGAATTGGCTGGTTCCCGCGATCTGCATGCATTTCGCGGTGCCCGACGGCGCGCCGCAAGCGGCGACCGACGATGTGCGGCCGAAGCGCGGTGCGGGCGCCATCGTGGCGCTGTTCGCGGTCACCATCGCGCTGGCGGTGTGCTTCCATCAGTTCCTGCATCTACCCCCGTTCATGGGCATGATGGTCGGCCTTGCGCTGCTGAAACTGTTCGGCTGGTGGCTGTCGCGCACCGCGCGCAAGCAGGAGGCCGCCGATTTCGATCGCCAGGGCGCCCCCGGCGATGTCGATGCCTTCGACACCTACGAACAGGTCGCGCGTGCCGAATGGGACACGTTGCTGTTCTTTTTTGGCGTGATCATGTGCGTGGGCGCGTTGGGTTTTTGCGGCTATCTCGCGCTCGGCTCGCAGGTGTTCTACGGCGAACTCGGGGCGACGAAAGCGAACATCCTGGTCGGCCTGATCTCCTCGGTCCTCGACAATATTCCGATGATGGTCGCGGTGCTGCAGATGAATCCCGACATGAGCACCGGTCAGTGGCTGCTGGTCACGCTGACCGCCGGCGTTGGCGGCAGTCTGTTGTCGATCGGTTCGGCTGCGGGTGTCGCATTGATGGGTCAGGCGCGCGGCCAGTACACATTCTTCAGTCATCTCAAGTGGACGTGGGCGGTGGCGCTGGGTTATGCCGCGAGTATCTGGGTGCATTTCGCAGTCAATGCGCGGTACTTCTGACCCATGAAAACCGCACTCGTGTTCGGCGCCAGCGGTCAGATCGGCATGCCGTTGCTGGATCTTTTGCGCGACGACGGTTGGCGGGTGTATGCGGTATCGCGTACGGCGCGCGCGGAGCAGCCTGGCCTGGTGTGGCTGAAGGGCGATCTCGCGCATATCGATGGCCTTCCACAGCAGGTGCAGACCCTTTTCAGCTGCGGCCCCTTGGATCTGTTCGCGCAGTGGTATGCGCGTACGCATCTCCAATCGCCGCGTGTGATCGCGTTCGGATCCACCAGTATCGATGTGAAGCGCGGCTCCGCCGATGCCGAAGAGCGCGGCCTCGCTGCGCGCCTGCATGCAGGCGAGCGTACGTTGTTCGAAGCCGCCGCCGCGCGCGGTGCGGCGGCGACGATCCTGCGCCCGACGCTGATCTACGGCACCGGACGCGACCGCAATCTCAACCGGATCGCGCAGGTCGCGCGGCGTTTCGGACGCGTCGTGTTGCCGCGCGATGCCAAGGGCTTGCGACAGCCGGTGCACGTGCACGATCTCGCCGATGCCGCGTTCCGCTGCATCGGTGCCGAAGCGTCGTTCGGCCGCAGCTATGCGTTACCCGGCGGAGAAACACTGACCTATCGCGAAATGGTGGCGCGGGTGCTGGCGGCGTTGGCGCCGCCGCCGAAGCTGCACGAAGTGCCGTCGCCGGTGTTCAACGTCGTGCTCGCCGCTGCGCACGCCGCCGGTTTCGCGCTGGATTTCAACGAAGCGGCGGTGGCGCGGATGCGCAGCGACCTGGTGTTTGATCCAGCGGATGCGCAGCGTGATTTCGGTTATTCGCCGAGAGGTTTCAGGCCTGATGCGGCGATGTTTCCGGTATTGGAGTAATGTGGTTTCTCTGGTTTGTGTTGGCTTCAAGTGCGCTTGCGGTCGTTCCGTGATTGCTTTGGGGATTTTTTGCGAGTTTGTTGATGTCGCAGAACGGTGATTTAGTGGTTTACGGGTAAGGCCTGGAGTCTCTTTCGCGCTGGTGCGCGAGTTACTTTCTTTGGCGCAAAGAGGGTGTTGCCAAAATCATATAATTCGACCTCCCGGATTGAGATATCGAGATGGAAGCTCGAAAGCCTAAAGGCCCTCGCCCAAAG
>JBIITV010000137.1:0-11541 GCA_044340325.1 Lysobacteraceae bacterium
TGGAGCGACAGCCTGTCCGATATCGCTATGTCCTACTGGGCTCGCGATCTGCGAACCGATCTGGCCAATATCGTGCCGTCTTCAGCCGCCAATCCCGCATTCTGGCAGCACATGGTGACGTTCGGTATTTCCATCGGACTCAAGGGCTCGCTCGATCCCGTGACCGATCTTCCAGGTTTGACCAGCGGAGCCACCAATTGGCCTCAGCCCGTCAATCTCACCCTCAGCACCATCGACGATCTGTTCCATGCCACTCTCAACGGCCGCGGTACGTTCGTTGTCGCGAGCGATCCCGACGAATTCTCCGACGGTCTTGGCAACGCGCTGCGCGCCATTGCCGCCCGCAGAGGTTCCGGTTCCAACGCGACTGTGACCGGCACTTCTACCAGTGCAGGTAATCGAGTGTTCCAAGCCAAGTTCTTCTCGGCGCAATGGAATGGCGAAGTGCAGGCGTTTCCGGTCAATGCCGCCGGCGTCGACGTCAACACACCGCTGTGGACCGCCAGCATTCCCGCCTTGGCTTCCCGCAATATCTACACACACAACGGTTCGGCCGGCACGACATTCCCGACCACGGCACAGACCGCTGCACTGACACCCCTGGTCGCAAGTTATGTCAGCGGCGATCGCAGCCAAGAGCCGCAGTTCAATCCCGTCGGTACGCTTCGCAACCGTACTTCGCTGCTCGGCACTGTTGTCAACAGCTCGCCTACGTATGTGAAAACTTCAGACACCGTCGACACCGTCTATGTGGGCGCCAACGACGGCATGCTGCATGCTTTCGATGCGACCAACGGTGTCGAGCGTTTTGCTTACGTTCCTCGCGGCATCGATCTGGTTGATCTCAAAGAGTTCAGTATTCCCACCTATGGCCACCGATTCTTCGTCGATGGCCCGATCGTGACTTCGACCAAGCGCGACCTGTCCAACCGTACCATCATGGTCGGTAGCCTAGGCCGTGGAGGCAGAGGTCTGTATGCACTTGACGTAACCGATCCGACCATCTTTGGCCCAAGCAAAGTGCTCTGGGATCACGACAGCAGCTTTGATGGCGATATGGGCCAAGTGCTGAGCAAGCCGATCATCGCCAAGCTGAACAACGGCAGCACTGGATTGATCGTACCGAACGGTCTAAACAGCGCCAGTGAGAAGGCTGTGCTGTTCGTGCTGGATCTGGTGACGGGCGCCAAGATCGCCGAGATCGATACTGGCGTCGGCACACCCGCCGCCAGCAACGGTCTGGCCGCGCCGCGCGGTTGGGACAACGACGGCAACGGTACGATCGACATCGTCTACGCCGGTGATCTGCGCGGCAATCTCTGGAAGTTCGACCTGTCCAGTACCAATTCCTCTGCGTGGGGCGTCGCCGATGGCCGGCCACTGTACGCCCCCACTGGCGGCGTGCCGCAGCCTGTCACCGGCAGCGTCACCATCGCCGTCGATCCGACGACCGACAAGCGTTGGGTGTTCTTCGGGACCGGCCGTCTGTTGACCACCAGCGACATTACCGACGCCACGCGCCAGACCTGGTATGGCGTGATCGATGCGGAATTCGCCACATCCTCGGTGACCCGCGCCGGCATGACCGCGCGCAACATCGCGATCTTCGATGCGGCCACCAAGAACCGTGCTTTCGAGCCGAACAGCCCGTTGCCGGCGAACAGCAAGGGTTGGTATATCGATCTCGACCTGCCGCCAGCGAACACGCTGGAAGGCGAGCGCATGATCGGCGACCAGCAGGTGATCAAGAACGTGCTGATCGCGGGCAGCGTCATTCCCAGCACCAGCAATCCATGCTTGCCCGGTCGCGGTTACATCAATGCGGTAGATGCCTTCACCGGAACCAGCTTGCTCAACGGCCTGTTCGACGCCAACCGCGACGGCACCTTCGGCAATGATGTTCTCGGTGCCGGCAATACGGCGGTCGGTTCGATCGACTTGGGCGTTGGCATGGTCACCGACCCTGCATTGCTCGATAAACTGCTGGTGGCCGGCGGCTCGCTGGCGACCCTCGCATCCACGCCGCTCCCTCCGGAGCTCTATGGTGGCCGTATATCCTGGCGCGAGATCATCCGGAGATGAACATGACGCATGGCACGACCCGTTCGCAGAATCGCCGCACGCCCAGAGGTTTCACTCTGGTCGAAGTCATCATCGTGGTATTGATCATTTCCGTGCTGGCGGCGATCGCCTATCCGGCGTATCAGGATTCCGTGGTCAAGACCCGGCGCGGTGCGGCGAAGACCTGCCTGCTGGAAGCCGAGAGCTTCATGCAGCGCTTCTACACCACCAATCTGCGCTACGACCGTACACTCGCCAACGTGGCCGTCGCGTTGCCGCCTTGTGCGGCCGGGACCGACGTGACGAATCATTACAACGTGGCTCTGAGCGTCATCGCTGCGCGAAACTACACCCTGACCGCAACACCGCAGGGCCTGCAGCTTGCGAAAGACACGAAATGCGGAACATTAAGTGTCAACAGTGTGGGTACAAGAACCAAGACCGGGTCCGATTCGCTCGACTACTGCTGGTAATCGGCGCGGTGTTTGATCGAAACGCGAAAGGCCCGTATATCCACAGGCCTTTCGTCGACGGGATGATGAGGGTTCAGGTTTCGCAAACAAAAAACCCGCGACACGAGTCGCGGGTTTTTTGTTGAATCTGGCGCCCGAAGTTGGACTCGAACCAACGACCCCCTGATTAACAGTCAAGTGCTCTAACCGGCTGAGCTATTCGGGCGGGGCTGCATATCCTAATGGCCCGGCCCGGTCTGATCAAGCTCGCTGCGGTTCATGCGCGTGCGCAGGGGCAACGGCCATCACAGCCCGGCTGCGCAACTTGCGGCAGCAGCGGCCGCAGGACGGGCACTGCGCAGCCGGCCGCCATTGGACAGAATCAAGGCCAGCGCATCCTCGGGGCCACGGCGGTCGCACAGCGTGAAGGTGATATTCGCGCCGGCATTGCCGCCGTTGGGCTGGTAGACGATGCGGGGACGGCCTGCTGTGCCGCGCAGGCGAACGCCCTTGGGCAGCTGCGGTACTTCCCGGACAAGCGCTTCGTCCGGGCCGCGCAGACGGTTGCCGTCCCGGTCGATGAATGCGATCCAGCCCCGGCTCCAGTCCTGGCCGCCGACGCATTGCGATTCGCCGGGACAGATCACGATTTCCAGGCCAAGCACCGTGGCGTGTCTTTGCGCGTCGAACAGCGTCGCGGTGATGTCGCTGCGCGCGGAGCCGGCCTGGACCCGTGCGACGGCGTTCTTGAAACTCGGAATGGCGATCCCGAACAGGATGCAGAGAATCGTGAGTACGATCAGCGAATCGAGCAGAGTAAAGCCGCAGACACTGCGGTGAGGGGGCAGGCGCAGGGACTGGTAAGACATGACAGACTCCGATGAGCGTGAACGGGTGTTCAGTGTCGGCAAAGGCGCGATTGCACGGCATCGGGCGTCTCCGCGTTGCGGGGTAGGGAAAACCCGTTATGCATTGCGGCAACCCGCTAGACTTTGCGGTCGAGTCCCCCGATGCCCGCCATGAACGAGAACGTGCACCCCATTTCAGGCGCTGCCCCTGCCTCGGACATCGCCTTCCAGCTGGTCGCGCCCTACGAACCCGCCGGCGACCAGCCGCAGGCGATCGCCGCGCTCATCGACGGCTTCGAGAGCGGGCTGGCGAAGCAGACGCTGCTGGGCGTCACCGGCTCCGGCAAGACCTACACCATCGCCAACGTGATCCAGGCGGTGCAGAAGCCCACCCTGGTCATGGCGCACAACAAAACCCTCGCGGCGCAGCTGTACGGCGAATTCAAGGCGTTCTTCCCGCACAACGCAGTCGAATATTTCGTCAGTTATTACGATTACTACCAGCCGGAAGCCTACGTCCCATCCAGCGACACCTTCATCGAGAAGGACAGCTCGATCAACGAGCATATCGAGCAGATGCGGCTGTCGGCCACCAAGGCGCTGCTGGAGCGACGCGATGCGATCATCGTCTGCACGGTGTCGGCGATCTACGGCTTGGGCGACCCGAACGAATACTTCCGGATGGTGCTGCACATGGTGCGTGGCGAGCGCATCGACCAGCGCGAACTGATCCGTCGGCTCACCGAGATGCAATACAGCCGCAACGATACCGAGCTGCGTCGCGGCACCTATCGCGTGCGCGGCGAAGTGATCGATGTGCATCCGGCCGAATCCGATATCGAAGCGCTGCGCGTCGAACTGTTCGACGGCGAGATCGAGCAGCTGACCGTCTTCGACCCGCTGACCGGCGAAACCCTGCGCAAGCTTCCGCGTTACACCATCTATCCGAAGTCGCACTACGTCACCACCCGGCGCACGGTGCTGGATGCGGTGGAGGCGATCAAGATCGAATTGCGCGAACGCCTGGAACAGCTGTACGCCGCGAACAAGCTGGTGGAAGCGCAGCGTCTGGCGCAGCGCACCCAGTTCGATATCGAAATGATGGCCGAGGTCGGCTTCTGCACCGGCATCGAGAACTATTCGCGCCATTTGACCGGACGCATGCAGAACGAAGCGCCGCCGTGCCTGTTCGACTATCTGCCGCCCGACGCGCTGCTTGTGGTGGACGAATCGCACGTGACCGTGCCGCAGATCGGTGCGATGTTCAAGGGCGACCGCGCGCGCAAGGAAACGCTGGTGGAGTTCGGTTTCCGGCTGCCGTCGGCGCTGGACAACCGGCCGCTGCGCTTCGAGGAATGGGAACTGCGCTCGCCGCGCACCATCTTCGTGTCGGCGACGCCGCGCGAGTACGAAATCGAAAAGTCGCAGGGGCAGGTGGTCGAACTGGTCGTGCGGCCCACCGGGTTGATCGACCCCGTCGTCGAAATCCGCCCGGTGGGTACCCAGGTCGACGATCTGCTGGGCGAAATCAGCGAGCGCGTGGCGATGGGCGATCGCGTACTGGTGACCACGCTGACCAAGCGCATGTCGGAAAATCTCACCGAGTATCTCGGCGATCATGGCGTGCGCGTGCGTTACCTGCACTCGGACATCGAGACCGTCGAGCGGGTCGAGATCATCCGCGATCTGCGCTTGGGCAAGTTCGATGTGCTGGTCGGCATCAACCTGCTGCGCGAAGGTCTGGACATGCCGGAAGTGTCGCTGGTGGCGATCCTCGACGCCGACAAGGAAGGTTTTCTCCGTTCTGCCGGCTCGTTGATCCAGACCATCGGCCGCGCCGCGCGCAATGTGCGCGGCAAGGCGATCCTGTATGCCGACGTCGTGACCCGCTCGATGAAGGCCGCGCTGGAGGAGACCGGCCGTCGACGCGAGAAACAGCTCGAGTACAACGCCGAGCACGGCATCGTGCCGACCTCGATCGTGCGCGAGATCATGGACGTGATGGAAGGTGCGCGCAGCGAGCTGGCGCCCGGCGATCGCAGAGGGCGCGGCAAGACCCAGCGCGTGGCGGAACCGATCGAAAACTACGCCGCACTGCCGCCTGCGCAGATCGCGGCGAAGATCGCGGCACTGGAGCAGACCATGTACCAGCACGCGCGCGATCTGGAATTCGAGGACGCCGCGCGCGTGCGCGACGAGATCCGCAAACTGAAAGAAGCGAGTCTGGGGTGAGCGCCGACGCGCCCGCGCCGCAGTTTCCGCGTCTGGCGTGGCTGGGCATTCTATGGCTGCTGGTGTATCTGCCGACCTACCAGTCCGCTTACGGGATGTTCAACTTCCTGTTCCTGTGCAACATCGGCGTGATCCTGTCCGCGATCGGTCTGATGGTGCGCAGTCCGCTGCTGTTGTCGAGCCAGGCGGTGGCCGCGCCGGTGATCGCGCTGGTCTGGTCGATCGATGTCGCATGGAAACTCGTCACTGGCGATTTCCTCTACGGCGGCACTGCATATCTGTGGGATCCGGCGTATCCCTTGTTCGCGCGTCTCCTCTCGCTGTATCACCTTGGCTGGCCGGTGTTGCTGTGGTGGGTGTTGCGGCGCACCGGCTATGACCCGCGCGGCTGGCCGCTGCAGACCGGCATCGCGGCGCTCGCGATCCTCGCTGGCCGATGGTTGGCGCCGGCGGCTGACAATGTCAATTTCGCGTGGATCGACCCGTTTTTCGGCCGCCAGTTCGGCCCAGCGCCGATGCATCTGCTGGTGTGCTGGGGACTGTTGTCGGCCGTCGCCTACGGGCCCAGCCATTGGTGGCTGCGTCGTCGGTTCCCGTTCCCCGCCGCAACCGGGATATCTGCGCGTGGTTCCGTCCCGCCGCAGCAGGTGTTACGATGACCGCCCTTCCGGGTCGGCAGTACAGACTCGATGGGCGGTTAGCTCAGCGGTAGAGCACTACCTTGACATGGTAGGGGTCACAGGTTCGAACCCTGTACCGCCCACCACTTTTACAAGTGGTTCCAACGGCGCGGCCTGACTGGCGGCGCCGTTCTTTTTTCCGGGATATCCGCGCCTTTCCGTCTGCGGATCGATCGACAGGAAACCGACATGCTGTTCCGTCCGCTGCTTCCTGATAACGTGCTGATCGCCGAAATGGTCCCTGTCGATGCCGATCCATCGGCACTGCCGCTGCCCGAGCGTGCGCTGATCGAACGGGCAGTAGAGCATAGGCGACGGGAATTCGCCGCCGGGCGTACCTTGGCGCGCGGATTGCTGCATCGCGCCGGTGTGCAGACCGAAGCCCTGCTCAGCGATCCCGACCGGGTGCCGACATGGCCCCAAAGCGTTGTCGGTTCGATCACGCATTGCCGCTCGCTGTGCGCGGTGGCGGTGGCCCCGCGTGCGGTCAGCGCCGGCATCGGCATCGATGTGGAACCCGCTCGCCCACTCGGCGAAGAACTGCATGCGCAGATCCTGCGCGAAGCCGAATACAGGCGCATCGAGGGTCTGCCTTTGGCGCTGCGGCCGTTGGGTCCGCTGCTGGCGTTTTCGATCAAGGAAGCGGTCTACAAGGCGATCTATCCCGAGCGCCGCCGATTCCTCGATTTCCAGCAGGTCGAGATCGTCTACATCGACGAGCACAGCTTCGTCGCCGAAGTGCTGGTGCAAGGGGCGAGCCTGCCGGGGCAGTCGCGCATCACCGGGCGCTATCGCGTCGCCGAGGGGCATGTCGCCAGCGCGGTAGTGCTGCCACCGGCGCTGTAGCCGTCACATCAGTCGCATGCGGTGTTCGCGAAGCCGCTCGTAGATGGGGCGGCAGGTCTCTGCAACCGCCAGCGCGTGTCCGGTAAGCGTGATTTCTCGCGGCCGCCAGGCCTCGAAACCGGTTGAACGCCAGACCGTGTCGTACCAGTAGGGCGCCCAGACGCCATCGCTGTCGCGCGGGCCCGCAGGCCAGGACAGCATGCGCGGTGTGAATGCGATACCGAGCCGCGCGCAGAGCGCGCGCAGATGCGCTTCCGGCGCGCGCAGAAAATCGCCGGCATCGATGACGGTCGGGGCTTCTCCGAACCGCTCGCGCAGTCGGTCGAAGAGGCGGCCCTGTTGCGGCAGACCGATATCGTCGGGGGTGACCGTCGCCCTAGACTTCAGATAGGACGCCACCACTTCAACCGGATCGCGGATGAGGAATACGTTGCGCAGCCCGAACACCCAATCGGTATCCATGTCTGTCAGCAGGTGATGGCTCATGTGCTTCTGGTACCACAGCGGTTCTCCGCCCGGTGCCGGGCCGAGCAGGGTGTCCGCGATGCGGCGCGAATCGGTCTCGCCAGCTGCGATGACCTGGTCGCGACCAGGATGGTCGATGCCGGTCGCCGCCAGATACGCCGCATACAGCGGTTCGTCGCTGACCGCGCAGTCTTCGCGGTTTTCCCAGGCGCGCATCATCGCGGTGGAGATATTGCGCGGACCGCTCCACATCGCGATGCGCAAGGGATTTGCCGTATGCGTCATGCGAGCCGCACCCCGGAACGCATCGCCACGTCGCGCGCGATCAGATCCCGGTAGAGCGACTGCAGTTTTTCCACCATCGGGCCGGGCAGCGCAGAACCGCCATCGCCGATGATCCGGCCGTCGATGCTGCGCACCGGCGCAAGTCCGGCGAAAGTGCCGGTCGTGAATGCCTCGTCCGCCGAATAGGCCTGCGAAAGTGTGAAATTCTTCTCGAAGCACGGGATGCCGGCCTCGCGACACGCCCGCAGCACGTTCGCGCGGGTGATGCCGCCCAGGCAGTAATCGCCGGTCGAGGTCCACACCTCGTCGCGGCGCACGATGAAGAAATGGGTGGAATTGCAGGTCGCCACGAAACCATGGGGGTCGAGCATCAGCGCCTCGTCGGCGCCGGCTTCGGTCGCCTGGATGCAGGCGGTGATGCAGTTGAGCTTGCTGTGACTGTTGAGCTTCGGGTCCTGCACGTCGGGGTAGCCACGGCGCACGTGCACGGTGAACAGACGCAGCCCCTTGGCGAGCGTTTCCGGTTTCGCAACCTTGAACTCGGGAATGATCACCACCGTCGCCGGGCCCATGGTCGCACGCGGGTCCTGGTAAGGCGTCCGCTTCACGCCGCGCGACACCATCAGCCGCAGGTGCACGCCATCGCGCATGCCGTTCGCGTCTAGTGTGTCGTAGATCGCGCGCGTCAGCTGCACGCGACTCATGCCGATATCGAGCGCGATCGCTTTGGCGCCTTCGAACAGGCGGTCGAGGTGTTCGTCGAGAAAGACAGGATGGCCGTCGATCACCCGCAGACCTTCCCAGACGCCGTCGCCAAGCACGAAGCCGCTGTCGAACACCGATACGGTGGCTTCCGCTCTCGGCTTGAGATCGCCATTGATCCAGATCCGGATCTCCGCATTGCGCGGGTCGTCATGGAAATCGTGGATGCTCTGCGCCATCGCGTTGCCTCTGCCGGTAAGGTCCGAGTGTAGAGCCAGCGATGGATTTGCGGGAGCGGATGCTGCGGCCCGTGCGGCCCGACCGCTGGAAACGCCCGTATTCATTGACTTTAGGTCGCCCGGCGCCTAACTTTGCCCGATCAGCGATTGAACAAGGTGGCCCCGGGAAACCGGCGCCGAGCGTGCGACATGAGCACTACCACCACCCCCTGATCACGACGCCCGAGGCCCGCGACCCCGCGAAGCGCCTCTGGGCGCTTTTTTCTTGCCTCCCGTTCATTCATTCGACTCCGCCATTACGAAGCCCATGATCGCCATCACGCTCCCCGACGGCAGCCGCCGTGAATTCGAATCTCCCCCCACGGTCGGCGAGGTCGCCGCCTCCATCGGCGCAGGTCTGGCCAAGGCCGCATTGGCCGGCAAGGTCGACGGCCAGCTCGTCGATACCAGTTTCCGCATCGACCGTGACGCCGCGCTCGAAATCGTCACCGAGAAACACCCGGATGCGCTCGAGATCCTGCGCCACTCCACCGCGCATCTGCTCGCCCAGGCCGTGCAGCGCTTGTTCCCCGGCGCCCAGGTCACCATCGGTCCGGTGATCGACAACGGCTTCTATTACGACTTCGCCTACGAGCGCCCGTTCACGCCGGAAGATCTGCCGGCGATCGAAGCCGAGATGCAGAAGATCGTGAAAGAGGCTCTGCCGGTCGCGCGCAGCGTGAAGTCGCGCGACGAGGCGGTCGCATTTTTCAGGGACATGGGTGAGGCCTACAAGGCCGAGATCATCGAAAGCATCCCGGCGGATCAGGAGCTGTCGCTGTATTCGCAGGGTAGCTTCATCGACCTGTGCCGCGGTCCGCACGTTCCGGGCACCGACAAGCTGCGCGCGTTCAAACTGATGAAGGTCGCCGGTGCCTACTGGCGCGGCGATTCCAACAACCAGATGCTCAGCCGCATCTACGGCACGGCATGGTTGAACGAGAAGGATCTGAAGGCTTACCTCACCCAGATCGAAGAGGCCGAAAAGCGCGACCACCGCAAGATCGCCAAGCAGCAGGACCTGTTCCATCTGCAGGAAGAAGGCCCGGGCCTGATCTTCTGGCACCCGAAGGGCTGGGCGATCTGGCAAGTGGTCGAGCAGTACATGCGTCGGGTGTATCGCGACAGCGGCTACCAGGAAGTGCGCTGCCCGCAGATTCTCGATGTGACCCTGTGGCAGAAGTCCGGCCACTGGGACAACTACAAGGACAACATGTTCTTCACCGAATCGGAGAAGCGGACCTATGCGCTGAAGCCGATGAACTGCCCGGGCCACGTGCAGATATTCAATCAGGGCCTGCACAGCTACCGCGACCTGCCGATCCGCTACGGCGAGTTCGGTGCCTGCCACCGCAACGAGCCCTCGGGCGCGCTGCACGGCATCCTGCGCGTGCGCGGCTTTACCCAGGACGATGGTCATGTGTTCTGCACGGAGGGCCAGATCGAGGAAGAAGTGCGCGCGTTCCACCAGCAGGCGCTGGCGGTCTACAGCCACTTCGGTTTCAGCGACATCCAGATCAAAATCGCGCTGCGCCCAGAGTTGCGCCTCGGCGACGAGGCCACCTGGGACAAGGCCGAGGACGCGCTTCGCTCCGCCATGCGCACTGCGGGCGTGGAATGGACCGAGCTGCCGGGCGAGGGCGCCTTCTATGGTCCGAAGATCGAATACCACCTCAAGGACGCGATCGGCCGGACTTGGCAGCTGGGCACGATGCAGGTCGATTTCATGGTTCCGGAGCGCCTCGGCGCCGAGTACGTGGACGAGCACAGCCAGCGCCGCCACCCGGTCATGCTGCACCGGGCCATCGTCGGTTCCATGGAGCGTTTCATCGGCATTCTGATCGAACACCATGCCGGCCAATTCCCGGCCTGGCTGGCTCCGATCCAGGCCGTGGTGATGAATATCACCGATGCGCAGGCCGATTATGTCGACGAGATTCGGAAAACCCTTATGAATCAAGGGTTCCGGATTGCGGCCGATTTGCGGAACGAGAAAATCGGCTATAAGATTCGCGAGCACACGCTGCAGCGGGTGCCGTACCTGCTGGTGGTCGGAGACCGCGAGAAGGAAAACGGGCTCGTCGCCGTACGCACGCGGGCTGGGGAGGACTTGGGGTCCATGTCCATCGCCGACTTTCTTGCGCGCGTTGCGGGCGAACACGCTGCCGCTTGATGTGAATGCCGTTCGGCGCCTCGCCGGACGGTCCGATACCCTTTGGAGATCCAGATATCAGTACCCCCCAGGATAAGCAGAACCGCAAGAACAACGAGATTCGCGTTCCGCGCGTCCGCGTGATCGGCAGCGACGGCGAGATGATCGGCGTATTGTCGCGCGACGAAGCGTTGGCGAAAGCCGAGGAAGAAGGTCTCGATCTTGTCGAAATCCAGCCGAATGCGGACCCGCCGGTCTGTCGCATCATGGACTTCGGCAAGTTCAAGTTCGAAACGCAGAAAAAAGCGGCTGCTGCGAAAAAGAAGCAGAAGGTCGTCGAAATCAAGGAAGTCAAATTCCGTCCGGTCACGGATGAAGGCGACTACCTGATCAAGCTGCGCAAGATGCGCGAGTTCCTGGAAGAGGGCGACAAGATCAAGGTCAACATCCGTTTCCGCGGGCGCGAAATGAGCCACATGGAATTGGGGCGTGCGATGGCGAACCGGATCGAAGCCGATCTCGGCGAAGACATCGTCATCG
>JBIITV010000167.1:0-9001 GCA_044340325.1 Lysobacteraceae bacterium
GGGTACGCGAAATGTCGAAAGGCATGATCGTGCAACTGCACCTGGCGCTGGTGATGGCGATCGACGCCAAGCTGCTGGTGCTGGACGAACCGACGCTCGGCCTCGATATCCTCTATCGCAAGCAGTTCTATCAGCGACTGCTCGAAGACTATTTCGACGAACAGAAGACGATCATCATCACCACCCACCAGGTCGAAGAGATCGAACACATCCTCACCGATGTGATGTTCATCCAGAACGGCAAGATCGTACTCGACGCGACCATGGAAAACCTCGGCGACCGTTTCGTCGAAGTGCTGCTCAATGCCGATCGCATCGAGGAAGCCCGCACGCTGAAACCCATCGACGAGCGCGCGCTGCCGTTCGGCAAGACCGTGATGCTGTTCGACGGCGTGCCGCAAAACCAGCTCGCTGCATACGGAGAAATCCGCATTCCCGGCCTCGCCGACCTGTTCGTGGCCACCATGAAGGGGACCTACGCATGAACGCCTCCATTCAAGAACCCAGCGCAATCCAGCCCCACGCTACGGTCAATGCCTTCGGCTTCGGCAGCAAATTCAAACTGCTGCTCAGGCGCGAGTTCTGGGAAAACAAGGGTGGCTTTTTCTGGGCGCCAATTGTCACCGGCATCATCGCCTCGGTCTTTGCGATCATCGGCATGATCATCGCCACCGTGTTCATCCATAAAGCGAAACGGAGCGGCGATTTCCAGGATCACTTCAAACTTGACGATATCGATGGGCTGAGGGCGATCGGTGCATTCAGCGACGGCATCCTGGCCAACGGCATGATCCTGTCGATGCTGGTGATGATCTTCGTCGTGTTCTTCTACGCGCTGGGTTCGCTCTACGACGAGCGCCGCGACCGCAGCGTGCTGTTCTGGAAATCGCTGCCGGTTTCCGATGTCGAAGTGGTCCTGTCGAAAGCGGCGTGGGCCCTGGTGCTGGCACCGGTGATGGCGCTCGTTCTTGGGGTGTTCATCGGCGTGGCGATGTGGTTGATCGCCGCAGTCGGAATGGCAGTAAACGGCATTCCCGGGATGAGCGCATTCTTCACCGAGTCGCATGGCTTCCGCATCGTCGGACAGTTCTTCAGCATCCTGCCTGTCTACATCATGTGGTCGGTACCGACGATCTGCTGGTTGATGCTGTGTTCGGCGTGGTCGCGCCGGTTCCCGTTCCTGTGGGCCGTGCTGATCCCGCTGCTGGGCTGCGCGATGCTGAGCATGACCGGCTTGATCTTCAGCGCGATCACCGGCGCGGAGTTTCCGCACGGCGATATCTGGTATGTGGTCGTGCTGCGCGGCCTGGGCAGCCTGGTCCCCGGCCTGTGGTATGTAGGCGCCGTCGATGCGGAAAGCGTGCTGAAAGGCACGGAAGGCGTCTCGCCGCAGCTCGATCTTAGCTCCAGCTGGGCTGCCTTCGGTACGCTGGACATGTGGCTGGGCGTGGCGATCGGCGTGGCGATGATCTTCCTCGCCATCCGCCTCCGCCGCTGGCGGGATGAGGGCTGAGGCATGCCGCTTGCGCGGCACTGCCGCGCGGCATGCCGAAGGCCGAGCCATGGATGGCTTGGCTGGGCGCTCCGAAGCCAGCACCGCATCGCCATGGACGGCAGCGCTACCAACGAATACAGCAAGAACACGCGGCACTGCCGCGCGGCATGCCGAAGGCCAAGCCATCGATGGCTTGGCTGGACTCTCCGAAGCCAGCACCGCATCGCCATGGATGGCAGCGCTACACACGAACACGGCAAGAACACGCAGCACTGCCGCGCCGCATGCCGAACGAGTAGTGCAACGACCCAGTACCGCCTGCCCTGCAATCATCGAGAGAGAACCCATGCGTATCGCATCCATGCTGTTACCCGCACTGATGCTGACGGCACTGCCTTTCGCATCGCAAGCCAGCGATCGCTGCGAACATTCCGCAATCCGCGATGCGGATCTGAACCTGAGCGGCATCAAAACGATCGTGTTCGACATCGGCCCGCACACGCTTGCGTTGAAAGGCGGCAAACAGCAGTCCGGCGCGTTCAAAGGCAAAGCCTGCGCATCCGATGAGAAACGGCTCGTCGAACTGATCGTCACCCAGGAACGCGACGGCGACAAACTGCTCGTGCGCGCAGGACGAAACTCGCTTCTGCGCAAAGGCTCCTGGTCGGGCGAGGACTACGGCCATCTCACAGTCGACGCCAGCGTCCCCGACACCCTTGATGTACAACTGAAGCTGGGCTCCGGCGATGCCGTGATCGATGGCGTCGCGTCGCTGAGCGCCGATGTCGGATCCGGCGATCTCGAAGCGCGCCATATACGCGGCAGCTTCTATGCGGATGTCGGCTCCGGCGATATCCAGGCCAGCGATGTCGGCGCGTTGCATGTCGTCTCGGTCGGCTCCGGCGATCTGAGCGTGCGCGATGTCCGCGGCGATTCGCGGGTCGGCGAGATCAATTCCGGCGACCTGAGCATCGCGAACGCAAAGGGCGGCGTGGTGATCGGTTCGATCGGTTCGGGCGATGCCCTGCTCTCGGCAATCGGCGGAAACGTAACGGTGAGCAGGATCGGTTCCGGCGATCTCGGTGCGAGCGGTGTCGACGGCGATCTGACCGTAGACAGCGTCGGCAGCGGCTCGGTGGATCATCGCAACGTGCGCGGACAGGTGCGTGTGCCGGAAGACGATTGAAGGCAGGTGACAGGCCCGATGCACGGGCCGATACACCAGTCGACGCAGAGGCATCTCAGTCCATTACCGAATATTCTTCATCGACACCGAAGTGGAGTTTCACATGAACACCATCCGCATCACCGCCATCGCTCTGCTGACCTGTCTGCCTTTGATCGGCTGCGGCAACAGCGGGACGACGCCCGCGACCGATCCCGCCAAGGAGCCGACGACGCTGCTCGGGAAAGCCGTGAAAAACGCTACCGAAGGCGCCCGGGAAGAGTTGGCGAAGGAAAACTTCGACCTGTCCGCCAGCGGCCAACCCAAGGCGGAAATCACCCCGGGCGGCGAATTGCTCATCGACGGCAAGGCCGTGCCGCTAAGCGCCGAGCAGAAAGCACTCTTGATCGAATACCGTGGCCATATCGCCAAGCTCGCCGAGGCCGGCATCGGCATCGGTCTGGAGGGCGCGGATCTCGCCGGAAAAGCGGTGTCCGAGGCCATCAAAGGTATTTTCACCGGTCAGGGCGACCAGGTGGAAAAGAAAATCGAAGCCGAGGCCGAGGGAATCAGAGCATCGGCGCAGAAGCTGTGCGAGCTGCTGCCGGCGATGAAGGCCACCCAGGACAAGCTCGCTGCCGCGCTGCCCGAGTTCAAGCCGTACGCGACCATGGATCAAAAGGATGTGGAGGATTGCGGCAAGGACGGCAACTACAACATCGATATCCCCGGCAGTTCGGTCCATGCCGATGTGGACGTGGGCAATGACTACGACAACACCGCTGCGGAAGCCGAAGCGGCGACGGTCGAACCGGCGAAATGATGGACTGAGCAGTAAGCGGCAGCTTCAGCCGCCGCCCGACCCGGTCTGCACGCCGCCCTTCACCAGCGCGGCGGGGTCCAGCAATCGTTTCAAGGTCTTCGCATCCAGTCCGCTGTCCTCCAGCGCCACATCCAGCACCGCTCGCCGTTCGCGGTACGCCTTCTTGGCGATCGCGGCGGCGTTTTCGTAGCCGATCACCGGATTGAGCGCGGTCACCAGGATCGGGTTGCGCGCCAAAACGTCGGCGATGCGGTCGGCGCGGAAGATCATGCCGGCGATGGCGCTGTCGGCCATCGCGTTCATCGCATTGGCGAGCAGGCCGATGCTGTCCAGCAGATTCGCCGCGATCAGCGGCAGCATCACGTTGAGCTGGAAATTGCCGCTCTGCCCAGCCACCGTCACAGCAGTGTGATGACCCATCACCTGCGCGCAGACCATCGCCACCGCTTCGGGGATCACAGGATTGACCTTGCCGGGCATGATCGATGAGCCCGGCTGCAGCGCCGGCAGCTCGATTTCGCCCAAACCCGCCAGCGGCCCGGAGTTCATCCAGCGCAGATCGTTCGCGATCTTCATCAGCGCCACCGCCAGAACGGAAAGCTGACCGGAAAGCTCGACCGCGTCGTCCTGCGCGGCGATGCCCTCGAACTTGTCGTCGGCGACCACGAAACGCACGCCGGACAGCACCGACACGGTTTGCGCCACGCGCTTGCCGAAACTCGGATCGGTATTGATGCCGGTGCCGACTGCGGTACCGCCGATCGGCAGCCGCCGCAGACGCTTGAGGCTGTCCTCGATCCGCATCCGCGCCGAATCCAACTGCGAAGACCACGCGCCCAGTTCCTGGCCGAAGGTCATCGGCATCGCGTCCATCAGATGGGTCCGTCCGGTTTTCACCAGATCGCGCGCGTCGCGGGCGCGGCGGTCGATGGTTCTGCGCAGATGGCGCAGCGCGGGCAGCAGGTCCTCGCTGACGGCGAGATGCGCACCCACCCGCAGCGCGGTGGGGATGACATCGTTGGAGCTCTGCCCGAGGTTCACATCGTCGTTGGGGTGGATCCTGCCCCGGCCGGTGCGCATGACCAACGCCGCGATGACCTCGTTGGCGTTCATGTTGGTCGACGTGCCGGAACCGGTCTGATAGATGTCGACGGGAAACTGGTCGTCGTGTTCGCCAGCCGCCACGGCCAGGGCCGCACGGCGGATCGCGGCGGCACGGGTCTTGGGCAATAGACCGAGGTTGGCGTTGGTCTGTGCGGCCGCAGCCTTGATCAGCCCAAGCGCGCGGATGAAGCCGCGCGGCATCGGCTGGCCCGAGATCCGGAAGTTCTGCACCGCGCGCTGGGTCTGTGCGCCCCACAGCGCGGCGGCGGGCACCTGCAGTTCGCCCATGCTGTCGCGTTCGGTGCGCATCGGGTCGGGAATTCCGCTGCGTCTGGGCATGACTCGGGCACCTGTGGTGGTGGAGATCAGCGGAGCATACCCCCGCGAGCGTTTAGAATTGCCGCTTTCCCGCACCGCAGTCCGCCATGTCCGACGCCCAGCTTCTCGCCCTGTCTCCGCTCGATGGCCGCTACGCCGGCAAGGTCGATGCCCTGCGCCCGATCTTCTCCGAATACGGCCTGATCAAAGCGCGGGTGAGGGTGGAAGTCGAATGGCTGCTGGCGCTGGCGGCCGAGCCCGGCATCGTCGAATTGGCGCCATTCTCCGACCCTGCGGTGACCCGCTTGCGGGCGCTGGCCGACGGCCTGTCGGTCGCCGACGCGGCCCGGGTGAAGGACATCGAACGCACGACCAACCACGACGTGAAGGCGGTCGAATACCTGATCAAGGAACGCCTGAAAGACGACGCGGAACTCGCGCCAGCGCTGGAGTTCGTGCATTTCGCCTGCACCAGCGAGGACATCAACAACCTCAGCTATGCGCTGATGCTGAGCGAGGCGCGGCAGTCGGTGCTGCTGCCGACGCTGGACGCCCTGATCCAGACACTCCGCGCGATGGCGCACGCATACGCGGGCCTGCCGATGCTGTCGCGCACCCATGGACAGACCGCCTCGCCGAGCACCGTCGGCAAGGAACTCGCCAACGTCGTCGCCCGTCTCCAGCGCCAGGGCGAAACGCTCGCGGGCGCACTGATCGCAGGCAAGATCAACGGCGCGGTCGGCAACTACAACGCCCACGTCGCCGCGTATCCCGATATCGACTGGACCGCGTTCTCGCGCCGCTTCGTCGAATCCCTGGGTCTGGACTGGCAGCCCTACACCACTCAGATCGAGCCGCACGATGGCATCGCCGAACTGTGCGACGCGCAGAAGCGGATCGACACCATCTGCATCGATCTGTGCCGCGACCTCTGGGGCTATATCTCGCTCGGTTACTTCAAGCAGGCGGTGAAGGCCGGCGAAGTCGGCAGCTCGACCATGCCGCACAAGGTCAATCCGATCGATTTCGAGAACGCGGAGGGCAATTTCGGCATCGCCAACGCCTTGCTGGAACATTTCGCCGCAAAGTTGCCGATCAGCCGCTGGCAGCGCGACCTCACCGATTCCACCGTATTGCGCGCGCTGGGCACCGCCTTCGGCCATGCGCTGATCGGCTACGACGCCCTGCAGCGCGGCCTGAACAAACTCAGCGCGAATCCGGAGCGACTCGCAGCCGATCTCGACGCCGCCTGGGAAGTGCTGGCCGAAGCCGTGCAGACGGTCATGCGCCGCCACGGCCTGCCGAACCCCTACGAACAGCTGAAGGCGCTGACCCGCGGTCACGGCATCGACGGAACCGCGATGCGCGGGTTCATTACCGGCCTCGATCTGCCCGCCGACGCGAAACAACGCCTGCTCGATATGACGCCGGGCAGCTACACAGGTCTGGCCGAACGACTGGCGAGGGAGATCTGAGATGCCCAAGCGCCCCACCACGCTTGCTTTCGAAATCGATGCGCGTGAAAAGCCGCTGCTCGGCATGTCGCCCAGCGAATTCCTGCGCGACTACTGGCAGAAGCGGCCGCTGCTGATCCGCAACGCCTTCCCGGACTTCGAAACGCCGGTCATGCCCGAAGACCTTGCCGGCCTTGCCTGCGAGGAAACGGCGCTGTCGCGGATCGTGATGCACGACAAGACCTGCGACGGCTGGACCGTCCGCAACGGGCCGTTCGCCGAGGAAGAATTCCCCGGCATGCCCGATCACGACTGGACCCTGCTGGTGCAGGACGTCGACAAGTGGGATCCGGACATCCGCGCCCTGCTCGATCATTTCGATTTCCTGCCGCGCTGGCGGATCGACGACGTGATGATCTCGTTCGCCGCACCGGGCGGCTCGGTCGGCGCGCATATCGACCAGTACGACGTGTTCCTGCTGCAGGCGCACGGCCATCGGCGCTGGCAGATCGACGCCAGCGAGGCGATGGGCCAGGGCCGGCCTTCGGCGGAGTTCCGCGAAGGCGTCGAACTCAAACTGCTGCGCGATTTCCACCCGACCCACGACTGGGTACTCGGCCCCGGCGACATGCTGTATCTGCCGCCGAACGTTCCGCATCACGGCGTGGCCGAAGACGCCTGTCTCACCTTTTCGGTCGGCATGCGGGCGCCAAGCACCGCTGAGCTGCTGGGCGATTTTGTCGACACATTGCTGGCGGAAGCCGACGAATCGGTCCGCTATCGCGACGATGACCTGGTCCCGCCGAAAGACCCCAACGAGATCGACGCCGAGGCCATGCGTCGGGCCATCGCCGGGCTCAATGCGCTGCGGATGAACGACCCGGAGCGTTTGGGCGACTGGTTCGGCCGGTTCATGACCCTGTATCGCAGCGTCGGCGACAGCCTGATGCCGGACCCGCTGCGGTCGCGGATCGAAATCGAATTCGATCTGCAGCAGGGCGCACTGCTGCAGCGTCACCCGTGGACGCGGGTGGCCTGGCGTCGCAGCGCCGGGGGCAAAGCCACCGGGAAGTCCGTGCCTGCGAAGCTCTATGTCGCCGGGCAGATCCACACCCTGCCCCTCGCCGATGCGCGCACGCTGGCGGCTGCGGAAACGCTGGACAGCGAGACCTATGCCGCCCTGTCTGCCGAAAGTCAGGCGCTGGTGCTGGAATTGCTCGCGGAAGGCCATTATCGGCTTGACAACGGCGAGGACGACACTGGAGAGAACGCCGGGGACGAACACGATGACGACAACTGAACCGCGCTTCCGGGTGGAAGCCATCGACTACGCGAGCGGCGTCGACGACCTGCGCGCAGTGCGCGAGCCGGTGTTCGTGCAGGAACAGCAGGTACCGATCGAACTGGAGTGGGACGAGCTCGATCCGCTGTGCGTGCATGTGATCGCCCGCGATAGCGAAGGCCGCCCGATCGGCACAGGGCGGCTCACTCCGGAGCGCAAGGTCGGACGGATGGCGGTGCTGCCTGACTGGCGAGGTCGTGGCGTCGGCGACGCCCTGCTGCTGGCATTGATCGGGCAGGCCGAGCTGCGACGCTGGCCTGAGCTGCGCCTGCATTCGCAGGTGTCGGCGCTCGGCTTCTATGTGAAACACGGCTTCGTGCCCTACGGCGAACGCTTCGTGGAAGCGGGCATCGAACACCAGAGCATGCGCCGGCAGATCGGCGGCCCGACCGCGATCGATTCCCGCGAAGCCGCAGTCGCCATCACCACCGCTGTGGTGACAGCCGCACGCCGCGAGCTGAGCATCTACAGCCGCAATCTCGACCCGGGTCTGTTCGATACCCCCGAACTGCTCGAAGCCCTGCGCCGGCTCGCCACCCGCCGCCACCGGGTCGATATCCGCATCCTCCTGCAGGACGCTGCCACGCCACAGCGCGCGCACGCGCCGCTGATCGGTCTGGGCCAGCGCCTGTCCAGCGTCATCGCCTTTCGCGAAGTCAGCGATCCTGCCGATCGCGGCTACGCCTCGGCCTTCATCGCCAACGACAGCGGCGGCTACTACTTCCGCACCCTCGGCAACCGTTTCGACGGCGAAGCCGCGCTCGACTTCGGCGGCCGCGCCCGCCAGCTCGCCGACGGTTTCATGCCGGTGTGGGAACGCGCGCGGATCGTCACCGAGTTCCGCGCGCTGGGAGTCTGATCCAGCTTCAGTTTTCGACCAGCGCGGAACGGCGCAGCAGGATCTCGAACCTGACCTTTCCGGCCGATCGCGTCTCGATCCGCAGCAGTTCGGGCGCGGAGCCCTCCCCGTCGATCGCACGCAGGCCGTCGGACACGCTGCGATTGGAATCGGCCTCACCGACGATGGTGACGTTATCGCCGCCGTAGCGCACATCGATGATGCGGGTCCCCGCCGGGAACAGCGCGCCGGTGCGACGCCGGATGGTCGTGGCATCGGCGATGCCTGCCGGGGCCGGTTCGGGTGGCGCCACCGACAACACGGCAAGCGTCGGCGTGGATTCCGGCGCGGGCCGAGCGGCCGCAACGTCAGGCGCCACCAGCGGAGAATCGGTCAGCGTGAATTCGACCTCGGTCACCTCGGGCCGACCACTGGTCACGCTGCGGACCACATCCTCCGGCC
>JBIITV010000033.1:0-37854 GCA_044340325.1 Lysobacteraceae bacterium
TCACGACCGATTGGTGGAGGTCTCCGAAAGTTGGGTATGGCTTTCCGAGGCTCGCAGACTTTTACGCGGCCTCATAGAAAAATGATTTGGCAACACCCTCTTTGCGCCAAAGAAAGTAACTCGCGCACCAGCGCGAAAAAGGGCCCAGGCTTTACCCGTAAAGAACTGAATCACCAACATCGACAGAGACGTATCCGGCATACGGGCCTCACATCTCGCAGAAGTAAGTAGGTACAAGAAAGCCCGTTGACTACACCCCGAAAGTCAACGTCGCAATCACCCCCCGCTCCTGCCCCGGCACCACCCGCACGCGCCAGCCGTACAACACGCACAGTCGGCGCACGATCGACAGACCAATCCCACCGCCATGGGTGTGTTCCGCATGACTGCCGCGATAACCGCGCTCGAACAAGCGCGCGGCATCTTCTGCGCTGAGGCCTGGGCCGCTGTCGATCACTTCGACCGCGTTGTCGCCAAGCCGCACCACCACTTCGCCCTGCTGGGTGTACTTCACCGCGTTGCCGATCAGATTGCTTAGAGCCACGGTGACCGCCGCGTCCGGCGCATCGACCACCACCTGGCCGACGGCGCCTTCCACGCGAAGCGTCAACGATTTACCGCCGAGTTGGGTGCGGTGCGCATCGAGCAGTTGCTCCGCAAGACGGCCGACATCTGCGGCGCCATGGCCGCGTTCATTGCGAGACAGCAACAGCAGCGCGCTGATCAGGTCGGTGCATTGCTGCTCGGCGCGCTGGATCCGCTGCAGCCGCGCGCGGGTCTTGTCGTCCATGTCGGGCTTGGCCAGCAGCAGCTCGGATGCGCCGCGGATCACCGCTAGCGGCGTGCGGAGTTCGTGGCTGACGTCGGCGTTGAATTCGCGGTCGCGCTTCACCACTTCGGTGAGTCGCTCGGCGTAATCGTCGAGCGCTTTGGCCAGCTCTCCGACTTCGTCCTCGGCAAAGTGCGAGGCCAACGCTTCGGGCTCGGCGCTGCGGCCGGAGCGGCGCAGACGTTGCGCCAGCTCGGTCACCGGACTCATCACGCGCGACGCAGCCCACCAGCCGATCAACAGCGAAAACAGGCTGAACACCACAACGCTGAGCATCAGCGCTTGATTCAGGCGCGCCTGGCTTTCGCGTTCCTCGGCGATGTCGTAGGTCAGGAAGAACCAGTATTCCGGATCTTTGCGGACAGCGATCTTGTAGACACGGACATCGCCGGTCACCGCATCGGTGTTGCTCAGCTCGTGCACGCCGTCCGGCAGGTCACGCCATTCAGGGGGCACGCGATCGATCTTGCGCGTGCTGAACTGCCGTCCCTGGATCTTCTCGAACGGAACACCGATGACATCGGGATTGCTGTAGAAGCCTTCCGCGAACGTGTTGTTGTTTTTCGCCAGCGCCGCCGCGATCACAGTGTTTTCGACGCGATTGCGCAGATACACCGTGCTCGCTGCGATCAACGAAGTGAGCCCCATCCCAAGCCACAGGAACGACAGAATGATGCGACTGCGCAGCCGCCGCCGATAGGCCGGTTTGCGCCGCCGCGTGGGCGTTATCTCAGGCGCTGGCATCGGGCACGGCGATGCGATAGCCGATGCCGTGGCGGGTCTGGATCAGCGGCACGGGGAACGGCTTGTCGACCATCGCACGCAGCCCGTGGATATGCACGCGCAGACTGTCGGAATCGGGCAGTTCTTCGCCCCATACGCGCGTTTCCAGTTCCTGCCGGGTAACCACGGCGGGCGAGGCTTCCATCAGCGCCTGCAGGATCTTCAGCGCGGTCGGGTTGAGCTGCAGCAGCTTGCCCTGACGGCGCACTTCCAGCGTGTCGAGGTTGTATTCCAGCTCGCCGACTTCCAGCACCCGGGTCTGGTTGCCCTTGCCGCGCCGCGACAGCGCGTTGAGGCGGACTTCCACTTCCTGCAGCGCGAAAGGTTTGATCAGGTAGTCGTCGGCGCCGGAATCGAAGCCTGCGATCTTGTTGTCCAGCGTGTCGCGCGCGGTGAGCATCAGCACCGGAGTCTGCTTGCGGGCTTCGCCGCGCAGCTTGCGGCAGACTTCCAGACCATCCATGCCGGGCAAGTTGAGATCGAGCACGATGGCGTCGAACTCGTGGACGATGGCCAGGTGCAGGCCGGTGATGCCGTCGGCGGCGAAATCCACGGTGTGGCCGCGGTCTTCGAGGTAATCGCCCAGATTGGCGGCGATGTCCTGGTTGTCTTCGATCACGAGTATGCGCATGGGCGGTGGATCCTCAAAGGTGCTGCTGTGACCGGTCGGCGCGCATTCGGTTCCCGGTGGCCGCAGGCCCGGAACAATGCATCGGCAATTCTGGCATACGACGCGGATGCGACGCCGCCCGGACTTCCACGAGCCGTGCGCGATGCATGGCCGATGCGGAACGTCGCCGGGCGTCGGTCGAAAAAAATGGCCCGGACGGCATGGGCCGCCCGGGCCGAACATTGGGTGTAACCCCGATTACCGGTTCTGCACCGCCCTGACGAGGATGGATGGATACACAGAATTCGGTCCGGACACGCTACGCCGGGGGCGATTAAAGGCCCGTTAAAGCTGGATGACAGTACGGATTTGCGGCAGGGATCACTTTTTGGCAAGCCTGGGCGTTTTAGCGGTTTTCGACCCCTTTGCCAGGAGATCGATGATCTTGCCGGCGATATCGACCCCGGTCGCCGCCTCGATGCCCTCCAGCCCCGGAGAGGCATTGACCTCCAGCACCAGCGGACCGCGCCGTGCGCGGATCAGATCCACCCCTGCCACCCCCAAGCCCAGGACCTTGGCGGCACGGATCGCGACCGCACGTTCGTCATCGCTGGCCTCCACCGCTTCGGCGGTGCCGCCACGATGCAGATTGGAGCGGAAGTCGCCCTTCGGCGCCTGCCGGCGCATCGAGGCCACCACCTCGTCGCCGACCACGAAACAGCGCAGATCGGCGCCCTCGGCTTCGGCGATGAATTCCTGGACCAGAAAGTTCGCGTACAGCCCGCGCAGGGTTTCGACCACACTTCGCGACGCCGACGGCTTCTCGGTGAGGATCACCCCGGCGCCCTGCGAGCTCTCGTTGAGCTTGATCACATGCGGCGGCGCGCCGAGCATCGACAGCAGGTCGATGGTGTCGTCCGGATTGTCGCCGAACACCGTCGTCGGCATCCCGATGCCCTGCGCCGCCAGCAGCTGGTGCGCGCGCAGCTTGTCGCGGGCGCGGGCGATGGCGTCGGCGGTGTTCGGGGTGTAGCTGCCCATCAGCTCGAACTGATGCAGCACCGCCGCGCCGTAGCGGGTGATCGACGCGCCGATCCGCGGCAAGACCGCCTGATAACCGGTCAGCGGTCGACCCTTGTAGTGCATGTCGAAACCGCCTGACGCGATGCGCATGTAGCAGCGCAGCGGATCGAGCACCCGCGCCGTATGGCCCTGCGCACGCGCGGCCTCGATCAGACGCCGGGTCGAATACAGCTTGCTGTTGCGGGAAAGGATAGCGAGTTTCATGCGGGGTCCAGGATGGGGGCAGCACCGGGTGTCAGCGGCGACAGCCTGTCTGAAAGATGATGACACTTCATGCATCGTTGCCGATCGATCTGAAGTGCAGGCGATACGTGGACACCCAGCGCGAGCGCGATGCGATTGTCTCGACGACGGTGGGTGCGAGCCGCGCGCGTGGAGACACCAGTACTCAGCGATTGCTGCGCATCCACGGGCGGCCGCATGCATGCCGTTCGCACGCCCTGACCGGCGCAGGCCGCTGTTCGCAGATCGAACAAAACGGGACTTGCAGTCTCGCCATGATGTGAAATAAATTGAGACTTAATCGTCTCATATGGTTGATTTATGCCTCACTCCAAACGCCCCGACAGCCGAACCGCGGCGATGCAAGCCGGACTGGAGCTGTACACCCTGCATCCCAACGCTTCGATGGACGAGGTCGCGGCGCATGCCGGTATCGGGCGGGCGACCCTGTTCCGTCATTTCCCCAATCGCACCGCACTGCTGCGTGCCGCAGGCGCGCATGTCATCGGCCAGGTCGAGGCGGCCATCGGCGCGTCGATGTCTGCAGATGACCCGCCGCTGATCCGGCTGCGCGCATTGATCGGCGTCCTGGTAAGCGCCGGGCTGCCGCTGCATGCCGTGTTCGGGATGAGCGATCTGGCGGAAGATCCCGAGCTGAAGTCCGCACTGAAAACGCTCGATCGCGCCATCGAACCGGTGATCGTCGACTGCATTGCCGCAGGCTTGCTGCGCGCCGACATGCCTGAGGCCTGGTTCGAAGCTGCGTTCGAGGGCCTGCTGTATGCCGCTTGGACGGCCATCCACAAAGGCACGCTCGCGCCTGCGCACGCGCCGGACATCTTGCTGCAGACGCTGCTGCACGGCTTCGGCCCGGGCGTCGAAGCATGAGCGCGTTGCCGCAACGCGCGCACTTCGCCGACGAACTGCGTGGTTTCGCACTGCTGGGCATCGTGCTGGTGAATACGCCGTTTCTCGCGATTTCCACCTCGGGTTACACCGCCGCATCGCTCGCCGCATGGCCCGATCGACTGGTCGCGTTTCTGGTGGTCGCATTCGCACAGGCCAAGTTCTATCTGATCTTTTCTTTCCTGTTCGGGTACAGCCTGAGTTTTCTGCTCAGCCGAAACGATCTCGCGCAAAGAGCACGCTACAAGCGGCGCCTGTTCGGGCTGGCGCTGCTCGGCAGCCTGCATGCCGTGGCTGCATTCGTCGGCGACATCCTGGTGCTGTACGCACTGCTGGGCACGGTGATGCTGGTGCTGGTGCTATGGTCCGATCGCCGACTGTTCGCGTTCGCCGGCGTGGCGCTCGGCGTATGGCTGATGCTGTTGGCATCGCTGGCATTGATGGTATTGCTGGACTCGCACTTGCCGTCCGACGACACCGCGAGCGCGATCGGTCAGCATCTCGACATGATGCTCGCGTCAGGTTCGTTCTTCGAAGCGGCGTGGGCAAGATTCGGTTTCTGGCCGGAAGCGTTCGTCTTTATCGGCACAGTCAATGGACTTGCCGTACTCGCCATGTTCGCCGTCGGGCTGATCGCCGGCAGGCATCGGGTGTTTTCGGATCCGGACCGATACCCGGCGCTCTGGCGCGTCGGCATCCGCTCAGGCCTCTGGATCGGTCTGCCGCTTGGACTGTTGTCCGCGGCGCTGTCGATCGGCCCGGGAACCGCTGCCGGAGCTGGCGGCAAGACCGAACTCGTCGGTGTGGTGTTGAACTTCGCCAGCGCGCCGTTTCTGAGCTACGGCTACATCGCTGCATTGGCGCGATTGCGGCAGCGGTTCCCGGACAGCCTGCGCGTCTTCCGACCCGCAGGGCGGATGTCCCTGACCGGCTACCTCGGCGAATCGATACTGCTGTCCCTGATCTTCTGCGGCTATGGTGGCGCGCTCTTCGGCCAGGTGGGCGTCGCTGTGGCGACACTGATCGGTATTGGCGTGTGGGCGGTGCTCGATGGCTTTTCACACCTCTGGCTGAAACGGTTTGAGCAAGGCCCGTTCGAGATGCTGCTGCGGCGTATGTCCTCATAGCGATGTGCAGGCGCGCGTGGACGGTGGCCATGGGGAAAGATTCGGCCACGAGCTGGATGCGGGCTTCAATCCACGCCCGTTGGTGTTCGAAGAATTGCCAGGTGTAGCGGTCGACGCCACAGAGGAAGGTCCGTCGAACGGATCGTTGGACGCAGTGGAATGCGCCGGGCGTGTCGGGCGGTGCGATGCGCGAGCGGGGCCGGGTCATGCGACAAGTGTTGCGGATGTCGGATCCCCACGGTGCAGGGGATGCGCTGGGGCAGTTGTCGGAAAAATTTGATTTCTGGGTGTCTCGGCCGTCCGTCCCGATCGTCCGTCTCCTGATGTGTGTGGTGCGGCTGGGCGAACCCAGCCGCACCATGTGGAGCATTCAGTACGACCAGATCTGCAGAGGACTCGTGCTGGCGGGACTGCTAAGGACCGCCCCCCCAGTTGTGCTGGTCAAGAACAAGCCGGTGGCGACTGACTTGTAGCGCGCCGTCGTGGGACCGACGTTCTGTCTCAGCCATCGTTGGTTTGCAATAGCGGGATTGCACGGCGTAGTGATGATGGTTCCTGTGACGGTATTGTTCAGACAATTGCCAGTGACGACATTTTTGATCAGGAAGCCGGAACCGGTATTGGCCTGAGACCATATCTGGATACTGGAAGTGTTGCATGCCTGAGTGATGGCGACGCCTGTGGTGGTATTGACCGTCAAGCAGTCACCGGTCCCTGTGTTCTTGAGCGGAGCCACCTGCGCCAACGCGGCCGGCGCATAGGCTGCGAGCCCGCCCGCGAGCAGAAGAAGAACGGACGACAGACCTAGTCTCATTGTTGCGTTCATATATCAATACTCCTTATTGATTGAAGAACTGAAAGAGAAAATGGGGTTAGTGCAACATCCTTTCTGCAATTTACATTCCGACAACTTACGGCAGCTCCCATGGGGGCGCCGTAGCCCCGAACCGAGAGAATCCAGATCATGGCAAAGTGAGCGAATCAGTCACTTAAATCAATGGGTGCCCTTGTTCTCCGGCTGATTGTAGGTGTCCTGGATTCACCGGCTGCTCCCACAACGCCACCTTCGCATGCTTCGACATCTCGCCTCTCCAGCCTGGAAAGGGTGCGACGGTGGATGGCTGAAAAGGCAAAAGGAAGGTGAGGTGGGCGGACGCTTACGGAAGACACCCACAAATCGGAAAATCCCTACATCCGGCTGGGCAACTCCCTTACATCAGGGAACTGGAATGAGGCGAGAAAGTGGGCGTCCCGGTCTTTCGCTTCAGGAAAATGGAAGCACGTGAGAAAGTGTGTGTCCTGGCCTCTCCAAGGGCGTCCTAGTTATCGATAATCCAATTGATCGCCATTCTTGTGAACGAAGTCAACTGTTGTGATGCAGAAATCGCTTTTGGGCTCGCGAGCACTATGGCACAGCCTTCCATTAGTATTAAGCGATCTGTTTCCACAAAATCTAACCTAAATACGTGCACTGATACAGTGCGCCCGGAATCTTCAACTTTATCAGCAACGAATAATGGTGTCAGGAGCTCAGGACTTATATTAATCCCTAGCTCTTCATAGAGTTCACGAACAGCAGCAAAAACAGCTGTTTCTTCACCATGTACCGCACCGCCAAAAAGGCCGATCTTTCCCCGGTTTTCGATCCCGATGGAATCGTCACGCAATTGAAGAATAATTCTTCCGGTGCAATCGAATAAAGCAACGGCTGCGATGTTCATTTTTTATTGGAGATGAGCTAAGTAATATGTCCAGTCGACTTTGTCGCGCGAATTATCAGGCCATTCGCCAGTAATCGTGAAATCAAACACACTTAACTCGCGAGCAATAAAGTGCGGAGTGGCACGAAAAATTAGTATCAATTCGCCGTGATATCTCTGTACGGCATACCCGCTGCCCGTTATTCGACGTATGATGCGAAATGGCCAATCCAGAAATGACGTTGATGCCAAGCTGAATGGGCCGTTCACGTCATGGCATGAAAAAATCAGACGGCCATTATTACAAAGTCTGTCACGCAAGATCGAAATTAATGAAATTCTTCTCCTGTAAGGAAAAAAAGTTCCGAGCGTGTTATGCATGAGCATAATGACATCATACTCATCGAGCGGGTCTCGCAGGGCGTCGCATTGACTGAAGTGCAGACCAGGATGAAGCATTCTTGCGGCTGAAATCATTGGGGCTGATTGATCTATTCCGTGATACACACCTCCGAGAGATAGCACAATTGGCGCAAGCCTTCCTGTGCCACAGCCAACATCCAAGACGCGCATGTCTTTCAGATTTGCACACTCCAAGCACGCTATTTCTGCTGCTGAGGCATTCTCCCATAGTGAATATCCTTCAACTACCTTGTCCTCTTTGAATCTTTGGAGTTGCTTATTATAAAAAATGTCAAAAATCATTTTGGTTATAGACAGTCGGAATATGTTCTAGAAGGAATCCAGTAAATAGCTGCATGCATGGAGTGAAGTATTGACCACTTATTCCGTGGTCTGCTTCGGAAAATAGAACATGTTCGCCTCCTGCAGCTAAGATCGTCTCGCGCGTAAGTTTAATCTGCTCTTTTGGTATATCTGTGTCCATGGATCCGTGAACGGCTAAAAGCGGACACGAAATGTTATTTATAGATCCATAGCTATCAACATTAGCAGCGTCTTCAATAAACTGATAATTTGACTTGGTACCGTCATTTAGAAAAATCCAGCCATCAGATTTCCACTGCGACATTTTTACTTCGCCAAGCTGAGAATATCTCATCTGCACGTAATCGGTAACCGGGGATTTCAGAATTATGGCATTTAGATCGTTGCGCTTTGCTGCCGCTAATAATACTGCATTAGCACTAAAACTGTTGCCCAATATTGCAATCGGTTCACGCGGGCCAACGATTCCGCAATCGGAAATCGCATCAATTATGGATCCAATTTCTTTCGATGCACGAACAACAGTCTGATCCGCAATATCTCCAGACGAATCACCATGCCCGCTGAGGTCGGCTACAATGCACTGTATGCCTAGGTCGACAAGTCGACCTGTCATATCTTTGTTGGTCGTGTTCATTCTCTTACTAGTGAAACCTGGCAGCATCAGGACAGTTGATGCATGGAAACTGTTGATTGTCCTTGACAGCGCTAAGGAGGCCCCGTTTTCGGTTTCTATGCGGAAATCTTCCCAGTCGATGAGAGATTTCACCTTTCTTGTATTAAAGACAGGCATTGGTTCTCCTTATGGTTGCGGCTTGGGGTCGGGCGTATCGCTGCCTTTTGTTGCATCCGAAGGTGCTGAATTTTCTAATTGTGAAGATGGAACTTTGTGTTTCGAAAGGGGTAGAGATTTTGAATTCGGAAGAGGCGAAGCTTTGTTATTTAGGGGGTTGCGATCTGAAACAAATTGTAAAACTGCAATCATCAATGCGATAAATGCTACCCAAGCCGAAACATTGGCTGTTCTCTTTGAGGCTTTAGCTATTTGAAGTGAGTCATTGCTTGTTTGACGAGCAGAGAAGGCTGTTTGTTCCGCAAATATCGAATTCGCAATTTCCAAGGCTTTTCCAATTGAATCGGAGACTTCTTTCTGTATTTCACGAGTGGATCTAAATTTTTCTACAGCGGCGAGGAGGGTGCCAAAAAAAGAGCTTCCTGTGATGCGATTGATGGCGGGTAGTTCGTGATAAAGATCTGCGCATGATGCTATTTCGCGGAGCAAGATGCGCATGGTTGTATCTCTTGATTTAGGCGCATCGTCTTTTGCTAATTCGTCAAGAAATTTTACGCGAAGTCTGCGCGTCCAAAATACCAAATAGTTTAGTGTTGATCTTTCTGCGCACTGTAAATCGATTCCCGTCACAACGTCTTTCCAGTACAGTTGTTTTCCTCGGTCCTTTGAATGCTCCGGGTGATGGCGAATTAGTCTCTCTGCATTGGGTATCCATAGTTCATCATCCCTGCTTCCAAGATCTGCGCTTTTAAGGTTCGTCAGATACTCTAGTGAGTAATTCAAGTAGACTGACGACATTCGAGAGATTCCGGCTAAGCTCCTGAGAGCTGTAGGATTGGCTCCCTTGTATATATCCTTTGGATAAATTGTTTTGTTACCCACAATAAAATCAAAATCAACAATATCGTAAAGTTCAACATGTTCTAAAATTGTGCCCAGCGCTCGGTTGTCAGTTGCATAATCTGGGAGGCTGCAGTTCCACATTTGAAAAATTTGTGATGCTATGCCCGGAATCTTCTTCGATATTTGAAGTCGAAATTCGTGGTAAGAATCAATTAGTTGATCAGTTGTAACCGGTTGCTGCAGTGAAGCAGTGAAGTGAAGCGTGAATGCCCCGTTATAATGAAGGCGTACAACCGCATTTCGCCAACTAAGGTGGCCTGCTAGATGCTCATCGCAATTATTTGGGGAAAACTCTAGTGGCATGTATTCATTAGAAAAATCCGGAGAGAATGTTGGTCGGCCGTGCTCAATACTTTCTGCATATGCGCAGGTCGTTATTCTCGCCTCTGTGAATTCAAAGTCAGTTGGCCTTAATCTATTGAAAATCAATCGTACCCATCCGGGTCTGCCTCGATCATGCATAAACTTGGAGTCGGAACTTGAGTGTACAAACCAGCCAGGATCTATTGCTGCAATAGTGGTTATTTCAAAACGAGTTGCGCTGAGTTGATCGTCGCTGGCTACTGATTCACTCATCATTGTACCTGCGCATCATTGCTGTGCGAGTTGCTCCAGTCTGAAGATGGGCGTATTGGTTTTCCATTTGCATTTTTTCTAATGGCTGTAACGAAGACGATGTCTTTTGGAATCAAATGACTGATAACTCCTCGCTTCATCAGCTCTCTCTGAATTTGAATATGGCTGTTGTCGGAATTGGCAACTATTTGTGCACTTAAGACGGCACGTCCGTTTCGAATGCAAATGTAGCTAATCGCGTCTAATACGAAAGGTAGTTGGAGCAAAGTCCTGTCGACCTCTGCGAGGCTAATTCGAATGTCGTTTATTTTAACGAGATCGTCGCGCCGTCCACAGAAATAGAGATCTCCCTCTGAATCCTGTTTAAAAAAATCCCCAGTGCGCAAAGTAATTTCTCCTGTCGTTGAGTCCCGATGAAAGGAAGATTCGTAGTCTTCCATCAGCCCCCAGTATCCTGATGCTACGTGAGGCCCGCGCACGATGAGTTCACCTATTGACCCAGGAAAGACCTCCTTTCCTTGCTCGTCTACAAGCTCAACAACGCAGTTGGTCATGGGCTTGCCTACGGAAGTTGGTTTTTTTTGAGCCAATTCCGGAGATAAGTAGGACACTCTTTTGCACTCAGTCAAACCGTACATACTGAAAAACTTGGCGTTTGGGACAAGACGAAGGATCTCATTCATGAGGGTTGAATCTATCAGCGATCCTGTTGATGTTGCAGTCCCTATATTTTGGAGGGTAATTTGGCTTTTATTGGCTTTTTGAGCAATTTCCCGCCATTGCGATGGCACTAAAGGCAGGATTTCAATATTCTTTGTTGCGACTATTTCTAGCAAATCGATCGGGAATGCTGGTCTTTTTGCTACAACAACAGTGCTGCCCGAGTAAATAGCCAGAGCATATTGATAGAGACCATAGTCAAATGCTGGGGAGCTTGTGAGAAGAATTCGTGACCCATGTGGGTACTCAAGATACTTTGAAATTGATGTCAGTGCTGCCAAGTGATTCTGATAGCTGATTGCAACTCCTTTCGGAGTTCCGGTCGATCCGGTAGTGAATAAAATCATGCATACACTAGAAGCCGTAATTCTATCCAGGAAATTATTTTGTGGCAGATCGTCAATCAAGTGAATCTCTACAAATAACTTCTCACTGATAAGGATTTCTGGAGTGTCGAGGGGCAATTGAGGTGAGTCTATGAAAGAGATTGCTAGTGATGGCGTCGTGGAGCGCTCAATATGCTTTAACGCTGAATGCTGCCAAGCGGCACCAACTGGCACAGCAATTGCGCCGATGGCGGCAATGGCTGTTAACGCAACGAGATAGTAACGAGAGCAGCTTTCCGTCAGTATTATTCTGTCGCCAGCTGAGATGCCATGCTCTCTAGATAAAAAATGTGCGAGCGCATTACGATAAAGTAGAATTTCACTTCTCGAGAAGTGTCCATCGAAGCATTCGACCATCGTTGATCGATTTTGCTCACGATCATTCTTAGCCAAGAGATCAATGAAGGGCATTTCTGACGCCCAGAAACTGGAGTCAGTCATCGCGCGAGTCCTCATAGATAATTCGTGTGTCTTTTGGCTTTTCAAATCTAGTCACTCTTGCGCGGGACCGGGTAACAGTGTGTGGTGGTGTATAGCCATACATGTCCGCATGCGGCATGATCCATGCATCGTGTGCAACAACAGTGCCGGGATTTAGGTGGGTGCAGTATGCAATGACAGAGCCATCTCCAACGATTGAGCCAAACTGATCTACCTCTAATTCGATACGTTTTAGCCCCCAATGGAGCGTGACTGGTCGACGATCATGACGTCTTGATGCAAGCATTGTTAGTCCGCCCAGCTGTACACCGAAGCCGAGCAGGCTGCTACCTACATAGTTCATGCGTGGAATCATTGCTTCTGTTCCAATGATCGACCGTGCAACTTCTGAGCCGTGTCCGACGGTGGCGCCTGGGAGAATAATTGAATCCCGAACTGTTGCTCCTTCGAAGACTTTGGCGCCGCATTTAATAACTGAGTTATGCACGCAAGCCGCTGGATGTATCCACGCTGACTCATCTATGAAACTCGATTCTTTTAGAAGAATATTTTTTATAATTGAGGGTAAATTTATGACTGCAAGCCATGGTTCATCCAGAAATTCGGAGAAAATAGTTTCTTTCTGAAAATCTCTGAGTAAGACCTTCGAATCTGTATCCATACATATTTCCGCTAAGGAGATTTAGATCATGTCCAAGAGCATTGTTGATATAATCTGTGTGTGTGCTGCTGAGGTGGCGAACGTTCCTATAAATGCAGTGACTGCTGAGACGCTTCTGCTTGATGAATTGGGTCTTGACTCTCTTGCGTGCGTTGAGTTGCTAATGCGCGTCCAAGTTGTTGCAGGTATGGAGTTCGATCAAGAGAGGGCTTTAACGACCAAGGTGCTTCACAGTTCTAAGTCGTTGGCCGAGTACATTCATCAAAGCTAGTAGGGCGTTATAGGCGACTAATCGAAGTCGCCGCATAGCTATCGTATGTTGATGATAATTTGCCAATTAACCCTTAGCCGCTGCACAAATGCCACGCATTTATCTTTAGATCTATCGATTATGGATCTCATACGCTCACCCGGAGCGATCAATAGACATCGTCGTTTCCCCCTACCGTCCTATCCATGCGTAAAGCTTGAGACGTACAAACGCGACTATGCGTCGAAATTGCCACCAGAAGTTCGCAATGTCAACATCTTCAATCAACCCTTTTTCAAGCCGCACACATCAACATCTCACCCAAAGTCACACCCATAAAAAAGCGCCAGTTTCCCGGCGCTTTTATAAAAGATTTCATCAATCAAAAATCCGGTGCAACAAGGCTCACTCTATGGCGACGAGACCGGGACACCCACAATTCAGAAAATCCCGACATACCGCTGGCCCCTTCTCTGACAGGATTCACCACTGTCGTCTCTCACGGTCATCGCATTGCCCAATCGAATCGTGGGTCTGCGGTGCGCGGCGCCTGCAAGCAAAAACGGCGACCCTGAAAGGTCGCCGTTTTGCTGGTTCTGGAGCGGGTGATGGGAATCGAACCCACGCTAGCAGCTTGGGAAGCTGCAGTTCTACCATTGAACTACACCCGCGTACGGCTTCATCTTAGCGGCTGTCGCGGCCTCCGCAACCCTTGCGGAAGACCGCGATGCCGCTCCGGCATCAGAACTGCTTGCCGAAGGTGGCGAACAGCGTGGCGTCGTTGCCGCCGCCCTGCGCGGTGGTGACGCTGGCGCCGATGTTGGCGTCCATCCCGAACAGTTCGGTACGGGCGCCCATCTGCAGGGTCAGGTAGGTGTCGTCGAATTGCTGGCCCGGCACCGCGTACTGCAGGCTGCCGACGATGGACTGCGAGCGCGCGAACGCTTCCTCGGCCTGATCTTCGTGCTCGACGTCCCAGGTCATGCGCGCGTAGGGCGTCAGGTGATCGTTGATTTTGTAGCTGCCCTGCCAACCGACGCTGGTGATCAGCGAATCGAAGTTCTGGTCCGGGTAGGCGAGCGAGGTCGACAGGGTCGGCTGGTCTTCGGCGTAGCCGTCGATGTCGATGCGCTGGGTCAACACACTGATGACCGGACCGTGGGTCAGCGCCTCACCGGTGAAGTTGTAGCCGGCATTGACGCCGAAAGTCAGATTGCTGCCGTCCGGCGAGCCGCTGTGGCTGCGCTTGACCGGGCCGAGAAACACTTCGCGATCCACGTCGTAACGCAGCTGGCTGTAGCTCAGCTGCGCATTGACCCAGGCGCGCTCGCCGTACCAGCCGCCGAAGCCGCCGAGGGTGACGTCGAGCTGTTCGAAATCGCCGCCGCGCAGGCCGAAGTTCGAGAAGTTGCGGCCAAGGCCGGCGAAGCCGCCGTAGACGAAATTGCCGCTGGTCCAATCGATACCGCCGGTGATGGCCGGAGCGACGCCGTCGTAGGTGTTGCCGTCGTCGTAGCGCTGGAAGTCGGCGCGGCCGTCGACCCACCAGCGCATGCCGTCGCCGTCGGGCTTGCCGGCAAGATGGCTGGACACGCGATCGGCGCGGGCGCGGCCGACCACAGCGGTCGCATGCGGCAGCAGTGCGATCTGGCGCGGGGCTTCCAGCACCGACACCGCGTACTGCGCGAGGATCTGGTGCGCACGGCTGGTCGGGTGCACGCCATCGGCGAACAGATAAGTGTTCGGCGCGTCCGGGCTGACGTAGCTGGTGGGGTTGCAGGTCAGCGAGTTCGCGGTGATCTGCGGCTGGCAGGCGGTGCCGGTGATATTGCTGAAACCGTAGGCAGCCGGCGACGCGACGATCTCGCGGAGCAGGTTGAACGTATCCAGCGGGATCACGCGCAGACCACTGCTGGCCAGGCCGGTGAACAGCGAGCTGTTGTAGCTGGTGGTGAGCGCAGTGCCCTGCGCCTGCGCGGCGGGGCCCAGCGCGCGGAACGCCGGAGTCACGCCCAGATCGGGCACCGTGGCCACCAGGATGTAGCGGGCACCTGCGTTCTGGAGCTGCGTGACGATCCCGATTTCAGAGGTGACTGCGCTGGCGATGGTGCTCGCCGCCGGCGCGCCGGCGTTGGTGATCGCGAGCAGGTCGTTGGCGCCGCCCCAGACGCTGTACAGCGCGCGGCTGTCGGCGCGGCCGCCGTTGGCGGCGAGATAGTTGGTGGTCTGAGTGGCGAGCGACGGAATCGGACCCAGCGCGCCGGTGCTGTTGATGCCAACGCGCGCACCGCCAGCGGCGTAGTTGGTACCGATCTGTCCGTTGCCGTTAGGCGCAGCGCCAGTGCCGTAGAAATCGGCCAGATACTGCGACCAGACCAGACCCGGATTGGTGGTGAACTGACCGGTGATCGGGCGGACGCTGGCCGGCAGCAGTGGTCGGAAGAAGCCGCCGTCGGTCAGGCTGTCGCCGATGAACACGGTCTGCGTGTACGGACCGGCGGCGAAGGCCGGCGCGGCAGCTGCGGCAGCCGCCGTGATCAGCGCGACCGAAAGAAGATTGCGGATGGGCCGTTTGGCCCCACGATTGAAAGACATACCCCACTCCCGAACGGTTGGAAAAAGCGGAAGATTCCGCAAAGCGCCCCGGCGGTTCTGCGATACGGCGCCGGATGGTGCGGCATCGTTTCACGAAGGCTTACATGACTCAAGTGTGACAAGCATCCGGACGGACCGGCGGTCCGCAGCCGGCGCTGGGCAGGGCGCCGGTCACGGGCGACAATCGGCGGATGGAAATCCGACTGAATGGCAAGCACCTCGCACTGCCCGCCGCCTGCACCATCACCGAGCTGCTCGTGGCCCAAGGTCTGGCCGAGCGCCGGGTGGCGGTAGAGGTCAATGGCGAGATCATTCCGCGTGGCCGCCATATCAACCACCTGGTAGCCGACGGCGACGTCGTCGAGATCGTGCATGCACTGGGCGGCGGCTGATGCAAGCTGCTTTCGAGATGCATCTTTATATAGAAGCGCGCGTTGAAACAAGCTGAAGTGGCGCGCCGGGAGCGCACCTGCGGCATTCCAAAGCCGCAGACAACCGCCTCTGCATCGCAGCGTTCACCCCGACGCAGAGGCACGCAGCCACTGACTCCGTGATTGCCATCCCCACCGTGGCTGCCGCCCGGCATCCGGTTTGCATTCGCCGATTTTGATCCGCTGGCGCACGACAGCAGCATGCGCGCAGATTGCTTGACAGCATTTACTTTGCTTCGTAAAGTAAACGGCATATGGCAAACGACTCCACCGACGAACAGATTCTCAAGGGCCTGCTGGACACTCTGGTGATGGACACGCTGCGTGCGGGTCCCAACTACGGGTTCGGGATCCGGGAGCGGCTTGGCGTGCACTTGGGCGCGGACGCCGACATGGTGAAGGAGGCCACGCTCTACCCGCTTCTGCATCGGCTTGAGCGCAAGGGCCTGCTGGCCTCGCATCACGAACCGGGCGACCGCGGCAGTCCGCGCAAGTACTACCGGCTGACGCCCGAGGGAAAAGTGTTCCTCGATCGGCGGATCGCGGAATGGGGACGCGTCGCCGCCCTGCTGCAGAGAACCATCCTGAAATCGCAATGACCTTGTTACCTGGAGACAGACCATGCTGCACACCCTGCTCAGACTGCCATCGCCCGGCTTGCCGAAGGATATGCTTACCGGCGACATGAGGGTCGACGCGTATCTCGAAACGCTGGATCAAACGCTGGTCGGCGCCTCGTCCGTGCGCCGGCAGACCTTGATTGAGGCCAAGGACTATCTGCTGGAAGCACTGGAAGGTGCACGCAACGATGGCACTGACGAGGGCATCGCACTCCGAAGGGCGATCGAAGATTTCGGTCAAGCCGAAGACATCGGGCGCGAGCAGCGCCGGGTACGTGCCGCCATGTTCTGGCGCATTGCCTGGCCGACGGGCCTGGCATTCGCGACACTCATGCTGCTGTTTTCGCTGCTTGGCGTCAGCGTGCCGACGCACTCCTGGCAAAAGCTCGCCGCCGTTTTCGTGTTTCAAGCCGTTTTCTTCGGGCTCTGGATGGGCTTCTTTGGCGCCTATCTGCTTGCTCAGCCGATGCCCACACGACAGGACATCTGCGGCTCTGGGGGCTTCGCGGCGCACTACACACAACTGGGCATCCGGATGGCATGGATGCTGGTGCTCGGCTTCGGCGCGATGCAGGTCATGCTGGTTGCCGGTCTTGTCGGCAAGGGGCCCATGGAGAACTGGCCGCCAGCAGGAACACTACTCCTGCTGCTGATCAACATGAAAACCATATTGGCCGCGATCGATGCGCTCATGTTCGATGCGAAAGTGGACGCGGATACGCTCCGTCTGTCTGGGCTCGGCGGTCGCGCAACGATCAAGCGCGGACAGATCGTCTCCGTCACGGTGCCCGGAATGCTGTTTCAGCTGATCTGGCCGCTGTACCCCAAAACGCACCGCCTGAGCTGGCGCGACGATGCGGGCAGACTCCAGCGCAGACACGTTTCGTTCAATCGCGACCTCGTGCAGGGCGATCGCCTTTTGGCCTGGATCGAAGATGCCGCCAGCGAGAACACCGCCAACTCAAGCATTGCCTGCAACGCCTGAGCGCTTCATCGCCGCGCCCGGCAGCACAGACCCCGCTATGGGCGCAAGGACAACGGCGGCGACCCATCGCCGCCGCTTTGGGCGATAATCCTGCGATGACCGCACTCCCCGCATACGACGACACGCTCGTCATCGCCGGCAAGTCCTATCGCTCGCGTCTGTTGACCGGCACCGGCAAGTTCAAGGACCTCGACGAAACCCGGCGCGCCACCGAGGCCGCGGGTGCCGAGATCGTCACTGTCGCCATCCGCAGAACTGCGTTCTTCAACCAAGCCGTCGGCCAGAGCCCCAGCGAACCGAATCTGCTCGACGTGCTGCCGCCGGACCGCTACACGATCCTGCCCAACACAGCCGGCTGCTACACCGCCGACGACGCCGTGCGCACCTGCCGGCTGGCGCGCGAACTGCTCGACGGGCACAACCTGACCAAGCTCGAAGTCCTGGGCGACCAGCGGACCTTGTTCCCGGACGTGGTGCAGACGCTGAAAGCGGCGGAGATACTGGTCGCCGACGGCTTCGAGGTCATGGTCTACACCAGCGACGATCCGATCCTGGCCAAGCGCCTCGAAGAGATCGGCTGCGTCGCGGTGATGCCGCTGGCCGCACCGATCGGCTCGGGCCTGGGCATCCAGAACCGCTACAACCTGATGGAAATCATCGAGAACGCCAAGGTGCCGATCCTGGTCGACGCCGGTGTCGGCACCGCCTCGGACGCCGCGATCGCCATGGAACTGGGCTGCGACGGGGTGCTGATGAACACCGCCATCGCCGGCGCCAAGGATCCGGTGCGCATGGCGCTGGCGATGAAGCTGGCGATCGAAGCCGGCCGCCATGCCTTTCTCGCCGGGCGCATTCCGCGCAAACGCTATGCCTCGGCCTCGTCTCCGGTGGACGGGCTGATCGGGTAAACGGTCGAAGCATGCTCAGATTCGAATGGGACGCGCCGAAATCGACCGCCAATCTGCGCAAGCACGGCGTATCCTTCGAAGAAGCCGCGATCGTGTTCGGCGATCCTCTCGCCCTCACCTTCGCAGACCCGGATCATTCGAGTTCGCGAAGCACGCTTCATCACCATCGGTCAGTCGCATCAGGATCTGTTGCTCTGGTGGTGGCGCACGTCGAACGCGGCCAGAAGGTCCGGATCATCAGCGCACGCAGGGCGACCAGACAAGAGCGAACGATCTATGAGCAGGATTGACGACATGAGAGGCGAATATCGTCGCGAAGACCTCGGGAAAGGCGTTCGCGGCAAATATCTCCGCCGGTATTCGAAAGGCAGTCATCTCGTGTTGCTCGATGACCGTGTGGCGCGGGCGTTTCCAAACGCCGATGCCGTCAACGAAGCCCTACTGGGCTTGTTGGCGCTGGCGGAAAAAGCCAAACCTGTCGCATCGAAGTCGCGCAAGCGCAGCGCTTGACCGCGATGGCATCGGATCAAGCCTACGACCAGCCCTTCACGGTCGAACCCGGCCAGCGCAAGATCCGCAGCTTCGTGCTGCGCCAGGGACGCTTCAGCCCGGCGCAGCAGCGCGCGTTCGATGCACTCTGGCCGCGCTTCGGTCTGGACTACACCGCCGCCGCGCGCGACTACGATGCGATCTTCGGCCGCAGCGCACCGCGCGTGGTCGAGATCGGCTTCGGCAATGGCCACGCGCTGCGGTTCGCCGCGAAACACGATCCGTCTCGCGATTACATCGGCATCGAAGTGCATGCGCCCGGTGTCGGCCGGCTGCTGAATGCATTGGGCGAGGACGGCAGCGACCACGTCCGCGTCTATCGGCACGATGCTGTGGAAGTGCTTACCCACGAGATCGCGGACGGCTCGCTCGACGAAATCCGCATCTACTTCCCGGACCCGTGGCACAAGAAACGCCACAACAAACGCCGGCTGGTACAGCCCGAATTCGCCGCGCTGTTGAGCCGCAAGCTGCGCGACGGCGGCCGCTTGCACTTGGCCACCGACTGGCGGGATTACGCCGAACAGATGTGGGACGTGCTGGACGCCACGCCCGGACTGCGCAACCGCGCCGGTGCGCGTGGCCATGTCCCGCGCCCCGACTGGCGACCGCAGACGCATTTCGAGACGCGCGGCCAGAAACTCGGCCACGGCGTGTGGGATCTGCTGTACGACCAGACTGCCACCGAACGACCCGCCGACTGACCGATGCACCCTGACTGATGGAAAACACCCTCACCCTCACCAGCGATATGCAGCTCGTCCTCGGGCTGACGGTGCTGACGATGGTGCTGTTCCTGTTCGAGCGCCTGCGCGCCGACGTGGTCGCGCTGGTGGTGCTGGTGCTGCTGGGCCTGACCGGCCTGGTCCCGCGCGAGGATCTGTACAACGGCCTGGCGGGCAACGCGGTCATCAGCGTGATCGCGACCATGATCCTCGGCGCCGGGCTCGACCGCACCGGCGCGCTCAACCGCCTCGCCGGCTGGCTGCTGCGCCGCGCCCACGGCGTCGAGGCGCGGCTGCTGTTGCTGACGTCGGCCATCGCCGGCCTGAACTCGTCGGTGATGCAGAACCCGTCGGTGATGGCGCTGTATCTGCCGGTAGCCTCGCGGCTGTCGTCGCGGACCGGTCTGCCCCTGTCCAGGCTGCTGCTGCCGATCGCGGTCGCCATCGTCATGGGCGGCGGCCTGACCATGGTCGGCAATTCGCCGCTGATCCTGCTCAACGATCTGCTGGTCTCGGCCAACGCCAACCTGCCGTCGGGTCTGACCACGCTCAAACCGCTGCCGATGTTCGCGCCGCTGCCGATCGGGCTCGCTCTGCTTGCGGCGGGGCTGGCCTATTTCCGCTTCTTCGGCGACAAGCGGCTGCACGACAACGCCGCCGATGCCGGCGTCACGCCCGCGCGCACCGAGAGCTACTTCGCCAGCGCCTACGGCATCGACGGCGATGTGTACGAACTCACCGTGACCGCCGACAGCCCGCTGGTGGGCATGTCGTTGGGCGAAACCGAGACCCTGCACGATGCGCCGCTGATCCTCGCGCTGAAGACCGGCAACGAGTCGCGGCTGGCGCCGCCGGGCGACGCGCGGATCTGGGTCGGCAGCGTGCTGGGCGTGATGGGCCCGCGCCAGGCGATCGTCGATTTCGCCCAGAACCGGTTCCTGCGCAGCAGCTCGCGGCTGCGCGAATTCGCGGACCTGTTCAATCCGGCGCGCGCCGGCATTTCCGAGGCGGTCATTCCGCCCACCTCCACCTTCATCGGCAAGACCGCCACCCAGCTGCAGCTGCGCAAGCTGCACAACCTGCGCCTGCTGGCGATCAACCGCGACAAGCAGGTGCTGCGCGAGAACGTGCGCGAAATGCCGCTGCGCGCGGGCGACCTGCTGGTGCTGCACAGCATCTGGACCGATCTGGCCCAGGCCGCGAGCAACCGCGATTTCGTGCCGGTCACCGACTACCCGAAGGCCGAGCAGCGTCCGCACAAATTCAAGCTCGCGATGACGATCTTCGCGGTCACCATGCTGATCGCGCTGTCGTCGAAGGTTCCCGCCTCGCTGGCGCTGATGACCGGCGTCGCCGGCATGCTGATCACCGGCGTGCTGAAGATGGACGAAGCCTATGCCGCGATCAACTGGAAGACCGTGTTCCTGATGGCGTGTCTGATTCCGCTGGGTTGGGCGATGGATTCCAGCGGCGCCGCCGCCTGGGTCGCAGCGCATACGCTGGACCGGCTGCCCGAGGGCACGCCGCACTGGCTGCTGGAGATCGCGATCGGCCTGCTCACCACCGCGTTCTCGCTGGTGATCAGTCATGTCGGCGCGACGATTGTCATGGTGCCGATCGCGATCAACTTCGCGCTGGCCGCCGGCAGCGACCCTACCGCCTTCGCGTTGATCGTCGCGCTGTCGGCGTCGAACAATTTCATGACCGCGTCCAACCCGGTGATGTCGATGATCACCGGCCCCGCCGGCTACACCGCCAAGGAACTGTGGAAAGTCGGCGGCCCGCTGTGCCTGATCTACACCGGCATCGTCGTGCTGGTGGTGAATCTGCTGTTCTGAGTGCTTTGTCCGTGCCAGCGCTTTGGCATCGGCGATGGCGCATGGCATCTCAGGCGGATGCATTCGTCACCGGAAGGCCGGCATTGGTCCGACACCGCCGGTTTTGCCTGTTGTGTCCGTTCCGAATGGACGATGGCCTTTTCCACCGCAATTGAACGTTCTACGGTTTGCCAGCCCCCTTTGCCAGCCCCCTCACAGCGCTCCATTGCCGATCCGGATCGCCAAGGAAGACCCCGATGCCCACCCGTCGCCAACCGCATGCGAGCCCTCTGTGAACACCGCTGCATGGCGCATTGCGCGTGCTTGGCGTCGAGCCGCGTCAGTCCAGCGCGCAGGCTGCGGTTCGCGCATCGCGACGGCACTGCGGCTCTCGTTTTGCATACTCGCGCTGGGCAGCGCCGCCTGCACGCACATGCCTCGCATACAGTCCCCCAACGCCATACCCGACAACGCACACAGGCCCGATATGAACGCATCGACACTTCCCACCACCGCTGAGGATATCGGCAAGCGCGTACTGACGCTGGTCACGCAGATTCGCGGGGCCGAGGACATCGCCCCCGCGCGGATCGAAGCGATCACCGGCATCAAAGTCCATTTCAGCGACAGCGACGCGAAGCAGTATGGTTTTGGCGCTGCATTGAGCGACGAATGGGTTTACAACCTCGTCTCATTGCCCGGGCCGAACGGCGATCCGGACCGGTTGATGTTCTCGTTCGACGACCAGACCCACAACAATGCCGACATGGCGCCGGTGTGCGCGCTGGATTTCGACGACTATGCCAAACCGCTGATCGAAGCCGGATTTTCCTCGAAGCCCAGCCTCGGCCGCCACGATCAGATCGAATACTGGGACTTCAAGCGCGACGATGTGCTGGTACAGATCTACACCCGCAGCGAGAGCAGCGCGAAGGCGGATCACGCCTGCGTGTCCATGCTCATCGTGAACGTCTGAGGAGCCGACCATGTCCGTCCCTCCCGACAAAGTCGCTGCGCCCAAAGCGCTCACCGGCGCCGAGAAACTGGAAAAGCTGCTGCAGGAATTTCAGGACGGCGCGAAGACATCCACGACCGACCCCGGCAAGAATCTGCGCGAATGGCTGGATAAATCTCCCGACCTGAAAAAGCGTATGGAAGATGCCGCAGACAAGGGGGATCTGGTCAAGATCGCGCCGCTCGCTGCAGGCGCCAATGCCGGCGGTTCGTACACCGCCAGCACCAAAACGATGAGCCTGCCGGTAGACAAGCTCAATACGCCATCCAAGGAAGCCGAGATCATCTTCGTGCTGGGACACGAGATCGAGCATGCGGGCTATGGGGCGAAGCGCACGGCGGCACTCGCAACCTTCTACAAGGACGTCGACGATCTTGCCAAGACCAACACCCCCAAGCACGACCATACCGAGGCGGTCGGAAAGGTCGTGCAGTTTTATCGGGAAAACGAGGCCAATGCCCATATCGGCGGCTTCAACGCCATCGTCTCGAAGCTCACCAAGGACACAGGCACTGCGCCGGAACTCAAAGACATCTACCAGGCGCACCCGGGCAGAATGCAGGACTTCATCGACAGGACCGGTGTATCGCCCAGTTTCACTTATGCGCTGAAGCCGGGTTTGACGCTGGAAGCGGACAAGACCATGGCCCAGAACAAAGGCAATCTCGATGCGATGGGGAAATATTATTTCGACGGCGGCTCCGCCTCGCTCGGCAAGAACGGCAACCAGAGCTACCCGAACTACTACGGCGACTGGGCGATGGGCGTGGTCGAGACAAAAGAGAAAGCCGCACTCGCCACGCGGAAGATCGCCGATCCGACGGCTGTCGCGCCTGAAGTCGAGCTCAACATCACCAAGCTCGGCCTTTCAAAGGCGGTCCTCACCAACACTCTGATCTATACCGACGTCAATCCGCTCAAGCGCGAGCGCGAAGAACCCAAGCCTGCGACACCCACACCTGTCACGCCTGACGCCACGCCTGCCGCTGGGCAGGACGATTCCAGCAAGAGGCAACGCGCTGGCGGGAAAGACACCAATGAACCGATCGTCCCGCTTTCGGAGCAGCGTTCACTCACGCTCTACACGCAGGCCGAAAGCGCACTCTCCAAGCTGGGTCCCGACAGTCGCATCATCGGTACGCAGGAATTCTCCAGCGTCGCCGCCGCAATGGCGCTGCAGGCGCACAAGGATGGTCTGACCGAAATCAACGGTGCATTGAAAGGGCCGTACGGCAACCTGATCGCCTACCAGGGCAATCCGACGAGCGAATTCGTCAAACCTTCCAGCATCGATGTGGCCACCGTCAAGATGGAGCCCGCATCCAAATCGATCGAAACGCTGGATCAACTGTTGAGCGCGCAAAAAATCGAGCAGCCATCGAATAAAGCTGAGATTGGCGCATTCCAGCGGTAGCGTATTTTCGGTTCATGTACCCGGTTCAAGTGCCGACAATCATCGATTGCGAGTGTGGCCAGGAACATCCCTTCTCCCGCGCGCGGGAGAAGGTGGCCGAAAGCCGGATGAGGGAAGAGCTGGGCGAACCTGATCTAGAACCAAGCGCCTGCACTCCTCAGCATGCGGAAGGCCGCGCTTCGAAACCCGCCCAAGTTTCGGCTACAACCCGCGCGCCGCCTCTTCCACCGCGCGAAACAATGCGCGGCCCTTGCTCATGGTCTCTTCCCACTCTTTCTGCGGGTCGGAGTCGTAGACGATGCCGGCGCCGGCCTGCACGTGCAGCTTGCCGTCCTGGATGACCGCGGTGCGGATGGCGATGGCGGTATCGGCGTCGCCGTGCCAGCTGATGTAGCCGATGCTGCCGGCGTAGACATTGCGCTTCACCGGCTCCAGCTCGCGAATCACTTCCAGCGCGCGGATCTTCGGCGCGCCGCTGACGGTGCCGGCCGGGAACGTCGCGCGCAGTACGTCGGCGTAGCTCAAGCCTGCCTTGAGACGGCCGGTGACTTCGCTGACGATGTGCATGACGTGGCTGTAGCGTTCGATGACGAAACGGTCGCCCACGTCCACCGTGCCCGGCTCGCTGACCCGGCCGACATCATTGCGGCCGAGATCGATCAGCATCAGATGCTCGGCGCGTTCTTTCGGGTCTGCCAATAGTTCCGCTTCCAGCGCGAGATCTTCCTCATGCGTGCGTCCGCGCGGGCGGGTGCCGGCGATCGGGCGCACGGTGACCGTGCCCTGCCCATGCGCGTCGTGTTCCAGACGCACCAGAATCTCCGGCGACGAACCGACCACCTGCATTTCGCCGATATCGAGAAAATACATGTACGGCGACGGGTTGAGCGCGCGCAATGCGCGGTAGACATCGACCGGTCGCGCGCGGAACGGCACCGACAGCCGCTGGCTCAGTACCACCTGGAAGATATCGCCGGCGCGGATGTACTCCTTGGACTTCTCCACTGCGGCGATGAACGCTTCGCGGCTGAAGCCGGAGACGAAATCGGCTTCGTTCAACCCTACCGAATCGCGCGTTTCCGGATAGCCGGGGCCGCCCTGGCGCAGACGATGGGTCAACGCGTCCAATCGACGGTTCGCGCGCGCCCACGCCTGCGGCTCGCGCGGGTCGGCGTGGACGATCAGATACAGCCGGCCCTTGAGGTTGTCGAACACCGCGACATCGCGGCTCTCCATCAGCAGGATATCGGGCGTACCCAGTTCGTCACGGTAGTCGGGATGCAGGCCTTTGCCGCTGCGCAGCTTGGGTTCGATGTACTGGATGCACTCGAAGCCGAACCAGCCGACCAGACCACCGGTGAAACCGGGCAGCCCCGCGAAGCGCGGAATCTTCTGCGCGGTGCGCAGCCGCTCCACTTCGGCCAGCGGGTCTTCGACTTCGCGCGCTTCGATCAGCTCGCCCAGCTCGGTGACGTACAGCGTATGGCCGGCGAACGCATACACGCGGTGCGCAGGCAGGCCGATGATCGAATAGCGGCCGAAGCGTTCGCCGCCCTCGATCGACTCGAACAGATAGGTGTAGGGGCCATCGGCCAATTTGAGATAGACCGACAGCGGCGTATCGAGGTCGGACAGCACCTCGCGGACGACCGGGATCAGGGTATGGCCGTCATCGGCGTATTGCTGGAATTGTTCGAACGAGATCACGCGAAGATCCTTGAAGAGGGTGCGCAGCGGGCAGAGGGATGTGGTGTGGGCGGCTCAGCCGCGCCATCGCCCGTTCGCGTCCCGGGCGGCCGCTGTGGCCGCGCAATGCTGGAAAGTGGTCTCGGTCATGTCCGCGACATCCTAGCGGCTTCGACCGCGACCTGCATCATCGAAGCGCTGCGCGGCTGTCATCGTCCCGTCACCGAAGCTGCGGAGAATCGAAGGCCATCGCAGGGACGACGGACGGAAGCTGGATTGCTTCCACTACACCCGGAAGGGCGGTACCGCAAGGTGCCGCCCTTTCTTCATTGCCTGATCGGCTCAACACCCTGGCCGCGAGAACATCGAGCACCCGCCGTTGTCGTACCGACATACGTAGTCAACGCACCACTCTCACCATCGTCATCACCCAAGCAAAAGCCCGTCATTCTCGCGCAAGCGAGGACCCAAGCTTGATTGTCGCTGATGGTTGGGTCCTCGCTTGCGCGAGGATGACGGATGTTTTTTTGCGCGATCTCCTGAGACCAGCGATCTGGTTCGCACCCGGCCAGATGCCGTGCTGCACAAACTCGCTCAGCGCACCGCCGCCACCGCCGCCTTCATCTGCGCAACCACCGCCGCATAGTCGCTCTGGCCGAAAATCGCCGAACCCGCGACGAACGTATCCGCACCGGCCTTCGCGATCTCGGCGATGTTGTCGGGCTTCACGCCGCCGTCGATTTCGAGGCGGATCACCTTGCCGGTCCGCGCCGTTACCGCATCGATGCGCTGCCGCACCACGCGCAGCTTATCCAGCGCCGAAGGAATGAAGCTCTGGCCGCCGAACCCGGGATTCACCGACATCAGCAGCACCAGATCGAGTTCTTCCAGCACGAAGTCCAGCACTTCCACCGGGGTGGCCGGGTTCAGCACCACACCGGCCTGACAGCCCTGCGCCTTGATCAGTTGGATGGTGCGGTGCACGTGGCGGCTGGCCTCGGGATGGAAGCTGATCAGCGACGCGCCAGCCTTGGCGAAATCCGGCACCAGCCGATCCACCGGCTCCACCATCAGATGCACGTCGATCGGCGCGGTCACCCCATGCTTGCGCAGCGCCTCACAGACCAGCGGGCCGATAGTGAGATTGGGCACGTAATGGTTGTCCATCACGTCGAAATGCACCCAGTCGGCGCCGGCCGCGAGGACGTTGTCGACCTCCTCGCCGAGCTTCGCGAAATTCGCGGACAGGATGGACGGGGCGATGACAGTGGGTTGCATGGGAACCGTTCGTAGGAGCGGCTTCAGCCGCGAACCCGCGCATTATCACCCGCCCCACCTGTGGGAGCGACGCGAGTCGCGACAAACAGCGCCGCACGCTCACAGAGACCGCAGCGGATGGGATGAATGGCGATCAGGCCTTCCTGCGGGCTGAAAACGCCCCTCATCCGCCCTTCGGGCACCTTCTCCCCGCACGCGGGGAGAAGGTGCCCGAAGGGCGGATGAGGGGCGAACGAAGCCTCAATCGCGAGGCAACCGCCATCGGTGAAACAAGCGAAACACTAGTAGTGGGCGTAGAGCCCTGCCGGGTAGATGTCTTGAACGCAGTGGCTACGAGGGCAGCACGCCGTCGTCACCATCACCGAAAATATGTGCGATCAGGCCGCGAATTTTCCCTGCCTCGGGCAGACGCAAGCGCTCTGCCTCGCTCAGCGCCTGCTGAAGAAGGGTAAGCGCCTCAGGGCGATCCTCTGGCCGGCCGCGCTGCGCCAGCGTGATCGCCAGATTCGCACGTCCTACCAGCAGCGAACGCACATCGCTCAGTCGCTCGTACACCGGAAGCTCTTCCTCTCGCCGGATGCGCAAGGCCTCATCCCACTCGCCTCGCGACTGCAGGATGTCCGCAATCTTGCCCTGCGTGATCGTACGCAAACGCGCATCGCCCAGACGCTCGTACGCCGGCATCTGTTCCATACGCCGGATGCGCAAAGACTCCTCCAGTTCGCCACGCGACTGCAGGATGTCCGCAATCTTGCCCTGCGTGATCGCACGATTAGCCACATCGCCCAGAAGTCTGAAGACAGGTATCTCTTCCACACGCCGGATGAGAAAGCCTTCCAGATCGCCAGGCGACTGCAGGATGTATGTAGTCTCGCCCTGCGTGACGTCGCGCCAGCTGGCATGGTCCAAGCGATCAAAGGCCGGAAGTATCTCGTCGCGGTGTATACGCAGCGCAGCCTCCAACTCGCCACGCGACTGCAGGATCTCAGCAATCTGGTCCAGATCCAGGGCGACTTGACGTTCTCGTCCGTGTATTTTGGCGTCCTGCGCCAAGTTGTGCGCTGCCTGCAAGGCGCGTTCCAGATCACCGATGTCGATCAAAGCTAGAGCGATCAGAACGCGCAAGGACAAGCGGCTTTGGAGGTCTAGCACTTTGTACAGCGACCGCTCGAAACAGGCCAGCCAAAACTCAAAACGTCCGATCTTATTTACGTAATCGCGGGCTCCGATCAACCGCAATGCCTCAGGCCAAGGCGCCTGCGACAAACGCAATCCAAGGACTGCGGACACGAGCTTTACTGTCTGCCGGGTACGGCCGATGGCGTGTTCATCCCCTTCTGACATCAGCAGCGCGATCCAGTCCCCGATCCGCGCGATCACCGTGACCGCATCCGGCTGCTGAAACGTGCGCAAAAACTCAGCGATCAGCGCATGCAGCCGCACCTCGCGTTCGCGCATTTCGCCATCACCCGCCCATTCCCATTCCAGCAGGCTGAGCCGGCCAGCCGCGACGAGGCAGGGGCCGTACTGCGCCTGCGGTAAAGCAGTAATGGCTGCACCGAGGGATTCACCCACGCCTTCGGCAGGGCCATGGGCCAGCGCCACCAGCGCCTGCTGCCATTCGGTGGACTTGCCCGCACCTGCACACCAGGCTTTCCACGAAAGGTCAAACGAGCTGCGCAAAATGGCGCGGGCACGGTCCACCTGCAGACCATGGTCACCGTACTGCGCGGGAGCCAGATCCAGACCGGTGGCGCGCAGTTCGTCGAGGAATTCATTCGGCGTCTTGCCCAGACCCAAATGGCTGGCGGCGATATGCAGCGCCAGCGGCAGACGACCTAGCGTTTCGGCCAGATCTCGCGCCTGCGTTTCGTCAGGCACGTAAGCGTCATCGCCTGCGGCTTTGGCCTCGTCGCGCAACAGCCTGATGGCGTCTTCCATCAACAGCGGTTTCACTTCGACCCGCTCCCAATGTTGCCCGCCGAACTTGCGCACACGGGCAGTGACCAGCACCGGACAACCGGGCAGACCATGCACCAACGCGGCGACCTGTTCCGCCTGCGCATCGCTGTCCACGTTTTCGATCAGCACCAGCCGCGGATGGCCGCCGGGGCCACACTGCAGCGCGGGTGGCAGATCGCGGCGAACGTCGTCGGTCGTGCCCCTCAACTTCAGTCGGTCAGCCAGATCGCGCAGCAGCACATCGGCGCTGCGCACGCTGGTCTGGTCTTCGCCCGACGACAGCACAAGACGCAGCACGCACTCGCCGCTGGGCGTGTCGGGCGGCGGCGGGTAGGCCTGCAGCCAGTGTCCGGTGATGAACTGCTCCGCCAACCGCGTCTTGCCCACGCCGGGCATGCCGTCGATGGCGCAGCAGATCACGGTGGGCTGGGTGCCTGTGCTGCGGACGACAGGCAGCAGCGCGGCGCGAAGCTGATCGAGTTCGTTGGTGCGTCCGACGAATGTTCCGGGGGTTGGGGTGAAGGGGACGGGATCGTCGGGCGTGAGTTTCAGGCGGCCATCGACCATGTGTCTGTAACGCTTGTTGTCGCTGTACCAATGCCCGCCGTCGCCATCCCATGCACGCACCCACAGCGTTGCCGGGCGCATGGGCTGCCCGGCGGGCAGCGCCACATCGATCAGATGAATCGTATTGGGCACATCGTTGCGCTGGTACTGACTGCCCGCGCTGGAGATGTACAGGCCGTGATCCGGGTCGGACCAGCGCGACATCCGCAGATCGTGCAGATGCCCATGCAACAGCAGCCCGAGGCCTTTGCGGCTCATCAAGCCCAGCATGGACTGGCTTTCGGTCTCGATCAGATAGGAAAACGGGTGGTGAACCAGCCCAATGGCATGGCCCGTCAGCGGATCGCCGTTGTCGTCGCTCAGCAGTCGACCGGCCTGCTCGCGGGTGAGCCGCAGATTGGCGATGTCCTGCTCGCGGTCGTCGCCGTCCCCCGCCAGCCATGCGCTGTCGAAGCCGACGATGTGCAGTGGCGCGGCATTGTCGAGTTCGCCTGGCGCGAAGGTGATGCGATAGCCGAGGCGGCCGTGCCGGTGATGCTGGGGCCGAAGGTGATCGAGACCGAATGTGGTCAGCCAGTCGTCGTAAGCACGGCGCCGCAACAGGACGGCGTCGATCCACGCATCCTCGCATCCGGGTGGCGCGCGCCCACCGGCAATCCATGGGTCGAAATCTTCGGGTCGAACATCGTGCGCATCGCGCAGTTGCCGCCATGCATCCGCTTCGAGATCGCGATCGATGTCGTGGTTGCCCGGAACGCAGAAGAACCTGGATTTGTCGAGATTGAGTTGTTGCAGAAGGAATTCGATGGCCTCGCCCGCTTCGCGGTACTGCTCGGGCTTGCCGGAGAAGGCCAGATCGCCAGTGAAGCACACCAGGTCGACCTGACGGTCCTGCGCGATGGCATCGAGATTGTCGCGCCACGCCTGACCGAGCACATCGCGCAGGCGCCAGCGAGCGGCGCCTCGCTCCTGCCCCATATGCAAGTCCGACAAATGCAGAATCCGCAAACGCTTGGCCATGCCACATCCCCTGTGCCTTCGGCCAGTATGCCGGAGGACATGAGGGCCGCAAGCGCACGCAGCGGGGCCTGCCGTCGTGCGTGTTCAGGCGTGTTGGCGCGTCGAACAGCAGATCCCTCCGCGCTGCGCGCGTTCGGGATGACAGCGGGTGGGAGGCGGCGACCATCATCCATGCGTGCGATGGCCGCGCGATCAAAAGCGCGGCGGCGTGTTTGTCGGCATGTGTTGCCGTATCGAACAGCAGGTCCCTCCGCGCTGTGCGCGTTCGGGATGACAACGGGTAGGCGGCATCGACCATCATCCGCGCGTGCGATGGCCGCGCGATCAGAAGCGCGGCGGCGTGTTTGTCGGCCTGTGTTGCCGTATCGAACAGCAGGTCCCTCCGCGCTGTGCGCGTTCGGGATGACAACGGGTAGGCGGCATCGACCATCATCCGTGCGTGCGATGGCCGCGCGATCAGAAGCGCGGCGGCGTGTTTGTCGGCCTGCGTTGACGTATCGAACAGCAGATCCCTCCGCGCTGCGCGCGTTCGGGATGACAACGGGTGGGAGGCGGCGACCGTCATCCGTGCATGCGATGGCCGCGCGATCAGAAGCGTGGCGGCGTGTTTGTCGGCATGTGTTGCCGTATCGAACAGCAGGTCCCTCCGCGCTGCGCGCGTTCGGGATGACAGTGAAATAGCGGCCCGAAGGCTGTTCTACCCGCGCTTGCGCAGCTGCTTGATCCGATCGTAAGCGCCGTTGATCTCGCTGGCCTTGTCTTCGGCCTGGCGGCGCAGCTCATCGGCCACGCCGACGAGTTTGTCCGGATGATATTGGCTGATCATGCGCCGGTAGGCCTGTTCGACCTCGGCGTCGGTGGCGTCCTCGGTCACGCCCAGCACCCGGTAGGGCGTATCGCGCTTGCTCTTGAACCAGTCGGCATCGAGGGCGTGGCCCAGCAGCAGGCCGAGCAGGCCGCCCGCCGGGTGCTTCGTCAGAAGCCAGCCCGCGATGAATCCCAACACTTTTCCGTACCATCGTTTCATGTCGGTGAGTTTACAGGTGGAAGCTGCGGAGACGACCAGCCGCGGACGGGCCCGCTGGAGACGAAGCCCGGGCCGCCATCCCCGGCCGCACGGCCTTACACTAGGCGGCCCGACCGCTTTCGACGGACTGCGCGTGGCGACCACACTGCTCGACTCCGACCTGCCCGGCCTGAGCCTGCGCCATCGCGGCAAGGTTCGCGATGTCTTCGATCTCCCGCCCGGCGCGCTACCGGCCGACGCCCGCGATCAGGGCCCACTGCTGCTGATGGTGGCCACCGACCGGCTCAGCGCCTTCGACGTGGTGCTGCCCGACCCGATCCCCGGCAAGGGCGAGATGCTCTGCCAGATCAGCAATTTCTGGTTCGACAAGACCGCGCACATCCTGGCCAACCACCTCACCGGTATCGATGTTGCCAGCGTGCTGCCGGCCGGCGTCGACGCCGCGCTGTACGCCAAGCGCGCTGTCGTCACGAAGAAACTCAAACCGGTGCCGGTGGAGGCCATCGCCCGCGGCTATCTGATCGGCAGCGGCTGGAAGGATTACCAGCGCACCGGCCGGGTCAGCGGCATCACGCTTCCGGACGGGCTGCGTCAGGCGGAACGGCTGCCGGAGCCGATCTTCACGCCGTCGACGAAAGCGGCCGTGGGCGACCACGACGAGAACATCGACTTCGACACCATGGTCAAGACGGTCGGCGCCGAACTGGCCGAACAGGTGCGCGCCGCCACCCTGCGCATCTACGCCTACGCCGCCGCCTACGCCGCCGGGCGCGGCATCCTGCTGGCCGATACCAAGTTCGAGTTCGGCACCGACGCGGACGGCCGTCTGTACGTAATGGACGAAATGCTGACCCCGGACTCGTCGCGCTACTGGCCCGCCGACGAATATCAAGTCGGCATCAGCCCGCCTAGCTACGACAAGCAGTTCGTCCGCGACTACCTGGAAACGCTGGACTGGAACAAGACCGCGCCGGGCCCGCGCCTGCCGCAGGACGTGATCGACCGCACCCGCGCCAAGTACGCTGAGGCCTTGCAGCGGTTGGCGGGGATCTGCATCGATTGACCGGCATTGATTGACCACACCCGCGATACTGCACCGATCAATACCTTCGAGGAGATTGCGATGAATACCCGTACCGAAATCGAAACGCCCCTCGAACGCCCGATCGACCGCTGGTTCGGCAAATACTCGGCCGATCACGTCAACATCACCAACCAGAAGATCCACTATTTCGCGGTGCCGCTGATCCTGTGGACGGTGACCGCGCTGCTGTGGTGCATCCCGGTGCCCGGCAGCTGGTTCGGAGTCGGCTTCTGGGCGGCGATGGGGGCCTTCGCCGCGTGGATGTTCTATTACCGCAACTCGCGCGCGATAGGCTTTGGCATGCTTGCGGTGCTGATCGCAATGCTGTGGCTCAACCGCTGGCTGCATGCGGCCATCGGCACTATGCACATGCTGCAGCTGGCCGTCGCCGTGTTCGTACTGGCATGGGTCGTGCAGTTCATCGGCCACAAGATCGAAGGCAAGAAGCCGAGCTTCCTGACCGACGTGGTCTATCTGATGATCGGTCCGGCGTGGATCCTGAGCAAGATCTATCGCAAGCTCGGCTGGAAGTACTGATGCCTCTGCTGCGAAGGTGCGGCGATGTCTGACCGCACCTTCGGCCGACCGGTATTCGGGACGCGCGACCTCGTTCTGGCGCTGCTGATCTGCATCGTCTGGGCCGGCAATTTCCTCACCTCGGCGCACGCGCTGCGCGAGATCCCGCCGTTCCTGTTCAGCGCGCTGCGCATGGGCATCCTCGCCGTGCTGCTGTGCGGCTTCGTCAGATGGCCGCCGCGCGCGCAGTGGTCGCGATTGATCGCGGTGGCGCTGCTCAACGGTGCGCTGCATTTCGGCACCAGCCTGTGGGCGCTGCGCATGGCCGGGGATCTGTCGTCGCCGGCGATCGTGATGCAGAGCTATATCCCGATGTCGGTGCTGCTGGCGTGGTGGCTGCTGGGCGAACGCTTCGCGTGGCGCACCGGCTCGGCGATCGCGCTGAGTTTCGCCGGCGTGCTGGTGCTGGGCTTCGATCCGCTGGTGCTGGATCATCCGGCGTCGCTGGCGATGATGCTGCTGGCGGCGTTCATGATCGCGCTGGGCACGGTGTTCATGCGCGGCCTGAGCGGGATCGATGCGCTGAACCTGCAGGCGTGGACCGCGTTGATCGGCATCGCACCGCTGCTGATCATCAGCGCGCTGATCGAACCCGGCGGCTTCGCCGCGCTGCGCCATGCGCACTGGAGCAGTTGGGGCGCCGCAGTCTATTCGGCGGTGTTCGCATCGATCATCGGCCACAGCCTGTTCTATCGGCTGGTGCAGCGCCATCCGGTGGCCACGGTCATGCCGTATCTGCTGCTGACCCCGGTGTTCGCGGTCGCGCTGGGCATCCTGTTCTGGGGCGATCGGCCCGGCCCGCAGCTGTGGATCGGCGGTGCGATGGTGCTGGGCGGCGTGCTGATCATCGCGTTGCGCGCACGTGCGAAGGCCTTGTCGACGCATTGAAAAGCGCCTGTCGTTCAGCTCCACTGCACAGCGACTGTCCGGTTAATTGAGCGGCTTACGTGACTTCAGGTTGAGGTTTTCTCATCAAGGCCAGTGGATCGGCACCCATCCCCCGGAGTTCGGTATGCGCACGTTCCAGAGCAAACTCTTCCGCTATTGCGCGATCGCCGCTTGCGCGGTCGTGGTCGCCAACGGCTGCCGACTCGAACGGCGCCCCATCATCAATGTCGGCAGCGTCGTCCCGGCACAATACTGCGCCGGCGATACGCTCACCGCGTCCTACGATTTCCTGCGCGCCGACACCTGTACCGGTACGCCGGAAGCCTGCAACTTGAACCGCCCGGTCGTGACACTGAGCAGCACGCCTGCACTGTTCCCCGCCCAGACCGTCACCGCCTACCAGCACAGTCTGCCGTTCACAGCGTCCGGCGACAGCGTCGATGTGCGTTTCGATTTTCCGGCTACCGAAGTCCGCATCCCGACCGGCATCACCCGTGGCGTGGTCCCCGATGAAACGCAGCGCGCGACACGCATCACCAGTCCGGTTCCCACCACACTGGCGCACGGTAGCGACTGCACGGGCGGCATTCCCCGCTATTTCCCGATTGAGGTGCCGCGTTTGCCGCGGTATTCGCCGAACGTCGCCCTGCTGCGGGTGATCAATGCCAACGGCGTGCGGGTGCGGTACGTCATCCCGAGCGCGGTTGTTGGCGAACCTTCCTTCATGGCCGAACTCGACCCGGGCGACATGATCGATACCAGCATGCCCGGTGTGTCCGCCGGAATCCGCAGGGCGATGGTGATCGAAGCCACTCCGATCGGGCTGGTCTGCACGCCGGGCAGCGGCACTGTCGACAGCCCGCCTCGCGCCCCGCCGCTGAATACCCAGGTCATCACCGGCTGCCCTTGAGCCGAACGCAGTCTCCGCACTGCGGGTCGGCGGCCCGCAGTGCGTACGTGTCTGTTCGCAAAAACGCGTCGTCGTACTTCATGAAGGTGCGTGCGCACAAAATCGAAGATTTTCTGCCGCAGGTTGTTTCATCCGTTCAACAACACTGTCCTGCGTTTCTCTATTTCTACGTAACAATTGCCTGAGCGTTTCCGGAACTCCAGTTTCGCGAGAAGCACTACTCTCATTACTTCTTCAGGACACCTTCATGCGCCCACTTCGAAATCGCTTGTTCCGCTATTGCCTGATTGCTGTGTGCTCAGTCGTGGTCGCCAGCGGCTGCATCATCGAACGCAGGAATCTGGAGGGGCCTGGATATGCCCGCCTGGAGCCAAACAACTATTGCCCCGGCGATACGCTCACCGCATCCGTCGATTTCCTCGGCGCAGACGTCTGCCCGCCCGATGCCAGCTGCGCCAGCTTCTTTCCTGTCGTTTCCCTCAGCAGCACGCCAACCGTATTCCCCCCCCAATCGATCACTAACTACACCGGCAGCGTGAGTTTCACTGCACCCGATGCAGAGCGTGTGAGCGTGCTATTCAATCCGGATCGCGACAGCGTGCTGATTCCGACGGCCGAAGTCAGGCCCGATGGGCGTGTCTTCGCCCAGCGCCAGAGTCTGGATCAGACCAGAATCGCCACCCGCATCGCAATGGTCAATCGCGAGCTGATCCACGGCGGCATGTGCGCAGGCGCCACGCCAGTCAACAGTTCGCAGCCGCTGCCCGGGCTGCCGCAGTTCTCGCCGAACCTGAGCCTGACCGATCTGTGTAACGTCAATTCGGTCGCCGTGGTCGTGACCCTGTCCGGCGGCGCGGACGGCACATCGTTCACGCAGACGCTGTCGCCGGGCCAGTGCCTCGCATCGATGCCCGGCGTGCCCACCAGCACCGGAAGCGCGCGTGTTGTCGAAGTGCGGCCCGTCACGCCGGCACCCGGCACGCGCTGCGACACCACCGGCACGATGGACAACAACGTCCCGCCGCCGCCGCTGCGCACGCTGGCGCGGATGTCCTGCCGCTGAATTTCCTGTCGCTGAATTTCATCTCGCGGCCGCTGTCCTGTCTCACGCGGCGCATGCGTTCAGTGTGACAGTGCAGCATGCGGGCGCGCGAACACAACGAACCGCACCAGACCTTTTCTCATTGAAGACATCGACATGGGCATTCTCAAGAAACTCAACCGTTTTACCCTGACCGCACTGGCCGGAGGAGTGTTGATGACAAACGGCTGTGTATTGCCGCATGCGCAACTTCCTTATGCGCAATCCGTCAGTCCCGCGCAGTATTGCCCCGGCGACACCGTAACCGCGAACTACAACGTGACGCTCGGCAATGCCTGCGTTTCGAGACCTGGCTTCAATTGCGCTGACTTCACTCCCAACGTCGACCTGAGCAGCACTCCCGAAGTTTTTCCGCCCAGACGCTTCAATGCATTTGTCGGAAGCCTAGAGTTCATGCCGACAGAGGACACCTTCAATGTATCGTTCACGCCGGATCGCAACCCCACCATGTTTCCGACTGTCGACGACATGGGTCGCGGAGTCTTCGCCACGCGCATGACGCCACCCGAAACAAGAACAGTCACCCGGATCAACGGCCCGATCGTCCGCGAACTGTCGCACGGCGGCATGTGCGCGGGCAGCACGCCCACATACGCGCCCGCATCTTTGCCGGGCACGCCTGAAGTCTCCAACCGTCTGCGCGCACAGGAAATCTGCAACATCAACAGCGTGCCGATCACGATCAGCCTGACCAGCGCAAGCGGGCCGTCGTACGCCACCACCCTCGCCCCTGGCGCCTGCGCAGATCCCAGCCCACCGGGTGTGCCTGGTATCGGTACCGATGCGAGAATCGTCGAAGTTTCGACAGGCATCGTCGATCCCAATGCCATCTGCAATCCGCTGCAAGGCAGCACTCCGCCTGCTTCGTTGCGCACACGCGTCACGCTCGCCTGCGGCATGTGAAACCGTCGCACCACACGCCTTCTCACTTGGACACATATCCATGAACATCATCCGCTCCTTTTGCTCGATCGCGCTGGGCCTGTCGCTGTCTTTGGGCTCCGTACTATCCGCGCACGCCGCTTCCGCTACCAGCCAATTGCACTACTTGGATAAAACCACATACAGCGGTTTGCTGGATGTCCATGTCGATCTGTATGCACCGCCGGACAAGAATGGCAAGGTCGGCGCACCGCAGCGCTATCCCGCAACGCTGCTGTTCGCACGCCCCGACCGCTTTCGCCTTGTGTTGCGCCCCGGTGCCAAGGACGAATTCCGCGCAGTCGCCGAAGCCGGCATCGTGCATTGGCGCGACCTGGCTACTGGTTTCTCCGGCAAGGATGCCGCAGATAAAGTCACCGACCCGCTCGCGCTCGCGCTGCTTGGTTCCGCCGGCGAACTGCTGCGCTTCAGCGCCTCGAAGGATCTTGTGTTGTCGAAGGGCAGCAAGATCAGCGGCGCACGCATCGCGCCGAACACATGGGGCAGCGGCGTGACGAGTGGGCTGGCGTGGTTTTCGTCGGATGGTCAGCCGATCGGGTTCGAGTTCGTGCTGCACGATCAGACCCGGGTTTTCGTTTCGGTGCTGAGTTTCAAGCAGAACGTGAAGACCAGCCCTGGGGATTTTCAGCTCTGATCGAGCGGGTAGTTATTCGAGTGCCTCATGAACTCGTGCTCGTGATGCTTCCGTGTGTGATCTTTGATTTTGGAATGGGAACGAGCCTGCAATTTCCACATGAGGTTTCTGGTTGCGGATATTGGCGATTCTTGGCTTATGGGTAAGGCTTGGCACCTTTTTCGCGCTGGTGCGCGAGTTACTTTCTTTGGCGCAAAGAGGGTGTTTCCAAATCATTTCCCTGTGAGGCCGCGTAAAAGTCTGCGAGCCTCGGAAAGCCATACCCAACTTTCGGAAACCTCCACCAATCGGTCGTGATGCATCACCAAGCGCCGTGCGCGTTCCAGCCACGCATGGCTTCGTTCAACGATCCAACGTTTCGGCAGCGTTGCATACGCCCTCGTCGGCGCATCGAACAAGGGCA